>NZ_JADDRN010000022.1:0-114523 GCF_017355445.1 Delftia sp. SD018
AGGGTCAGGAGATTCGGCAAATCGGCGTACCCCGTACGGGACCCGCCGGCGATGCGGGCCCTCGAGCCCACGTGTCTCGGAAGTCTCAGGACTTGGGCAGTTTGACTGGGCGCTTCCAGCTGGTGATGCTCACCTGCCTGCCCCGCGATACCGTGAGCACGCCGGGCTCGGTGCTCTTGGTGACCGTGGAGCCGCCGCCCACCGTGCCACCCGCGCCAATGGTCACGGGCGCCACCAGCACGCAGTTGCTGCCGATGTGCACGTCGGCCTCGATCACCGTGCGGTGCTTGTTCACGCCGTCGTAGTTGGCCGTGATGGAGCCGGCGCCGTAGTTGACGCGCTCGCCCACCGTGGCATCGCCCAGGTAGGCCAGGTGGTTGGCCTTGGCGCCATCGGCCAGCACGGAGTTCTTGACCTCGACGAAGTTGCCGATGTGCACTTCGCGGCCCAGTTGCGCACCGGGGCGCAGGCGCGCAAACGGGCCGACCAGGGCGCCCTCGCCCACGCTGACGCCGGCCTTCTCGCCATCGACATGCGTGTACGGATGGAGGACGGCGCCCGCCGCAATCGTGGCGTTGGCAATGCTGCAATAGGCGCCGATGCGCGCACCTTCGCCAATCTCCACATGGCCGCTGAAGATGCAGCCCACGTCGATCTCCACATCCTGCCCGCAGGCCAGGCGTGCCGCGCGGCCCGTGCGCGGGTCGTCGCGCAGGTCAAAGCGCGCGGGGTCGGCCAGGCGCACGCCCTGCTCCATCAGCGCACGGGCCTGGGCGCCCTGGTGGGCGCGCTCCAGCTCGGCCAGTTGCAGCGGGCTGTTGACGCCCGCCACCTGCACCGGGTCGGCAATGCAGTGCGCGACCACGGGCACGCCGTCGGCCACGGCCATGGCGACCACGTCGGTCAGGTAGTACTCGCCCTGAGCGTTGTCATTGGTCAGGCGGGCCAGCCAGCCGGCCAGGTGGCGGGCCGGCACGGCCATGATGCCGCTGTAGATTTCCTGGATGGCGCGCTGGGCGTCATTGGCATCCTTTTGCTCGACGATGCGCTGCACCGTGCCGTCTTCACCGCGCACGATGCGGCCATATCCCGTGGGATCGGGCAGGCGCACGGTCAGCAGCGCCAGCCGCTGGCCATCGGCCGCATCGACCAGGGCGCGCAGCGTGTCGGCCTGCGTCAGCGGCACATCGCCCGAGAGCACGATGACCATGCCGTCGCCCGCCAGCGCGGGCACGGCCTGCTGCACCGCGTGGCCCGTGCCCAGCTGCGGCTCCTGGCGCACGAACTTCAGCGCCATGGAGCCGCCCTGGCAGGCCGCCGCCATGGCGGGCTCCACCTGGTCCGCGCCGTGGCCCGTGACCACCACGGCCGAGCGCGCATCCAGCTGCGCCGCCGTGGACAGCACATGGCCCAGCAACGGGCGCCCCGCCAGGCGCTGCAGGACTTTGGGAAGGCGGCTTTTCATGCGCGTGCCCTTGCCCGCGGCCATGATGACGAGATCCAGAGGTGCTGTCATAGGTGATTCATCCAAAACGCCAGAACCTGTGCCGGCAACGCCGCCGATTATCTGCCCGCCAAGGGCTGCGGCCGGTCACACGATTGACGTATGCTGGCGGCGCCATGCCCCATGCCACCACTGCACCCGTTCCCCTGCTGCGCACACGCGCCATCGGAGCCGGCCATCTGCGTGCCTTCTTGGCCGTGGCCCGGCACCTGAATTTCCGCGCGGCAGCCGACGAGCTGTCGCTGACGCAGTCGGCCGTGAGCCGCCAGATCCAGTCGCTGGAGGATGAAGTCGGCGTGCCGCTGTTCCTGCGCCACACGCGCGCAGTGGAGCTGACGGGGGCCGGCGCCCAGCTGCTGCGCTCGGTGGCGCCCGCGCTGGAGCAGATCGACGCCTCGGTGCGCCAGATCCGCCAGACCGTGGGCCGCAAGAGCGTGGCCATCACCACCTGGGCCAGCTTTGCCGCCATGTGGCTGATCCCGCGCCTGGAGTCCTTCCAGCGCGCCTGGCCCGATATCGACATCCGCATCGACACCAGCGACACCGTGATGGACCTGGACACCACCGACGTGGACCTGGCCCTGCGCTACGGCCGCGCGGGCGACGGCTGGCCCCAGGCGCAGCGCCTGTTCGGCGAACAGCTGGCCGTGGTGGCCAGCCCGCGCCTGCTGGCCGGCGGCCCGCCGCTCAGGACGCCGGCCGACGCGGCGCGCTACACGCTGATCGAGACCGGCGACGCCCACCGCATGCCCCAGCTGGAATGGCTGGGCTGGCAGCGCTGGTTCGGCGTGCAGGGCTGCGACCAGCTGCAGCCGCCGCGCTGGCTGTACTTCAACTACGCCCACCAGATCGTGCAGGCCGCACTGGCCGGACAGGGCCTGGCGATTGCGCGGCTGCCGCTGGTGGCCGATGCGCTGGCGGCTGGCGATCTGGTCGAGGTGCTGCCCGCACACCGGCTGGAATCGCCGCTGGCCTACTGGCTGATCGTGGGCCCGCGCAGCGCCGCGCGTCCCGAGGTGGCCGCCTTCTGCCGGTGGCTGCAGGAGCAGGCCGAGGTCACGCGCGAAACCGTCGAATCGCCCCCGGCTTGAAAAATGCCCCCCCACGCGCCCCTTGCTGTGCAAGGTCCGCTGCCCCCCCGAGGGGGCCGTTTTCATCTTGGGGCGGCCCGGCGATGAAAAAAGGACGCGGGCATGCCGGCGTCCTTCATTCCTGTGCAGCCGGGCGCATGGCCCGGCGCGGGCATCAGCCCAGCGTCACGCGCGCAAACTTGCGCTTGCCCACCTGCACCACATAGGTGCCGGCTTCGAGCTTGAGGCCCCGGTCGCTGATGGCCGTGCCGTCCACGCGCACGCCGCCGCCGTCGATCAGGCGGTTGGCCTCGCTGGTCGAGGGCGCCAGGTTGGCCTGCTTGAGCAGGGCACCGATGCCCAGCGGCGCGCCCGACAGGCTGACCTCGTCGATCTGATCGGGAATGCCGCCCTTGCTGCGGTTGTTGAAATCCTGCTCGGCCGCATCGGCCAGCGCCGCGCTGTGAAAGCGCGCCGTGATTTCCTTGGCCAGCAGCACCTTGGCGTCCTTGGGATTGCGCCCGCCTTCCACCTCGGCCTTGAGCGCGGCGATCTCGGCCAGGCTCTTGAACGACAGCAGGGTGTACCAGTTCCACATCAGCGTGTCCGAGATGCTCAGCACCTTGGCGAACATGGTGTTGGCGTCCTCGGTGATGCCGATGTAGTTGTTCTTGGACTTGGACATCTTGTGCTCGCCGTCCAGGCCCACCAGCAGCGGCATGGTGAGCACACACTGCGTGTCCTGCCCGTATTCCTGCTGCAGATGGCGGCCCATGAGCAGGTTGAACTTCTGGTCCGTGCCGCCCATCTCCAGGTCGGCGCGCAGCGCCACCGAGTCATAGCCCTGCAGCAGCGGGTAGAGGAACTCGTGCAGGCTGATGGAGCTGCCGTCGGTGAAGCGCTGGTGGAAGTCGTTGCGCTCCATCATGCGGGCCACGGTGTACTTGGCCGACAGCTCGATCATGCCGCGCGCGCCCAGCTTGTCGCACCACTCGCTGTTGTAGCGCACCTCGGTGCGGGCGGGGTCCAGCACCTTGGCGGCCTGGGTGTAGTAGGTCTCGGCGTTGACCTTGATCTGCTCGGCCGTCAGCGGCGGGCGCGTGCTGTTGCGGCCCGAAGGATCGCCGATCAGGGTGGTGAAGTCGCCGATCAGGAAGATCACCTGGTGGCCCAGGTCCTGCAGCTGGCGCATCTTGTTGAGCACCACGGTGTGGCCCAGATGGATGTCGGGCGCCGTCGGGTCCAGGCCCAGCTTGATGCGCAGCGGCACGCCGGTGGCCTCGGAACGGGCCAGCTTTTGCACCCAGTCCGCCTGGGGCAGCAGCTCATCCACGCCGCGCAGGGTGGTTTCAAGCGCTTGGCTTACACCGTCGGTGACCGGGTATGTTGTAACAGCAGATTGATTCATAAGGGTTTTTCGCCAGGCCGCGTAGGACTGCGTCGGTATACTCCGGGGATTTTCCCGCTGCGGCGAATTCTAGACGCCCGCCTATCCGCACCGCAGAGCGCGGACTTGTTGCCCGTCTGGAGAGCGTATCCCGCCGCTGCGATGCTGTCCGTCCCCCGCAGGGCCGGATGCGCGCAACCCAAGGATCTGATGTTGTGAAATATGGCTTGAACCATGCCAGCGGTGCTCTTGTTGCGCGGCTGACCTCCGTGATCCAGCAACACCCCAAGCGTGTCACCGCAGCACTGGCAGCCATCTTGCTCACGGGCGGCGGCGGTGCCTTCGCCGTGGCCAACCTGGGACCCGATCCGGCCGACCTGCCGGTGCGCATGCTGTCCACGCCCGTGGAATCGCTGGCCGAAGGCCAGACCCTGGCCGAGCTGACCGACAGCGTGCAGGGCATGTCCCTGTACCGTTCCGAATACACGCGCGGCAGCGACACGGCCGAAACCCTGCTCCAGCGCCTGGGCGTGGCCGATCCGGCCGCCGCCGCCTTCATGCGCGGCAACGACCAGGTTCGCCAGCATGTGCTGGGCCGCGCCGGCCGCCTGGTGACGGCCGAGACCACGCCCGACCACCAGCTGTCGCAGCTGACTGTGCGCTGGGCGCCCGACGAGGACGGCAGCTTCCGCCGCCTTGTGGTCGAGCGCAAGAACAATGAACTGAGCACCCGCATCGAGACGGGCAAGCTGACGGCCTCGCCCCGTCTGGCCGGCGGCATCATCCGCAGCTCGCTGTTCGCCGCCACCGACGCGGCCTCCATCCCCGATGCCGTGGCCATGCAGATGGCCGACATCTTCCAGGGCGACGTGGACTTCCGCCGCAGCCTGCGCAAGGGCGACCGCTTCTCCGTGGTCTACGAATCGCTGGAAGCCGATGGCGAGCCGCTGCGCGCCGGCCGCGTGCTCAGCGCCGAATTCCACAACAACGGCAAGGTCGTGCAGGCGCTGTGGTTCCAGGACGAAGGCAAGGCCAAGGGCGACTACTACACCATGGACGGCAAGAGCCGCCGCCAGGCCTACCTGACCTCTCCCGTGGAGTTCTCGCGCATCAGCAGCGGCTTTGCCATGCGCATGCACCCCATCCACAAGACCTGGCGTGCCCACCTGGGCACGGACTTCGCCGCTGCCACGGGCACCAAGGTGCGTACCGTGGGCGACGGCACCGTCTCCTTCGCGGGTGTGCAGAACGGCTACGGCAACGTGATCTTCGTGGACCACGCCAACAACCACACCACGGTCTACGCTCACCTGAGCCACATCGGCGTCACGCGCGGCCAGCGCGTGGAGCAGGGCGACATCATCGGCAACGTGGGCTCCACGGGCTGGGCCACCGGCCCGCACCTGCACTTCGAGTTCCGCGTCAACGGCGAGCACCGCGATCCCATGACCATCGTCCAGGCCACCGATGCCGCCCGCCCCGTCTCCAAGGCCGGCCGCGCCGCCTTCGACAAGATGGCCGCGCAGATGCGCATCGAGCTGCAGGCATCGAACGAAGCACTGGCCCTGGCCAGCGAACGCTGAGCCGCCGCGCTCCCATCCCGCAAAGGCTGCCCTGGCAGCCTTTGTGGTTTCAGGCGCATCCTTTTGTGATCGCGGGCCCCAGGCCGCAGGGCTACCATTGCCGGCATGAACCAGCCCATCCCCTCCCCCATCGCCCACCGCTACTGCATAGGCCTGATGTCCGGCACCTCGCTCGACGGGGTGGACGGCGTGCTTGTGGACTTTGCCGAAGGCACGCAGGTGCTGTGGCATGCCAGCCGGGGGTTCGACGCCGCGCTGCGCGCCGAGCTGCTGGCCCTCAATACCCCCGAGGGCCGCGACGAGCTCCACCGCGCGGCGCTGGCGGCCAATGCGCTGGCGCGCAGCTATGCCGAGGTGGTGCGGGAACTGCTGCAGGCCACGGGCCTGGCGCCCGCGCAGATCGCCGCCATCGGCGCCCACGGCCAGACCGTGCGCCACCGGCCGCAGATGTTCGACGGCACGGGCTACACGCTGCAGCTCAACAGCCCGGCCCTGCTGGCCGAGCTCAGCGGCGTTGCCGTGGTGGCCGACCTGCGCAGCCGCGACGTGGCCGCAGGCGGCCAGGGCGCGCCGCTGGTGCCCGCCTTCCACCAGGGCGTGTTCGGCCGGCCCGGCGAGACGGTGCTGGTGCTCAACATCGGCGGCATTGCCAATCTCAGCGTGCTGGCGGGCGATGGCACGGTGCTGGGCTTCGACTGCGGCCCCGGCAATGCGCTGATGGACGGCTGGTGCCAGGCGCACACGGGCCAGCCCTATGACGACGGCGGCCAATGGGCGGCCACGGGCCAGGTGCTGCCCGCCCTGCTCGACCGCCTGCTGGCCGAGCCTTTCCTGCAGCAGCCGCCGCCCAAGAGCACGGGGCGCGACCTGTTCCACGCGGACTGGCTGGCCGGCCATCTTTCCGCCAGTGCAACCAGCTCTGCCGATGCCCGCCCCGCCGACGTTCAGGCGACGCTCACCGAATTCACGGCCCGCGCCTGCGCCGGTGCCGTGCAGCGCTTCGGGCGTGGCGGCGGGGAGCTGCTGGTCTGCGGCGGAGGCGCCTTCAACACGCAACTGATGCAGCGCATCGCCGCCTTGCTGCCCGGCGTGGCCGTGGACACCACGGCCGCGCGCGGCCTGCCGCCGCAGCAGGTGGAGGCCGCCGCCTTCGCCTGGCTGGCGCGCCAGGCCCTGCTGGGTTTGCCGGGCAACCTGCCCGCCGTGACGGGCGCACGCGGCCCGCGCATCCTGGGCGCCATCCACCCCGCATAAAAAAACCATGCAAGGCATCCGCCAAGCATGGGTCCACCAAACATCTTGCCTGAGCCCAAAGCCTATGAAACTGGCGCGGCCCAAAAGCAGGGACGCCGAGCAAGAGCCGCCTCGCGGCGAGGGCGTCGTCCCCCTCCCGCGAAGCGAGAGAGGGCGCCGTGCATACGGGGGAAGGCGCGTAAGCGCCTCAGGGGGTGCTATCCGCCTATATAGACGAACTTGAAGAGGAAGACGCCGCCGATCAGCCACACCATCCAGTGCACTTCCTTGGCGCGCCCCGTGAACAGCTTGAGCACGGCATAGGTGATGAAGCCGAAGGCCAGGCCATTGGCCACCGAGTAGGTGAAGGGCATGAGCAGGGCCGTGACGGCAGCGGGAATGGCCTCGGTGGTCTCGCCCCATTCGATCTCGGTCAGCTCCTTGAGCATCAGGCAGGCCACGAAGAACAGCGCGGGCGCCGTGGCGTAGCCGGGCACCACGCCGGCCAGCGGCGACAGGAACAGGCAGCACAGGAAGAGCACGGCCACGGTCAGCGCCGTCAGGCCCGTGCGGCCGCCCGCTTGCACGCCGGCCGCGCTTTCCACGTAGGCCGTGGTGCTGGAGGTGCCCAGCAGCGAGCCCGCGAAGATGGCACCGCTGTCGGCCAGCAGCGAACGGTTGAAGCGGCCCATGCGGCTGGGCACCAGCAGGCCGGCGCGCTTGGCCACGCCCATCAGCGTGCCCGTGGCATCGAATAGCTCGACCAGGAAGAACACCAGCACCACGTTGAGGATGCCGCCCGTCAGCGCAGACTTGATGTCCAGCTGCAGGAAGGTGGGCGCAATGGAGGGCGGCGCAGAGAACACGCCGTGGAACTCGTTGCCTGCGAAGAAGAACGAGGCCACGGTGACGGCGACGATGCCGATCAGGATGGCGCCCGGCACCTTCAGGCGGTCCAGCACCACGATGATCAGAAAGCCCAGCGAGGCCAGGATGACTTCGGGCTTGTGCAGGTCGCCCAGCGTCACGAAGGTGGCCGGCGATGCGGCGACGATGCCCGCGCTCTTGAGCGCGATCAGCGCCAGGAACAGGCCGATGCCCACGGTGATCGCTATGCGTATGGACTGCGGTATGCCCTTGATGATCAGCTCCCGCAGGCCGAACAGCGTCACCAGCAGGAACAGGCAGCCCGAGACGAAGACCGCGCCCAGCGCGGCCTGCCAGGTGAAGCCCATGTGCAGCACCACCACGTAGGCGAAATAGGCGTTCAGGCCCATGCCCGGCGCCAGCGCGATGGGATAGTTGGCGTACAGCGCCATGATGGTCGTGCCCAGCGCCGCGATCAGGCAGGTGGCCACGAAGACGGCCCCCTTGGGCATCCCCGCATCCCCCAGGATTGAGGGATTGACGAAGATGATGTAGGCCATCGTCAGAAAGGTCGTCAGGCCCGCGACCAGCTCGGTTCTTACATTGGTGCCGTGCTCACTGAGCTTGAACACCCGTTCCATCCAGTTCATCGCATTGTCTCCGTGTTGTTTTCGCATGCGGGGCGCAACGGTTGTGAAAGCGCCCAGGGTTGAGCACCGGCTGTCCAGGCCGGCACAAGGCATGGCACCCTGCCGGGCGGCCATGGACCTGGTGGCGCGCATCGCTGCGCGCAGATTCAAGGAATGAGGGGGGCGGCGCCGGTCCGCTCAGCTCCCGGCGGCCTGCACGGCCTCGATGGCGCGCAGGATGGATTCAGGCGTGGCCGGCGATTGCAGCGGCGGGTTGCTGCGGTGCCCGCCCGCGGCCGAGACGGCGTCGCGGATGGCGAAGAACACCGAGAACGGCAGCAGCAGCGGCGGCTCGCCCACGGCCTTGCTGCGGTGGATGGAGTCCTCGAAGTTGTCGCCCTCGAACAGCCGCACGTTGAACACGGGCGGGCAGTCGTTGGCCGTCGGGATCTTGTAGGTGCTGGGCGCGTGCGTGGTGAGCTTGCCGCTTTGCGGGTGCCAGACCAGCTCTTCCGTGGTCAGCCAGCCCATGCCCTGGATGAAGGCGCCCTCGACCTGGCCCACGTCCACGGCCGGGTTCAGCGAGCGGCCCACGTCGTGCAGCACGTCGGCGCGCAGCAGCTTGAACTCGCCGGTCAGCGTGTCCACCACCACCTCGCTCACGGCGGCGCCGTAGGCGTAGTAGAAGAAGGGCCGGCCCTGCATGGTGTCCTTGTTCCACGACAGGCCGGGCGTGGCATAGAAGCCGTCGGACCACAGCTGCACGCGCTCGATGTAGGCCTCGCCCACCACGGCCTTGAAATCCAGTACCTTGCCGTTGACGTGGACCTGGTCGTTGGCAAAGCGCACGTCCTCCGCGCGGCCGCCATGGCGCTCGGCGGCGCAGGCGGCCAGGCGTTCGCGGATCTGGCGCGCCGCGTCCTGCGCGGCCTTGCCGTTGAGGTCGGCCCCCGTCGATGCCGCCGTGGCCGAGGTATTGGCCACCTTGGTGGTGTCTGTAGCCGTGACGCGCACGCGCCCGAAGCCCACGCCCAGCTCATGCGCCACGACCTGGGCCACCTTGGTGTTCAGGCCCTGGCCCATCTCGGTGCCGCCGTGGTTCACGAGGATGGAGCCGTCGTTGTAGACATGGACCAGGGCGCCGGCCTGGTTGAAGTGCTTGACGTTGAAGGAGATGCCGAACTTGAGCGGCGTCAGCGACAGGCCGCGCTTGAGCACGGGGCTGGCCGCGTTGAACTCGGCGATGGCATCGCGGCGCGCGCGGTAGTCGCTGCAGGTCTCCAGCTCGGCCACCAGCTCGTGGATCACGTTGTCGGTCACGACCTGGCTGTAGGGCGTGACATTGCGCTCGGTCTTGCCGTAGAAGTTGACGCGGCGCACATCGAGCGCATCGCGCCCCAGCTCGCGCGCCACCGTCTCCATGATGTTCTCGATGGCGATCGCGCCCTGCGGGCCGCCGAAGCCGCGGAACGCCGTGTTGCTCTGCGTATTGGTCTTGCCCGAGTAGCCGTGCATGGACACATCGGGCAGCCAGTACGTGTTGTCGAAGTGGCACAGCGCGCGCGTCATCACGGGGCCGGACAGGTCGGCCGAGTGACCGGCGCGCGAGACCATGGAGATCTCGGCACCCAGGATGCGGCCCTCGTCGTCGTAGCCCACCTCGTACTCGTACCAGAAGCAGTGGCGGCGGCCCGTGATCATGAAGTCGTCATCGCGGTCCAGGCGCAGCTTGACGGGCCGGCGCAGCCGCGTCGCGGCCACCGAGGCCACGCAGGCGAACAGGGCCGACTGCGACTCCTTGCCGCCGAAGCCGCCGCCCATGCGGCGGCACTCCACATGCACGGCGTGCGAGGCCACGCCCAGCGCATGCGCCACCAGGTGCTGCATCTCGCTGGGGTGCTGGGTGGAGCAGTACAGGTGGACGGCGCCGTCCTCCTTGGGAATGGCGTAGCTGATCTGGCCTTCCAGGTAGAACTGCTCCTGGCCGCCCACGTAGAACGATGACTTCAGGCGGTGCGGCGCCTCGTCCATGGCGCGGCGCGCGCCGCCTTCATTCGTGCTGCGCGCCAGGTGCATGGGCGGCAGCACGTACTGGCCCAGCTCATGCGCCTGCTGGGGCGTGAGCACGGGCGGCTCGGCCGTGATGTCGGCCGCCGCCTTGGCCTGGGCCGCAGCCAGGCGCGCGGCCTCGCGGCTTTCGGCGATCACGGCGAACAGCGGCTGGCCCAGGTAGCGGATCTCGCCGCTGCACAGGATGGGGTCGTCGTGGATGATGGAGCCGCAGTCGTTGACGCCGGGAATGTCCTCGCCCGTGAGCACGGCCACCACGCCGGGCATGGCGCGGATGGCATCCAGCCTGAGCGCATTGAGCCGGCCATTGGCCACGGGCGACAGGCCCAGCGCACAGTGCAGCGTGCCGTCCAGCTCGGGCAGGTCGTCGATGTAGGCGGCCTCGCCGGCCACATGCAGATGGGCCGACTCATGCGGGCGGCTGATGCCCACGCGCTGGCCCTGGGTGTGGGCACCGGCCTCGGCACGCTCGTCCACGCGGAAGGCGGTGTTCTTCAGGTAATGCGCAAAGGCCTCGGACGAATGCAGCAGGGAGGGATCGATGGGGCGGTTCATTTCAGGCTCCTTGGTGCACTGCGTGGGGCATCACGCTCCAGACGCTGGTGGCCTGCAGCGGCAGCGGCTGCTGCGGACGTGTCTCCAGCCACAGGCGCTGCAGCAGGTTCTGCGCCACCTTGAGCCGGTAGTCGGCGCTGGCGCGCATGTCGGACATGGGCTTGAAGTCCTGGGCCAGCGCGGCCTGGGCGGCCTTCACTGCGGCCTGGTCCCAGGGCTGGCCCACGATGGCCGCCTCGGCCAGGGCCGCACGCTTGACCACGGCGGCCATGCCGCCAAAGGCCAGGCGGGCGGACTTCACCACCTCGCCATCGAGCTCAATGGCCAGCCCCGCGCACAGCGCCGAGATGTCGCAGTCAAAGCGCTTGCTGATCTTGTAGGCCCGGGTCTGGCGCCGTGCAGCGTCCAGCGGCACGGCCAGGGCCTGCACGAACTCGCCCGGTTCCAGCTGGTTCTTCATGTAGTCCAGATAGAAGTCATGCAGCGGCATGCGGCGCACGCGTGCGCCCTTGCGCAGCTCGATCTGCGCGTCCAGCGCCATCAGCACGGGCGGGGAGTCGCCAATGGGCGAGCCATTGGCCACGTTGCCGCCCATGGTGCCCGCATGGCGGATGGGCACGGAGGCAAAGCGCAGCCACACGTCGGTCAGCCCCTCGAAGCGCTGCGACAGCGCCGACCAGGCCGATTCCAGCGAGGCACCGGCGCCGATGTACAGCTCGCCGCCGTCCAGGCTGCCCGCGCCGCGGCGCTCCTCGACGCGCTTCATCTCGGCCACGTCGCCCACATAGACGATGTCACCCAGGTCGCGGAACTGCTTGGTCACCCACAGCCCCACATCGGTGGAGCCTGCCAGCAGGCGCGCGCGGGGCTTGGCCTCGCACACGGCGGCCAGCTCGTCCAGCGTGCGCGGAGCGTGGAAGCTGTCCACACGGCCGCCCTGGGCGGCGTTGGGCGCGGCGTAGTCCAAGCCGGCATCCTGCGCGCGCAGGCCCTGCAGTGCCTGCACCACGGGTTCGGTGGCCATGCGCGTGGCGGGCAGGTCGAACATGCGCTGGCCTGCATCCAGGATGGGACGGTAGCCCGTGCAGCGGCACAGATTGCCCGACAGCTCGTCGGCCAGCTGCTGGCGCGAGGGGCGCGTGCCGGCCTGCTGGTGGTGCTCGTAGGCCGACCACAGCGACATCACGAAGCCCGGCGTGCAAAAGCCGCACTGCGAGCCGTGACAGTCCACCAGCGCCTGCTGCACGGGGTGCAGCTCGGCACCGCCTGCGGGCTTGCCGGTGGCACAGCCCTGCTTGCCGGCGCACTGGCCCTTGACGTCCTCCACCGTGAACAGCGCCTTGCCATGCAGCGTGGGCAGGAACTGGATGCAGGCATTGACCGTCTGCAGCTGCAGGCCGCCCACGGCGTCGGGCGCGCCGTCTTCGGCCAGCTCGGCGATGACCACGGTGCAGGCGCCGCAGTCACCTTCGTTGCAGCCCTCCTTGGTACCGGTGCAGCGCGCGTCGCCGCGCAGCCAGTCGAGCACCGAGCGCGTGGGATGCGGCCCCTGTACCTCGACGATCTGGCCGCGGTGATAGAAGCGGATGGGTTGGGAACTGGGGCTCTGGCTCATGCTCGTGGGGGCAACTGCTGGTGCGTGGACTGTTCGGATCACGACTTACGCAAATTCCGAGGAAGAAAGCCGCTGGCCCTGTGGCGATGGCGTGTTTGCGTTCTTGCTTGCGTAAGTCCTGCGGATGTACCCGAGATTAAGTCCAGCCCTGCCCAAACGCATAAGGCGGCCTCGATATTTCCTATGCGGGCTGCCATATATCCTTGCCAAAAACAAGGGTAAACCCGCAACAAAAGTGTGTATTGCAGCGGTTCAGGGTTCAAAAGCTATGCACAGCCCTCACTCGTGCTCGGCCGGCTCCAGAGGCTTGGGCCGCACATCCTCATCGTCGCCGAGCTGCGAGAAGATCATGGTCGAGGCCAGCGTCACCGCGCCCATGCAGACGAAGGTGGCGCGGAAGGCATTGAGGGTGTGCTGCGGCGTGTCGCCGCCGAACCATTCGCTGAAACCGGCCAGCACCGCACCTGCGGCGGCCACGCCCATGCCCATGGCCAGCATCTGCACCATGGACAGCAGGCTGTTGCCGCTGCTGGCGTTGCCGGCATCGAGGTCCTTGAGCGTGACGGTGTTCATGGCCGTGAACTGCATGGAGTTGGTGGCGCCGAAGATCAGCAGTTGGACGATGACCACCCACAGCGGCAGCGCCGTGGAGACCGTGCCGAAGCTGGCAATCATCAGCGACAGCACCAGGGTGTTGCCCATGAGCACGCGGCGGTAGCCGATGCGCTGGATGAGGGTGGTGGTCTGGCGCTTCATGGCCATGCTGGCCAGCACCGTGGGCAGCATCATCATGCCGGCCTGCAGCGGCGAAAAGCCCAGGCAGACCTGCAGCACCAGCGGGATCAGGAAGGGCATGCAGGAGCTGCCCAGGCGCGAGAACAGATTGCCCAGCAGGCCCACGCGCAGGCTGCGCACGGCGAACAGCTCGGGGGCGAACAGCGGGTCTGGCCGGCGCAGCGCGTGCAGCCAGTAGGCGGCCAGGCTGGCCAGGCCGAAGATCAGCAGCACGAAGACCATGGCGCCGTGGATGCCCTTGCCCGACATGCTGTCCAGCGCCAGCGACACGGCCACCATGCCGAAGGCCAGCAGCGCATAGCCCACGCCGTCGAAGCGCTTGACGGCAAAGCGGTCGCCCACCGGCATGAAGCGCAGCGTAGCGGCCAGGCCGATCAGGCCCACGGGCACGTTGACCAGGAAGATCCAGTGCCAGCTCACGTACTCCACCATCCAGCCGCCCAGCGTGGGTCCGATCAGTGGCCCGACCAGGCCGGGGATGGCCACGAAGCTCATGGCCTTGAGGAACTGCTCGCGCGGAAAGGCGCGCAGCACGGCCAGCCGCCCCACCGGCATGAGCAGCGCCCCGCCCATGCCCTGCAGCACGCGCGCAGCCACCATCAGCTGCAGATTGGGCGCAATCGCGCACAGCACCGAGCCCAGCACGAACAGCGCAATCGCCCACAGGTAGACGCGCCGCGTGCCGAAGCGGTCGGCCATCCAGCCCGAGGCCGGGATCAGCATGGCCATGGTCAGCGAGTAGGCGACGATGACCGACTGCATGCGCAGCGGGCTCTCGCCCAGGGCCTCGGCCATGGTGGGCAGCGCGGTGTTGACGATGGTGCCGTCCAGCGTCTGCATGAAAAAGCCGATGGCCACAAGCCATAGCAGCACCGAACGCGAGGAGGATGTGGAGGAGGCGGAAGCGCTTTTGTCTTCAGGAATCATGGCAAGGCAGGAAGGGCGCAGGCGTTAAAAAACCGCCTGCGCATTGCTGCGCGGCGGTTGGTGGCGTGTTGTGCGGCGGGCTGCTGCGGGCTTCACTGCAGCGCAGCCGACAAGGCTTACACCGAGAAGCTCGATCCGCAGCCGCAGGTGGTGGAGGCGTTGGGGTTCTTGATCACGAACTGCGCGCCCTGCAGGTCTTCCTTGTAGTCGATCTCGGCACCCACCAGGTACTGGTAGCTCATGGCGTCGATCAACAGCGACACGCCATTCTTGGTCATGGTCGTGTCGTCGTCGTTGGTGATCTCGTCGAAGGTGAAGCCGTACTGGAAGCCCGAGCAGCCGCCACCTTGCACGAACACGCGCAGCTTCAGGTCAGGGTTGCCTTCCTCGGCGATCAGATCGGCCACCTTGGCAGCTGCGCTGTCGGTGAAGACGATCGGGGTGGGCATTTCGGCGGTGGTGGTTTCGGTGATTTCTGCGACGGCGCTCATGGGGATACTCCGAAGTTCTCAATTGGCCCGAATGGTACAGCAAAGGGCTCGGGAATTCCCGGGGCCGCCGGCTTGACGACAGTGCAAGTGGGGGCATTGGCCTCCAACGGCGAAGGTGAATGCGAAGGGTTTGCATCGCCCAGAAAAAAACCGCCGGCAAAGGCGGTTTTTTTCTGGGGAAAGCCCCGGGGGACTTTCCTGCAGTGCCAGCGGATTAACGCTTGGAGAACTGCTTGGCGCGGCGTGCGGAGCGCAGGCCGACCTTCTTACGTTCGACTTCACGAGCGTCACGCGTCACGAAGCCGGCTTGGCTCAGGACGGGCTTGAGCGCTGCGTCATAGTCGATCAGGGCGCGGGTGATGCCGTGGCGGGTAGCGCCGGCCTGGCCGGATTCACCACCACCGTGGACGTTCACTTGAATGTCGAAAGCTTCCAGGTTGCTCGTCAGAGCCAGGGGCTGCTTTGCGATCATGATCGAGGTTTCGCGGCCGAAGTACTCCTGAATGTCCTTGCCATTCACGGTAATCTTGCCGGAGCCCTTCTTCAGGAACACGCGTGCGACGCTGGATTTGCGACGGCCGGTGCCATTGTTCCAATCACCAATCATCTAGGTCTCCTTAGATTTCCAGAGCCTTGGGCTGCTGGGCGGTGTGGGGATGCTCAGCACCGCCGTACACCTTGAGCTTCTTGATCATTGCGTAGCCCAGGGGACCCTTGGGCAGCATGCCCTTGACGGCCTTTTCCAGAGCGCGGCCGGGGAACTTGGCCTGCATGTCGCGGAAGTTGGTGGCAGTGATGCCGCCGGGGAAACCAGAGTGGCGGTAGTACACCTTGTCCAGGTTCTTGGTGCCGGTGACCTTGAGCTTGGAGGCGTTGATGATGACGATGAAGTCGCCGGTGTCAACGTGAGGTGTGTAAATGGCTTTGTGCTTGCCGCGCAGACGGAGTGCCACTTCGCTGGCGACACGTCCGAGCACCTTATCGGTGGCGTCAATCACAAACCACTCGTGTTGCACCTCAGCGGGCTTTGCGCTGAATGTAGACATGAGTTTTCTCTTTCAAGAAAGGTTTGGCGGGTCCTTTTCCGCGGTCGGCGCTTCTTCAAAAAGGAAGCCTCTTAGGCGGGGATGTAAACTTCGCCGCGGGACCCTAAAATCGCTGCGAAGCCCTCCATTATACAAAAACGGCAGGCCTTCGCCATCCCCCTTGCGCCGCACTGGCTTCAGCGCCGGCCCCCATCCTTCAGCCGCCACGGGCAACCACCCGGCAGCGCGGCTGGTTACCATACGCCTATGTTCAGTTACCGCCACGCCTTCCATGCAGGCAACCATGCCGATGTGCTCAAGCACACCGTGCTGATCGCCACCCTGCAATACCTCCTCCAGAAGGATGCCGCCCTCACGGTGCTGGACACGCACGCCGGCGCCGGCCTGTACCGACTGGACGGCGACTACGCCAACAAGAGCGGCGAGTCGGCCGACGGCATCATGCGCCTGGCCCAGGCCAAGGAGGCCGAGCTGGCCCCGGTGCTGCAGGCCTACCTGGCCACGGTGCGCTCCTTCAACCAGGGCGCGCAGCTGCGCAACTACCCGGGCTCGCCCTTCATCATCCAGTCCCTGCTGCGCGTGCAGGAGCGCGACAAGCTCAAGGTCTTCGAGCTGCATCCCACCGACATGCGCTCGCTGGCGGGCAACATTGCCCAGCTTGAAGCGGGCCGCCAGGTGGCCGTGCTGCACGAGGACGGCTTCGAGGGCATCAAGAAATTCCTGCCACCACCGTCGCGCCGCGCCCTGGTGCTGTGCGACCCCAGCTACGAGCTCAAGAGCGACTACGCCAAGGTGCTGGACATGGCGGCCGACAGCCTCAAGCGCTTTGCCACAGGCACGTATGCGGTCTGGTATCCGATCATCCCGCGCCCCGAGGCGCACGATCTGCCGCGCCGCCTGAAGACCATGACCACCAAGGCCGGCAAGAGCTGGCTGCATGTGGAGCTCACGGTCAAGAGCAACAAGACGTCGGAGCGCGGCGGCCTGCCGGCCAGCGGCATGTTCCTGATCAATCCGCCGTTCAATCTCAAGGAACAGCTCAAGCCGGCCATGCCGCAGCTGGTCAAGCTGCTCGGTCAGGACGAGAACGCGGCCTTCACGCTCGAATCCGGCGGCTGAGCACGTTTCAGCGCGAGCTCGACGCCGCAGAGGCCACTGCCGTGGCCGAGGCTGCGGCGGGCGCAGCGGCCTTCGCCACCGGCCTGGCGGCAGGGACGGCACGGCTGGCCACGGCCGTGCGTGCATTGGGCCTGGGTGCGGGCGCCTTGGCCTGCACACGCGGACGGACCGGGGCCTTTGCCTGAACCTGGGTCCGCGCCTGTGTTTGTGTCTGTCCCTTGGCCTGCTGCGTCTTCTTGAGCGACTCTGCCTTCCTGGCCGTGACCAGGGTTTCGGGGCATTCTTCCTCGCCTTCGTCGAGCTGCCACAGTTCCACGGGCTTGATGCCCAGGCCGACCATGCCCAGCTCCTGCGCCGCAGCCTGGCTCAGGTCGATCACGCGGCCGGGCGCAAACGGCCCCCGGTCATTGATGCGCACCACCACCGTCCTGCCTGTCGCGGCGCTGCGCACGCAGACACGGCTGCCGAAGGCGAAGCTGCGGTGCGCAGCCGTCAGCTCTTCCTTGTCGAAACGTTCGCCGCTGGCCGTCAGCCGGCCATGCAGGCCCGGGCCATACCAGGAGGCCAGGCCTTGCTGGTCGCTGTCGCGCGAGGGAACGAGGGCGAAATCGGGATTGGAGGGAGTGTCGGAACTCTCTTCGGGCGAAGCCGGTTCGGAGGGCCTGGCATCCGCGGATCTGCTGGCAGGCGGCGTGGCCCGCGAGGCGCGGCTGCTGCGCTTGCCTGCTGAGGGAACGGCCGCAGGCGTATGGCCTTCAGCCATGGCCTCGGCACCTGCTGCACCAGCAGAACCTGCCATCAGGGCGCCGGACTCGGCATCGGTTTCGGCCACGGGAGCCGGTGCGCAGCCAGCCAGGGTGGCGGTGATGGCACACATGGCCAGCCAGCGCCAATGCAGGCGTCGAAAATTACGATCCATGGGCAAAAACCTCCAGGGAACGCCTGACCGTTCCCAAGTTCTAGAGGGCCGCCCGGGGCCGGCGCAGTGGCTGCGCGCTCAAAGGCCCAATCGATCGCAGATTTCCAGCGTGGCGACGCTCTGGTTCATCGTATAGAAGTGCAGCCCGGGAGCGCCCTGGCTGCGCAACTGCTCGCATAGACGGGACACGACATCGAGGCCGAAGGCGCGAATGGACGCCGTGTCATCTCCGTAAGCCTGCAGACGCAGGCGGATCCAGCGCGGGATCTCGGCGCCGCAGGCGTCCGAGAAGCGCATCAGCTGCGTAGAGCTGGTGATGGGCATGATGCCGGGAACAACCGGTGCATCAAGCCCCATGCCGCGCGCCGCATCAACGAAACGGCAGTAGGCGTCGGCATTGTAGAAATATTGGGTGATCGCGGAATCCGCGCCAGCGCGCACTTTAGCCGCAAACGCTTCCAGATCGGAATGTGGGGATTTCGCCTGCGGGTGGACCTCGGGGTAGGCTGCCACCTCGATGTGGAACCAGTCGCCGAACTCGCGGCGGATGAATTCCACGAGGTCGCTGGCGTACTGGAATTCACCGCCCAGGCCGTAGCCGCTGGGCAGGTCGCCGCGCAGCGCAACGATGCGGCGCACGCCCATGGCCTTGAGCTCCTGCAGCTCGGCACGCACCTTGTCGTGCGTGGCGCCCACGCAGGAGAAATGCGATGCCGCGCTGACGCCTTCGCTCTGGATGTCACGCACCATGTTGAAGGTGCCGGCCTGCGTGGAGCCGCCCGCGCCATAGGTGACGGAGCAGAACTGGGGCTTGCGCGCATAGAGGTTCTTGCGCACCTGCACATGCTTGGCCGCCCCTTCGGGCGTCTTGGTCGGGAAGAATTCGAAGCTGATCGGAAAGCTCATGTAAGACTCACTGCTCAGTGTTTCATTCGTTGCGTTTGCGCAGCTTGGCGCGGCCCGGTCCGGGCACGCCGAACTCGGTGCTGGTGTCGATCACACGCTCGTTGCGCTGCTCGCGCAGCACGGTGCGGGACACGCGCTTAGGCGCGGCTTTCACGGCCGAACGGGGCTCGTCGTCGTCCTGCGTTTCAGGCTGTGCAGGCTCCTTCACCACGGCCGCCTGCTGGGCATGCACGAAGAATTCGCGGTTGCCGTCACCGCCTTCGATGGCCGACTCCATCCAGCCCTTGACCTCCAGGCCCAGCTCGCCCAGGCAGGTGCGGATGCGCTGCTCCACCTCGGTGAACAGGGCCGCATCGCGCACGATGCCGCCCTTGCCGACCTGGCCCGGCTGCAGTTCGAACTGCGGCTTGACCAGCATCAGCAGCTGGCCGTGCGGCTTGAGCAGGCGCGTGACGGCCGGCAGCACCAGGGTCAGCGAGATGAAGGACAGATCGCCCGTGACGAAGTCGAACTGCGGCGTGATGTCCACGTCGGCAAACTCGGCGCGGCGGCGGCGTTGCGTGGCCACCGTGCCTTCTTCCCGGGCCTTGCCCTTGGCCGCGCGCTCGGCCTTGAAGGCCTCGATCTCTTTTTCCTTGGCGTCGTCGCTGTCGTCGTAGTCTTCATCGACCAGACCGCCGTTGCGCATCCAGGCATAGGGCGCCACGGGCTGGGTGTCGTTGTCGTCGGGATCTTCTTCCCAGCGTTCGGACAGCACTTCCTCGCAGGACTCCTGCAGGCCCTCGGCCGTCACCGCGCGGGCATTGACACCCTCGACGCAGATCACACGCACATCCGAGCGCAGCCGGTCGTGCAGCTGGCCATGGCCCACATCCACGCCGATGACCTGGGCGGCGCCCGCCTGCAGCAGGCAGTCGGTGAAACCGCCCGTGCTCTGGCCCACGTCCAGGCAGCGCAGGCCCTGCACCGACAGCTTGGTGGCCGCCAGCGCGCCTTCCAGCTTCAGCCCGCCGCGCGAGATGAACCGGGCCTCGGCCCCGTCCAGCAGCTGCAGCTCGGCACCCGCAGGAATCTCGTCACCGTTCTTGGCAACCTTCTTCCAAGGCGTCAGCGGCGTCATGCGCCATTGCACGCCGCCTGCAATCAGCCGCTGCGCCTGCGAGCGCGTGGCCGCATGGCCGGCTTCCACCAAAAATACATCTGCGCGCATAGCGTCGTTCCCAGGAAATCTCTAAACCAATGACGCCAAGCGGCGCCGCACCCCACAACTGGCAGGGCCCAACTCAGGGACACCGAGCAAGGGCCGCCCCGCCGCGAGGGTGTCGTCCCCCTCCCTTGCGAAGCAAGTAGAGAGGGGGAAGCGGCGCAAGCCGCTCAGGGGGTGCTTAGTAGCGATAAGTTTCGGGCTTGTAGGGGCCCTGCTTGCTCACGCCGATATAGGCAGCCTGGCCGTCCGTCAGTTCGGTCAGCATGGCGCCGACCTTCTTCAGGTGCAGGCGGGCGACCTTCTCGTCCAGGATCTTGGGCAGCACGTAGACCTTGCCGACCTCGTAGGCATCGGGCTTGGTGAACAGCTCGATCTGGGCGATGGTCTGGTTGGCGAACGAGGCGCTCATCACGAAGCTGGGGTGGCCGGTGGCGCAACCCAGGTTCACCAGGCGGCCCTTGGCCAGCAGGATGATCTTCTTGCCGTCAGGGAAGGTGATGTGGTCCACCTGGGGCTTGATTTCTTCCCACTGGTACTGCTCGATGGAGGCGACGTCGATCTCGTTGTCGAAGTGGCCGATGTTGCAGACGATGGCTTCGTTCTTCATGGCCACCATGTGCTCGTGGCGGATGATGTCGCGGTTGCCGGTGGTTGTCACGAAGATGTCGGCCTTGTCTGCCGCCCATTCCATGGTCACGACCTTGTAGCCCTCCATGGCCGCCTGCAGGGCGTTGATGGGATCGATCTCGGTGACCCAGACCTGGGCCGACAGCGCGCGCAGCGCCTGGGCGCAACCCTTGCCCACGTCGCCGTAGCCGGCCACCACGGCAACCTTGCCGGCGATCATCACGTCGGTGGCGCGCTTGATGCCGTCCACCAGCGATTCGCGGCAGCCGTAGAGGTTGTCGAACTTGCTCTTGGTGACGGAGTCGTTGACGTTGATGGCACGGAACTTCAGCGTGCCCTTGGCCGACATCTCGTTGAGGCGGTGCACGCCGGTCGTGGTCTCTTCAGTCACGCCGATGATGTGGGCGCTCTTGCGCGTGTACCAGGTGGGGTCCTGGGCCAGCTTGGCGCGGATGGCGGCGAAGGCGATCTTCTCTTCTTCGGAGGCGGGGTTGTCCAGCACGGACAGGTCCTTTTCGGCGCGCATGCCCAGGTGCAGCAGCATGGTGGCGTCGCCGCCGTCGTCCAGGATCATGTTCGGGCCTTCGCCTTCGGTGCCGGCAGCGCCGAATTCAAAGATGCGGTGGGTGTAGTCCCAGTAGTCGGCCAGCGATTCGCCCTTGATGGCGAACACGGGCGTGCCGGTTTCAGCGATGGCGGCAGCAGCGTGGTCCTGCGTCGAGAAGATGTTGCACGACGCCCAGCGCACTTCGGCGCCCAGGGCCTTGAGCGTCTCGATCAGCACGGCCGTCTGGATGGTCATGTGCAGCGAGCCGGTGATGCGCGCGCCCTTGAGGGGCTGGGCAGCGGCGAATTCCTCGCGCGTGGCCATCAGGCCGGGCATTTCGGTTTCGGCGATCAGGATTTCCTTGCGGCCCCAGGCAGCGAGGGAAATGTCAGCGATGGCCGTGTCGGCGGAAACGGGACGAACAGCAGCGTTCATGGTTTTCTCCAAAAGATGAATGAAAAACCACGTTCTGCGGGAGACGAAAAAAAGCTCACCGCACAGAAAGCGTGGGCGAGCGTCGTTGCAGGTATGACTCCGAGCCTCGCGACCACGCCTGATGTGTGGGGGCCGCTGCAACGCTCCTCGGAGAGGCGCTGATTATACCGATCCCGTGGATGCCTCACCGCCCAGCCCCACAAGCCGGTAGCCCACCTGCAGTTCGGTCACCAGGTGGCGCGGCTGGGCCGGCTCGCCCTCGATCTTCTGGCGCAGATTGGCCATGTGCACGCGCAGGTAGTGGGCGCGGCTCAGGTACTCGGGGCCCCAGACCTGCAGCAGCAGCTGGCGGTGGGTCATCACACGGCCCTGGGCGGCGATCAGCGCCGCCAGCAGGCGGAATTCGATGGGCGTGAGGTGCACCGGCTGCCCCGCGCGCCGCACCTCATGCGTGGCCAGGTCCACCTGCACCGGGCCGAAGTGCACCTTGCTGGACGCGGCGGTGCCGCCCGCCCCACCGGCGGCGCCCAGCTGCTGGCGGCGGCGCAGCATCACGCGCAGCCGGGCCAGCAGCTCGGGCACGCCGAAGGGCTTGACCAGGTAGTCGTCGGCGCCGGCATCCAATGCGGCCACCTTCTCGTCCTCACGCTCGCGCGCGGAGAGCACGAGCACGGGCACGGAGGACCACCCGCGCAGCTCGGTCAGGACCTGCTTGCCATCGGCGTCCGGCAGGCCCAGGTCGAGGATGACCAGGTCCGGCTGGCGGCTCGCCGCCTCTATCAGGCCGCGGCGCGCGCTGTCGGCCTCGAAGACCTGCCAGCCTTCGTCTTCCAGCACCAGGCGCACGAAGCGGCGGATGCCGGGGTCGTCCTCGATCATCAGGATGCGGTTGGCGGGCGTGCTCATGGGGTGCTTTCGTGCATGGCGGGACTCTAATCCAGCGCAGGCTGCTCGGGCACGGGAAAGCGCAGCGTGAAGATGGTGCCCGGGCCGGGCCGTGCGGCGGCAGCCTCGATGCGCCCGCCATGCGCCTCGACAATGCTGCGCACCAGCGCCAGGCCCAGGCCGATGCCCGAGACGGTGGACTCGGCCGTGCCGCGCGTGAAGGGTTCGAACAGCGTCTCCACCGGCAGGTGGGATGGCAGGCCCGGCCCGCCATCGCGCACGGACAGCAGCAGTTCGCCATCCTGCACACACGCACTGATGGCCAGCGGCGTGCCGGCCGGCGTGTACTTGGCGGCGTTGTCCAGCAGGTTGACCAGCACGCGCTCCATGAGCAGGGCATCGAGCTGCAGCAGCGGCAGGCTGGCGGGCACGTCGGTGCTCACGAGATGCTGGCCCAGGCGCGCGCGCATCTGGCGCAGCGCGCTGCCCACCACTTCGTCCAGCGGCAGCCATTCGCGCTGCAGGTGCACGCCGCCTTGCTGCAGGCGCGCCATGTCCAGCAGGTTCTCCACCAGGCGCTGCATGGCCTGCGCCTGGATGCGGACCTGCTCCAGCATGTCGGCCGCGCCGCCCGGCGGCACATGGCGCTGCGCGGCCTCGGCCGCGCCCAGGATGGTGGTCAACGGGGTGCGCAGGTCGTGCGAGACGGCCGACAGCAAGGTGTTGCGCATGCGCTCGCCCTCCATGGCGATCTGGGTCTGCTGGGCCACGGCCACGAAGTGCTGGCGCTCCAGCGCGAGCGCCACCTGGCTGGCACAGGCCTCCAGCAGACGCTGCTCCTCGGGCACCTCCAGGCGCTGCGGCGCGCGCAGCTGCAGCACCAGCACGCCGCGCATGCGCACGGGTGCGGCCAGCGGCACATAGCGGGCCGGTGCGGCCGGCAGCGTGTCCGTGCCCTGGCCGGCCTGCTGGCCATGGTCCATGGCCCAGCGCGCAATGCTGTCGTCCATGGGGCAGGGGCCGCCGCCCGCGGGCCGCAGGCGCTCTTCGGCATCGGGCAGCAACAGCCCGGCCTGGGCATCGAACACGCCCGAGACCGTGCGCAGCGCAATCTCCACCACCTGCTCCTGCGTGAGCGCACCCGACAGGTCGCGCGCCAGCCGTGCCAGGGCGCCTGCGCGGCGCTCGCGCTCGGCCGCCACGCGCGCCTCATGCCGCAGCCGCGCCATGAGCTGGCCGCAGACCAGGGCCACGCCCAGCATCAGCACGAAGGTGAACAGGTACTGCGTGTCGTTGACATGGAAGGAGCCGCGCGGCGGCACGAAGAAGTAGTCGAAGCACAGTACCGACAGCAGCGCGGCCCAGGCACCGGGGCCCCGCCCCCAGCGCAGCGAGGACAGCACGACGATGAGCAGGAACAGCATGACCACGTTGGCCGGGTCGAAGACGCGCAGCAGCTGCTCGGCCAGCGCCGTGGCGGCCAGGCAGGCCAGGGTGACGCCGGCATAGCCCTTCCACGGCAGCGGTGCGCGCCGCGGCAGCGCGGAAGTCGCGGCAGGAGCGGCCTCGGTCCGGGCCGCGCTGGAGCCGCCGGAGAGCACCAGCACATCGATATCGGGATGCAGGTGCGTGATGCGATCGGGCAGGCTGCGCGTCCACCAGCGCCAGGGCGACCAGGCCGGGCGTGGCGGCTGGGCCAGCACGAGGCGGCTGGCGTTGCGCTCGCGCGCGAAGGCGACCAGGGCCTCGGCCACATCGGCGCCCGGCAGCGTGGCCGTCTCGGCGCCCAGGCGCGCGGCCAGGGCCAGGGTCTTGAGCACGGCGGCCTGCACGCTGCGCGGGCGGTGCTGGCGCTGGGGGGCGTCCACGTAGACCACCATCCAGTCCGCATCGAGCCGTCGCGCCATGCGCGCGACCTGGCGCACCAGGGCGTCGTCGCCCGCGTGTCCTGCCACGGCCACCAGCAGGCGCTCACGCGCAGGCCAGACCGTGCCTATGGAGCGCTCGCGCCGGTAGTCGCGCATGTCCTCGTCCACGCGGTCGGCCGTGCGGCGCAGCGCCAGCTCGCGCAGCGCCAGCAGGTTGCCACGGCGAAAGAAATTGCGTGAGGCCCGCTCGGCCTGCTCCAGCATGTAGACCTTGCCGTCCTTCAACCGGCGCAGCAGCTCGTCGGGCGAGATGTCGACGACGATGACCTCGTCGGCATCGTCGAAGATCTGATCGGGCACGGTCTCGCGCACCGTGATGCCCACGATGCCGCCCACCACGTCGTTCAGGCTTTCCAGGTGCTGCACGTTGATCGTGGTCCAGACATCGATGCCTGCGTCCAGCAGCTCCTGCACGTCCTGCCAGCGCTTGGGATGGCGCGAACCCGGCGCATTGCTGTGCGCCAGTTCATCGAGCAGCAGCACGCGCGGCCGCCGCGCGAGCGCCGCATCCAGGTCGAACTCGCGCAGCGTCCGCCCCTGGTGCGGCAGCTCGCGCAGCGGCAGCTGCTCCAGGCCATGCAGTTGCTGTGCCGTTTCCTTGCGGCCATGGGTTTCCACGAGTCCCACCAGAACCTCGCGGCCCCCCTGGCGTTCGCGCTGGGCGGCGGCCAGCATGGCGTAGGTCTTGCCCACGCCTGCATTCGATCCGAAGTAGATGCGCAGCTTGCCCCTGCCCGCCTGCGCCTGCTCATGGCGCAGGCGCGCGACCAGGGCGTCGGGATCGGGGCGCGGCAGACCGGGCGGCGCCGGCTCGGCAGAGGACGAAATGGGCATGGTTCTCAGCCTAGCACCAGAGCGTGCTCCCACACTAGAACGCCGCCGACAGCGACAGCACCCAGCCGCTGCGGCCCAGGCTTTGCATCTGGCCCGCCGCGTTGGCCGCGCGGTAGTAGCGCGTGTCGGCCGAGGTACCGGCCCAGGCCAGCGTGGCCGTCCACGGTCCCCAGCTGCGGGCCAGCGAGACGCGCCAGTCGGCATACGACAGTTCGCTGTAGTTGCGCACCTGCGTGTGGCCGGCATGCAGGCCCAGCACGGCCCAGTCGCCCAACGGGTGCTGGTAGTTCAGGTCCAGATAGCTGCTGCCGCGTGAGCTGCCGCTGCCGGGAAGTGCCTCGGCAAAGGCCGTGGCCGCCGTGCTGTCGCGCAGCCCGAAGTAAGGCGTCAGCGCCAGCGACCATTTGGCGCTGAAGCCGCCGTTGGTGACGCCCAGATAGGCCTCGGTGGTGTCGTAGCGCACGCCGCCGCTGCCATCCCCGCGGGGCACGCGCGCGCCGGGGTAGTTGTAGTGCAGCAGGCCGATGTCGCCCGTCCAGCCCGGCAGCAGCTCGGTACGCCAGCCGCCGTACAGGTCCAGCTCCAGCGCGCGGCCATCCAGATAGCTGTGGCGCGACACGCTGGAGCCGGACACGCCCAGGTAGGCGCCGCGCGGCAGCGACAGCTCCAGCCCGCCCTGCAGCGCCGGCCCCATCCAGCTTTGCGAGATGCCACGGAAACGGTAGTCGCTGAGCAGCGTCACGCTGCCGGTGAGGGCGTAGGCGGGTGCGGACGGTTCCGCAGGCGCGGCGCTGGCGGAGCTGACGGGAGATGTCTCGGCATGAGACTGCGCATGGCAGGACGCCCCAGTCAGCGACAGCAGCGCGACCCAGGGGAAGCACCGCCACGTCGCTTGAGAAGAAAAAAAACTCATATGGATGTTTCAGAGATATCAAATGGAAATCAGCAGCCCATGAAACCGGCGCGCCCCAAAGCGAGGGACACCGAGGAAGGGCCGCCCCGCCCCGAGGGTGTCGTCCCCCTCCCTTGCGAAGCAAGTAGAGAGGGGGAAGGCGCGAAGCGACTCAGGGGGTGCCCCAGCCCAGAACCACCAGCAGCATGTCGATCAGCTTGATGCCGATGAAGGGAACGACCAGGCCACCCAGGCCGTAGACCAGCAGGTTGCGCCTCAGCAGGGCCGAGGCGCCGATGGCGCGGTAGGGCACGCCACGCAGGGCCAGCGGGATCAGCACGATGATGATCAGCGCGTTGAAGATCACGGCACTCAGGATGGCCGAGCCCGGGCTGGCCAGCCCCATGACGTTGAGCGCCGACAGCTGCGGATAGGTGCCCACGAAGGCGGCCGGGATGATGGCGAAGTACTTGGCCACGTCGTTGGCCACGCTGAAGGTGGTCAGCGCGCCGCGCGTCATCAGCATCTGCTTGCCGGTCTCCACGACCTCGATGAGCTTGGTCGGGTTGCTGTCCAGGTCCACCATGTTGCCGGCCTCCTTGGCCGCCTGGGTGCCGCTGTTCATGGCCACGGCCACGTCGGCCTGGGCCAGCGCGGGCGCGTCATTGGTGCCGTCGCCTGTCATGGCCACCAGGCGGCCTGCGGCCTGGTGTTCGCGGATCAGGCGCAGCTTGTCCTCGGGCGTGGCTTCGGCCAGGTAGTCGTCCACGCCGGCCTCGGCCGCAATGGCCGCCGCCGTGAGCGGGTTGTCGCCCGTGATCATCACGGTCTTGATGCCCATGCGGCGCAGCTCGGCAAAGCGTTCGCGTATGCCGTGCTTGACCACGTCCTTGAGCTCGATCACGCCCAGCACGCGGGCACCGTCGGCCACGACCAGCGGCGTGCTGCCGCGCCGCGACACATCCTCCACCACCTTGAGCATGGCGTGCGGGAACTGGCCGCCCAGGGATTCAACGTGGCGGCGCACGGCGTCGGCCGCGCCCTTGCGCAGGCTGCGCGTGGCGCCGTCCGGCTGGGGCATGTCCACGCCGCTCATGCGCGTCTGGGCCGTGAAGGGCACGAAGACCGCATGCAGCGTGGCCAGGTCGCGCTCGCGCAGGCCATGCATCTCCTTGGCCAGCACGACCACGCTGCGGCCTTCAGGCGTCTCGTCGGCCAGCGAGGCCAGCTGCGCCGCATCCACCAGCTGCGCGGCCGTCACGCCGGGCGCGGGCAGGAACTCGCTGGCCTGGCGGTTGCCCAGCGTGATGGTGCCGGTCTTGTCCAGCAGCAGCACGTCCACGTCGCCGGCCGCCTCCACGGCGCGGCCCGAGGTGGCAATCACGTTGGCCTGCATCATGCGGCTCATGCCCGCCACGCCAATGGCCGACAGCAGGCCGCCGATGGTGGTCGGGATCAGGCACACCAGCAGCGCCACCAGCACCGTCAGTCCCACGACCTGGCCGCTGCCCGTCAGCTCCACCGCAAAGGACGAATAGGGCCGCAGCGTAACGATGACCAGCAGGAACAGCAGCGTCAGCCCGACCAGCAAAATGGTCAGCGCCAGCTCGTTGGGCGTCTTGTGGCGGCGGGCCGACTCCACCATGGAGATCATGCGATCGAGGAAGGACTCACCGGGATTGACGGTGATCTGCACCACCAGCCAGTCCGACAGCACGCGCGTGCCGCCCGTGACCGAAGAGAAGTCACCACCAGCCTCGCGGATCACGGGGGCCGATTCGCCGGTGATGGCGCTCTCGTCCACCGAGGCCACGCCCTCGATCACGGTGCCGTCCAGCGGCACGGTGTCGCCGGCCTCCACCAGCACCCACATGCCCGAACGCAGTTCTTCGGCACCCACGGGGTGCCAGCGGCTCTGGTAGTTGGCCTGCTCCAGCTTCTTGGCGACGGTGCTGCGCTTCATGCTGCGCAGGCTGGCGGCCTGGGCACGGCTGCGCCCCTCGGCCAGCGCCTCCGCAAAGTTGGCGAACAGCACGGTGAACCACAGCCACAGCGCAATCGCCAGGATGAAGCCCGCAGGCGCCTCGCCTTCGCCCGCCAGGGCCTGGGCCCAGAGCAGGCTGGTGAAGATGGCGCCCAGGTAGACCACGAACATCACCGGGTTGCGCCATTGCGCGCTGGGTGCCAGCTTGCGGATGGAGTCACCCAGCGCCTGGCGCACCAGCGAAGGATCGAACAAGGACAAAGCAGTTTTGCGCGACATGGCTTACTCCTTGGCGGCATGGACTGCCGCAGGCTGCAGCGTCGCGGCCGAAAGATCGTCCAGCGCCAGATTCAGCTGCAGCACGTTCACGCGCGGCTCGCCCAGCAGGCCCAGCACGCGCGGCTCCACCTGCTGGCGCAGCAGTTCCTGGACCTTGGCCACGGGCAGCTGGCGCTCGCGGGCCACGCGCGGCAGTTGCAGCTCGGCATTGGCCACCGAGATGTGCGGGTCCAGGCCGGAGGCCGAGGCCGTCACGGCATCCACAGGCACCGCAGCATCTGCAGCCAGGCCATTGAGTTCGCGGTAGGCCGCCACGCGCGCCGCCACAGACTCCTTGAGCGCCGCATGGGTCGGCCCCTGGTTGGTGGCAGCCGACAGCGCAGCGTTGTAGGGCGCGGCCACCGTGGCATCGGCCTTGTCGGGATCAGGCGCCGTGGTGGCGCTGGGCCGGCCCTGGAAATAACGGGGCGAAGCGAACTCCTGCCCGATCAGGGCCGAGCCCACGACCGAGCCCTGGCGCATGACCAGGCTGCCATTGGCGGTCTTGGGAAACGCAGCCTGGGCCACGAGCGTGGTGACCAGCGGATAGGCCAGGCCCGTGACCACGGCGACGAACAGCGCCGACCGCAGGCTGGGGCCGAACAGCGAGCGCAGCCCGCCAGGAACGGCCTGCGCTTGGGCCTGCGCATCAGCGCGCAGCACCGGCAAGGGGCCGGAAGTATGTGTTTGAACTTGCATCTCGAAACCTCCGCCGCACGGCCCTGCCAAGGCAGAACCGGCGGCCAAGAAAAAAACGGGCTCAGCTGGCTCAGGGATTCAGGGGTAGACCTGTCCTGACAGCATCTGCAGCTGCTCGACCACGGGACCCAGGGCCAGCGAAGGCAGGAAAGTCAGCCCGCCGACCACGACCACCACGAAGACCAGCAGCCCCATGAACAGCGGCGTGGCCGTCGGGAAGGTGCCCGGCCCCGCAGGCACGGTGGGCTTGGCCGCCAGGCTGCCGGCCAGGGCCAGCATGGGCAGCAGCGTCAGATAGCGGCCCGCCAGCATGGCCAGGCCGATGGTGGTGTTGAAGAACGGCGTGTTCGCATTCAGGCCCGCAAAGGCCGAGCCGTTGTTGGCCGTGCCCGAGGCATAGGCATAGAGCACTTCCGAGAAGCCATGCGGCCCCCGGTTGGCCAGGCTGGCCAGCGTGTCGGGCCAGACCGCCGCCAGCGCCGTGAAGCCCAGGACGGAGATGGGATGCGCCATCACAGCCAGCATCACCAGCTTGATCTCGCGCGCCTCGATCTTCTTGCCCAGGAACTCGGGCGTGCGGCCGATCATCATGCCGGCCAGGAAGACCGTGAGGATGGCGTACTGCAGCAGGTTGATCAGGCCCACGCCATCACCGCCGAACACGCAGTTGAGCATCATCTGCGCCAGGGGCACCAGCCCGCCCAGCGGCGTCAGCGAGTCATGCATGGCATTGACCGAGCCCGTGGTAGCGGCCGTGGTCGTGGCCACGAACAGCGCCGTATCGGCGATGCCGAAGCGCAGTTCCTTGCCCTCCATGTTGCCGCCCGGCTGGGTGGCGCTGATCTGCTGGTCGGCACCTGCGGCCGTGAGCAGCGGATTGCCGGCCTGCTCGGCCGTGAACACCAGCGCCAGAAAGCCCACGAACATCACCAGGCAGGCGCCGAACAGCACCCAGCCCTGACGGCGGCGCAGCAGCATGGAGCCGAAGGCATAGGTCATGGCCGAGGGAATCAGCAGCATGCCCAGGATGTGGATGGCATTGGTCAGCGGCGTGGGGTTCTCGAACGGATGGGCCGCGTTCATGCCGAAGAAGCCGCCGCCGTTGGTGCCGATGTGCTTGATGCTCTCCAGGCTGGCCACGGGGCCCAGCAGGATCTGCTGGCGCGCGCCCTCCAGCGTCGTTGCCCAGACCTGGCCATCCAGCGCCTGCGGCACACCCTGCCACACATAGACCAGGGCCACCACAAAGCTCAGCGGCAGCATCACGCGCCACAGCACGCGCACATAGTCCACCCAGTAGTTGCCCAGGTCCGATGCACTGGAGCGCGCCAGGCCGCGGATGAAGCCCGCAGCCGCGACCACGCCCGTGATAGCACCCGCAAACATCATGAAGGTGATGGCCACCATCTGCGTGGCGTTGGACAGGCTGCTCTCGCCCGAATACGCCTGCCAGTTGGTATTGGTCACAAAGGACGCGGCCGTGTTGAAGGCCAGGTCCGGCGTCTGCGCCGCATTGCCCAGCGCATTGAGCGGCAGCCAGCCCTGCACGCGCAGCAGCGCATAGCCCAGCAGCAGCATGGCGCCGTTGGACAGCAGCAGCGCCAGCCCGTAGCGCTGCCAGCCCATGCGCTCGGCCGGGTTCACGCCCAGGGCGCGAAAGCTCAGCCGCTCGATCCAGACATGGTGCTCACTCGTGAAGCAGCGTGCCAGCCACTGCCCCATGGGCACGGCCAGCGCCGTCATCAACAGCAGCACCAGTGCATATTCCATCCAGGTCAACCACATGGCGGTCTCCTTTCAGGCAATCAAATCCGGCCCAGCGCCGCCACGAAGGCCAGCAGGCCCCCGAAGCAGCCCAGGCTCAGGGCGATAAAGATCAGGTCTTGCATCTGCGCCACCTCAGAACTGTTCGGGCCGCAGCAATGCGTATCCGAGGTAGACAAACAGAGCCAGAGCGCCCAAGGCGCCCAGCCATCCGGTGATTTCGGTCAGGGTCATAGGAATTTCTCCCGCATCGGCGCCGCATGGCGGCACCTGTTGTTGCGATGGGGAAAACTCTAGGGCCGGGGCTGTCAAGGATGGGTTGAGATTGGCAGGAGCCGTATCAAGACGGCATCAAGAAGGTGAGCGGCTCCCCGCTGACCGCACTGCCACTACCCAAGGACCTGAACGCATCGTCGACGGCCCATGAACAGCAGATACCTCTCCGCCACCGGCCCACCGACTTCCGCGGCCGTTCCCGCGCAGGCCCGTCTTGAAGGCTCCAACGAGCGCCGCGCCTTCCTGGCCAGCGCCGGCCTGCTCGTGCTGGTCTATCTGGGATGGCTGCTGGTCTTCTGGCCCGGCGTACTGGGCGAGGACAGTTCGGCCATCCTCCAGGAAGTGGACAGGCCCGAGCACTTTCGCTCGGGCAAGAGCGTGTTCTGGTACTACTTCGTGCGCTGGACATATGGCGTCACCCACAGGGTAGAGGTGCCCGTTGCCATCCTGCTGTTGCTGTGCGCCCTCTTCTTTGCGCGCATGTTGGCCTGGTACTGGGCGCGCGGGCACCGCCTGCTGTACGCCGTGCTGCTGGTCTTCGTCTGCGCGGCGCCTCACATGGTCTATTTCATGGCCACGCTGTATCCAGACGCCGTCTTCGCCGTGGCCTCCTGCGCCTTGCTGTTCGAGCTGTGGTGGATTTGCAGCCAGAAGCGACATAGCCATGCCAGCCTGGCCCTCATCGCGCTGGCACTGCCGTTTGCGGTTTTTGTGCGCGCCAACGGCATCCTCTTTCTGGCACCGGCCGTGGTTGCGATCTTTCTGGTCCACCGCAAAAGCCGCTTGCCGCTGTGCGCCATCATCGGCCTGTGGTGTGCCCTGGCCTATGAGGGCACGCAGATGCACAAGCCCGCTGCGCAAAGCGCCACGGATTCACTCGTGCTCTTCGAAACGGTCAAGCTGCTGCAGCCCAGGGCCATGAACGACCTCTGGCAAAAGCAGCCTCTCATGAACGACCCCTGGGTACTGCAGTCGCCCAAGCTGTCGGCACGCACTTTGGAAATCCTGGAAGGCCATGCTCCGCGCCAGCTCATGCTCGCCTACTCGGACCCGGCCTACTGGGATATGTTGGTGTTCCATCCGCAGGGGCCTCAGCTCTTCGGCCTGACCGAACAACAGCGCAAGGAGCTGGCGCATGAATTCCTGCGCTACAACCTCTGGCACAACCTGCCCGATGTGACGGCCAGCCGCGTCAATGTGCTTCTGTCGGCCGCGCTGGCCCAGGGCGGGTTTCCGGCGCTCGACTATGCCCGCTATGTGATCAAGCGCACCCAGGCGCAATCGCAAATGCGGATTTTCAGGCTGGATTCCGCAGAAACCGCGCTGCGTGGCCTGCTTCGCCAAAGTCATGCCTGGCGCTGGCTGCTGTGGACGCCCTGGCTGGGCTTTGCGCTGCTGGCCATGGTCCTGTGGCATGGCGTGCGCCAAAAGAACGTGCCAGCCCTGCTGATCAGCGTGCCAGCAGCCATTCACCTGATCGCCATTGCGGTCTTCGCTACTGCAGGCGAATATCGATACTTGCTGCCATTCTTCGCTCTCACGCCAGCTCTTTTGGCTGTACTCATATCTCGTCCCAGCATCTCCGGAGCAAATGCTGTAACAACCGTTTCGCCGAAGGCATTGGCGGATTCCTCCGACAACCCGCTTGCGACACACGCTCTGTAAAATGCGCCGGTTCGCCGCGGCCGCCAGCCGGTACGCGCGCCCTGCTATTTACCCATCTCCTGGATTCCCCCTTGACTTACGCCCTGGAAACCCGGCGCCGCCGGACTTTTGCCATCATTTCCCACCCCGACGCGGGCAAGACCACGCTGACCGAAAAGCTGCTGCTGTTCTCGGGCGCGATCCAGATCGCGGGCGCCGTCAAGGGCCGCAAGGCCAGCCGCCATGCCACCTCCGACTGGATGGAAATCGAAAAGCAGCGCGGCATCTCGGTGGCCAGCTCGGTCATGCAGATGAGCTACCGCGATCACGTGGTCAACCTGCTCGACACGCCCGGCCACAAGGACTTCTCGGAAGACACCTACCGCGTGCTCACGGCCGTGGACTCGGCGCTGATGGTCATCGACGCCGCCAACGGCGTGGAATCGCAGACCCGCCGCCTGATCGAGGTCTGCCGCCAGCGCGACACGCCCATCATCACCTTCGTCAACAAGATGGACCGCGAAGTGCGCGATCCGCTGGACATCCTCGACGAAGTCGAGCGCGAGCTGGGCATGCCCTGCTGCCCCGTCACCTGGCCCGTGGGCCAGGGCCGGCAGTTCGGCGGCATCATCAACCTGCTCACCCAGACCATGACGGTGTTCCAGCCCGGCAGCGAACGCCGCCCGCAGGATTTCGAGGCCATCCCCCTGGCCGAGGCCGACAAGCTGCGCGCGCGCTTCGGCCAGTCCTTCGACGATGCACTGGAAAGCATGGAACTGGCCCAGGGCGCCTCGGCCCCCTGGGATCACGAGGCCTTCCTGGCAGGCAAGCTCACGCCGGTCTTCTTCGGCTCCGGCGTGAACAACTTCGGTGTCATGGAAGTGCTGGATGCCGTGGTCGACATGTCGCCCCCGCCCGGCCCCCGCAAAAGCTCGCTGCTGGTCAACAAGCAGCCTGTGGAAAAGATCATCCACCCCGAGGACGAAGGCTTCTCCGGCGTGGTCTTCAAGGTCCAGGCCAACATGGATGCCAACCACCGCGACCGCATCGCCTTCGTGCGCGTGGCCTCGGGCAAGTACACACCCGGCATGAAGATGAAGGTCCAGCGCACGGCCAAGGAGCTGCGCCCCACCTCCGTCGTGACCTTCATGAGCCAGCGCCGCGAAGCCGTGGAAGAAGCCTATGCGGGCGACATCATCGGCTTCACCACGCACGGCGGCGTGCAGCTGGGCGACACCATTACCGACGGTACCAACTTGCAATTCACGGGCCTGCCCTTCTTCGCCCCTGAAATGTTCATGACCGTGGTGCTCAAGAACCCGCTGCGTACCAAACAGCTGCAGCAGGGCCTGATGCAGCTGGGCGAGGAAGGCGCCATCCAGGTCTTCAAGCCCGAGGCCGGCGGCAACATGCTGCTGGGCGCCGTGGGCCAACTGCAGTTCGAAGTCGTCCAGCACCGCCTGAACGCCGAATACGACTGCGACATCCGCCTGGAAGGCTGCCAGTACACCGGCGCTCGCTGGATCACGGCCGACACCCCGGCCGAGTTGCGTGAATTCGAGAACGCCTACCCGCTGCGCATGGCGCGCGATGCGGCCGATACGCTGGCCTATCTGTGCACGTCACCCTATGACGTGCGATTGGCGCAGGAGCGGTTTCCGAAGATCCATTTCCATCCGCTGCGCGAGCATGCGGGGTTGGCTTTGCAGAGCAACTAAGCACAACAAGACGAAACCGAATTTTCAACACCATTATTCCAGATGCATAAAAACCAACTCGACAAAATAAGAATTCTTGCCGCATTGGTTGTTATCTTTTCGCATCATTATCCGCTTACCGGAATTCATGCACCCGATTGGCTAGAGAATCGTTGGCTCCACTGGAGCGTGACCGGTGGCGTTGGAGTCATGGTATTTTTCTGCATTAGCGGGTATTTGGTAACTTTGAGTTGGTACAGAGAACCAAAGTTCATACCATTTCTCTGGAAGCGTTTATTGCGCCTTTGGCCAGGAATGTTGGGATCCGTTCTTTGCTGCACTTTATTTTTTGGGATTATATTCAACAACCTGCCTTTAGGACAATATCTTCAGAATGCTACTACATGGAGATTTTTCTTGACCAATTTGACGTTGGTCCGTGAGTTTCCATTTATTCCGGGGTCCTTCGCAAGCAACCCAAATCCATTTGTAATGAATGGCGTTTATTGGACCATTGCAATGGAGTTTGCCTGCTATCTTGTGCTAGCAGCATTGGGGCTTATAGGAATACTACGCAGATCTTCGCTCATAAAATTCCTACTACTTTCTTACATTGTAGGATTTCTCTGCTTTGCCAATGCCGACTTCACAGGGCACATCCAACATTGGATCGAATACCCGGCTTTTTTTGCAGCAGGGTCTCTTATCGCAATGCATCGAAATTGGTTTCAGAAACATAGCAAAAATCTGCTCATTACCATTACCCCTGTACTTATCGCTATATATTTTCTAACTCCATATACAGCCACAGCGAGATTTCTTCTACTCCCCATTCTCGTAATCCATCTTGGAAACCTACCTGCAAAAGATGGTTGGTTTACTCGACTAGGCGACCCTTCTTATGGAATCTATCTCTACGGCTACCCAATAGCTCAGTCAGTTATTGCACTGTGGCCCGAGATGAATTTTTGGGCAAGTCTTTTTCTAACCTTTGCACTTTCCATTTTTGCTGGATATGCATCCTGGCTCTTACTGGAATCGCGAGCATTGCGCTGGAAAAACATGGACAAAAATGCGCTAAAGCAAGCATGCAGAAAAATAGCACATCTGCTATATGCACGGATTTTCCCGATATTGGCATGTTTTATCGGCTTGCTTTTCATTGCGCACCGCTTACCATAGCTTATGCATGGTTGATGTTGAGTTGACTGGTCTGTTACAGGAAATCACCCAACCTTCCGAACATCGCAAAATCTCGGTACTGGACTATGACTATCTTGATATTTTCCATTTTTCTCAGAATGGCTTCTCATTTATCCCCTTTCCAGTACGACAGCCAACTCAGCTCGGCACTACTTGACTCTCTGTTGATTTCATTGACAGCCCTAAGCCTTTCCTTGCTCACCAAATTCATTAATACACAATTCGAATTCTCCCGAAGTCGTTGGATAACAGGAGCCACAAGGCACAATGGAGCATTCGTATAGCCATCAATCATGATACCGACCCTCATCTTGCTGATAAGTTTTATTAGTTACAAATTTATCTGGGAACGTGAAAATTCCTGCAATTAAACCAACATATTAAAAAAACAAAGGATCACCTGGAGACCAAAGACAGCAGCAGTGTAAAGAAACAAGAAATAGAATCACGTGGCACTCGCAAATGTATCTTTACGCAATTACCAGCAACACTGCTTGCAAGCTTGAATACTAGCGATATCATCACACAGCACCCCAACATATTGAATGAACTGTGGGAGATGAAATTATTTTAAGTAGCCAGGACCATAACTGCGAGAAATTCGAGACGACCTGTCAGACAAACGATGAGCGTATCCTTCAGCCGGCCCGGGCAGCAGTGTTGCCACTACTGATAGATGGACATAAAAATTCTCTAGCTACCCATGCAAACCAAGAGCTTCGCCCGCTTGAGCCAGGATACTTTCGCCTAGTACTCAATTGCCCTATTGGCACTAATTTGCATTGGATAAATACCCGCCCCCTGGAGATCAATCACACATGGAGTACGGGCGAAAATTCCGCAATATAAATTCGCAATCGCACGAATCAAATGCATAGACTATATATTTCAGCGCTATGGTTAGCTTTTTTGTTGACAGCCGCAACCAAACGACTGATACAACACTTCCCCCCTCCAGAGGCAGAAATAAATGGTGATGCATTCTGGGTCTATTTACCTAATGCGCGCAAGCTAGCGGAGCATCCATGGGAATTTTTGACCACGGATCCCGCTAGCTATTATGTCGCTCCATTAGGATATATATGGGCTGCAGTCTGGAATGCCGACCCAGCAAGCATTCAGTTCGCCAATTGCATACTATTTCTTCTTTGCGTGCTGTTAATGTGGCGTTGCGCAGTATTACTTGGAGGCATCTTGGCAGGTATAGCAGCGACATCCCTGCTTGTATTCTTCCCAGAAATTATTGCTTACATTCCTCAGGTATTGACCGAAACACTATATTTATTCGGCTTAATGCTATGCACTACGTCAATTATTGAATATACACTGAAGAACCAGCGACCTCGTACGACATTGATCTTTTTTTCAATGGGTCTCACTATTACCCTGCTATCGAGACCTGTTCTGCAATTTTTTACATTAGGCGCCTTACTACTGGCGCTTGCATTCACGATATTTTGCACTCGACAAGTACCCCACCCAAGTACTGTCATCACCAAATTCTCCCAGCGAATTAATGGAAGATTTTGTATAGCGCTGCTGATAGCTCTAATGCTGCCGGCCGCTGTTGCCGTAAAAAATGGCATGTACTTTGGTGTTTGGGGTCTTGGAACTGGTGCGGGTTCAGGGCTCTACTATGGCTTAAGCCCCTACAAAATGGGTTTGGAACCTTTGTATTCAGGCTTCAGGTACGATGCAGGAATCACCCCTTCAACAGTCTCACCCCAGACTCAAGGCAACCCGCTCAATAAAACAGCAGATAAAATAAATGCGCGCGTTGCAATTGATATTCTCAAAAACACTTCACCACATGATAATGTAGTATTCTTTTTTGGAAAGCTAAAAGCCTGGTTATTTTACAGCACACCCGAATTACGTATTGCACCAAAACTCCGTACTCTCAGGACATTTGAATTGATGGCTATTCTCTTGGCCGCTTTAGCCTTGTCGGCAAGAGCACTGCGCAGCCCCGGGAGGTCCATGCCACAGCTACCCGGAACAGCAGGAGCAGATGGAGAGAAGTTGGTTGTCTTGCTATTTTTGGCACTACTGGTACTTGGCATGGTTCTTCAACTGGCACCGGTACTCTACAACACGCGTTACAATTTATTCTTTCTGGAACCTTGGTTAATGCTGCTCTGTGGCGTCAGTATCGCCATACTGCTTCAAAAGCCAATCAAGCAGCATTACACAGAAAAAACAGGAACCGCCTTTCAATGGTTCAAATGGACATCCCAGAGAATTCTCATAGGTTTACTACTAGCGGCCGTCCCCCCCGCAATTACACGTTATGCAGCGCGTCATGAGACGTTAAGTATGGATCCATACCGTCCAGGCCCCGTTCAGATCGTACTGGACCGGGATACCATGGGCCCAATGCGAGCCATCAATGCCACGCCTTTACAGACCGAAAAATGGCGTCTGGAGAGCAGTCCTGCCACCCTTGTTATTCCCCTTCGTATTCCGGACGCTGCCTCTTTGGCTCCTCAAAATATGTTGGACGCCATCTGGCGGCTGCGTTTCGCAATCAGCTCACCAGAGATGTCACACGCTTGCCGTAGAGCAAAAATGCAACTCAGCAACGGGCATGAGCCCGTCGGCTGGTACACACCGGAGCCACTCCTACCCCTTCATTTGGATGGCGCTCCTCATACCTATGCATTCCAAGGCAACGACATCTTGCGTCCAGCTGGTGATGGCGAGCTTTCTATCAGCTTTAACTGCCCTCCAGGCACTATCATAACTTGGTACGGGGCAGAGCTTCTTAGGTCAACGCTTCCCGAAGCTGCACGCGCGTTGATACAGCACGGCGTACCTATTGATCCCTACTTCCGTCGTGATCCTCGCTGAACCTTCCTTTTAAAACTCTGATATGACTCCGATCCTCACCAGCATTACTGTCCTGTGCGTCCTGGGCATCTCGCTTGGTCAGCTCCTTTTCAAAAAAGCCGCCCAATCCATTCCAGAGGCGGCTACTTGGCAACACTGGGTTTTGAACGGCTGGCTCATCACCGCTCTCGCTCTTTACGGATTTACTACTTTAGTATGGATATGGGTTCTGCGACATGCCCCTTTGCATCTTGCTTACCCTTTCATGGGCTTGGCTTTTTTGATTGTCCCTTGTTTGGGCTGGATTTTCTTAAATGAACCGATCCGAATTTCCACAATTATTGGGGGATCACTTATTCTTGCGGGAATCACGATATCAGCCCACGCTTAGTGACTCGACCAAAGGGCACGAGATCTATGCAACCGATCACTTCTATAGAAAAAATAGTTTAATTCTGCAAGCGGGCATTCAAACTCAAAAAAACTCAGAACACATAGGAAATGCAATTCACAAAATACAAGACATTTTCAGTATCTTTTCCCCTGAACTTCATTTATGAAAGTTGGCTTCTGATTTTCTGATCAGGAATACTGGAAGAAAATATTCTTGCTATTTTGCAACATGTTATGCCAAAGTATATAGATCACCCCAGCAAGCCTGTATTTTGGTAAAATTTTTCTTGCAGTCAAGAACCATATATATCCCGCGAGAAAACCCCAGGATTCAACGTCTCCTCTTGGAGCCAAACCGCTCTATATAAACATCCGGAACCCCAGACAACTAAACTATCCTACTGCTTCGGCAAAAGCCAAAGCACACTTACCATAGACGATTTTCTGAAGAGCCCCCATGCGCATCGCTGTCGCCATCCCCTGCTACAAGGTCACTCAACACGTGCAGGGTGTCATCCAAGCCATTGGCCCAGAGGTCGAGGCCATCTATGCCGTGGACGATGCCTGCCCCGCTGACAGTGGACGCTTCATCGAAGAAACCAACACGGATCCGCGTGTGCGCGTGCTCTACCATCCCGAGAACCGGGGTGTGGGCGGAGCCATCGTCACGGCCTACAAGGCGGCGATTGCCGACGGCATGGACATCGTGGTGAAGATCGACGGCGACGGCCAGATGGATCCCACGCTGCTGCCCCTGTTCGTGCGCCCCCTGCTGCGCCGCCAGGCCGACTACACCAAGGGCAACCGCTTCTACCGGCCCGAGTCGGTACAGGACATGCCGCCATTGCGCCTGTTCGGCAATGCCGTGCTGTCCTTCATGACCAAGCTCAGTTGCGGCTACTGGAACGTGATGGACCCCACCAACGGCTACACCGCCGTGCGCACCTGCGTGCTGGCCGAGCTGCCGCTGGACAAGCTGGAGCGCCGGTATTTCTTCGAGACCGACATGCTGTTTCGCCTGAACACTGTCCGCGCCGTCGTCAAGGATGTACCCATGGATTCAGTCTATGCCGATGAGGAGTCCAACCTCAGGATCGGCAAGGTGCTGCCCGAATTCCTGCGCAAGCATGCTTCACGGCTGGGGCGGCGCTATGTCTACAACTATCTGGTGCGCGACTTCAATATCGGCACGGTATACAGCCTGAGCGGCGCCTTGCTGGTCTTGGTGGGCACTATCTTCGGCCTCTGGCATTGGGTTGGAAACACCAGTCATCCAGCCACCAGCGGAACCGTCATGCTGGCAGCCTTGCCCATCATTATCGGCATCCAGTGCCTGATCGCCTTTTTGCACTACGACGTGAGCAGTGTTCCAACCGAACCGGTCAGCCTGTCACTTGAGGATTCAGATGCGTGAACTGTCCCCAGACAACCCCAAGGACGGCTCCGACAAGTTCTACAAGGCCATCGTCGAATTCGCCAGGCAGTAGGATGGAGCCCGTGCGCGCACGATCCGTGCGCGCAAACGCTGCCCTTTTACAAGCCGCCCCGGGCGGCTTTTTGCATTTTGACGACCGTGCCTACAACCCTCCAGCCGCTGTCCCTCTGGACACCTCCCGCATCGCCGCTCGGCATCCTCACCGACATCGACGACACCCTGACCACCGAGGGCGTGGTGCCGGACCATGTCGTCGATGCCATCGCCCGGCTCAAGCAGTCCGGCCTGCGCGTGGTGCCGATCACGGGCAGGCCCGTGGGCTGGAGCGAGCCTTTTGCCCAGGCCTGGCCCGTGGATGCCATCGTGGCCGAGAACGGCGCTGTGGCACTGCGGCGCAATGCGCAGGGCGGGCTGGACAAGCTCTACCAGCAGGACGAGGCCACGCGCACCGCCAACTACGCGCGCATGCAGCAGGTGCTGGCCGAGATCGAGGCCACCGTGCCCGGGGCGCTGCGCGCCACCGACTCGGCGGGCCGCGAATGCGACATTGCCGTGGACCACAGCGAATTCACCCAGATGCCCCAGCAGGACATTGACCGCTGCGTGGCCATCATGAAGGCGGCGGGCATGAACGCCACCGTCAGCTCCATCCACATCAACGGCTGGTTTGGCGCGCACAACAAGCTCGAAGGCGCGCGCTGGATCCTGCGCACGCTGTTCGACATCGACCTCGACGCCACGCTGGACCGCTGGATCTACATCGGAGACTCCACCAACGACCAGCTCATGTTCGAGCACATGCCCCACAGCCTGGGCGTGGCCAACATCGCGCGCTTCGTGCCCCAACTCAAGCACCTGCCTCGCCATGTCACCCAAGCCGAGCGAGGAGACGGCTTTGCCGAAATGGCGCAGTACCTGCTGACCCAGCGCCCCTGATCCACAGGGCCGAGGGCCGGTGCAGCCCTGGCAGGCCTGCGCCTTCGCCTTCGACTACCCCATCGGCCCCCTCCTGATCTGCGGGACCCGCGCTACCCCCCGCAGACACCATCAACCTCAGCACAGCCAACCGCCCGGCGCAGGCGGGCTGTGCACCCTCTTTTCCCCATTCGACAGAGCAAATCTAGGACTATTCCTAGATCAGGCATCAATTATCAGAATGCGCCCTATTTCATATAGTAGCGGTGCACACCTAGAATCCATCACATACCCAAAGAACAGGTTTTTGTTTCGCCTTTTTCTTTGACAGATTCTCTCCTGCATCCCATCCGCGCCATTGGGCACTGGTGTATTTGAACAATTCAACTTCAAACATGCCAGAGAAACAAACCTCGCCCATCCCTCGCCAACGCTCCCTCATCCGAACAATTTCTCCATGTCAGCGCCACCACCTATTCCAGCATGATCGCAACCCCTGCAAATCCTTGACCATGCTGACAGTTACCAACCATTGGATTGATGAGGTGAACATGGAACACTGATGATTTATTAACCACTCAACCATTCACACACTCTCTTATTCCACCAGCGCATTCATCGCTGCTGGAATTTCATTTATCTCTTCAACTCGAGGGAATACCCATGAAAAAGATCGCATTGCTGACATCGGTTGCCGGCCTGGTCATGATGGCCATGAACACCGCTCAAGCAGCAGACGGCACCATCAACTTCACGGGCGAGGTGGTCACCACCACCTGCAAGGTGGACACCACGGTCGCCGGCGCCGCCAAGGACGGCGTGAAGCTGCCCAACGTGGCGAACAACCAGCTGGCCACCGTGGGTGCCACGGTCGGCCGCCAGGCGTTCTCGCTGGAACTCAGCGGCTGTGAGCTGGCCACCGCCACCTCCACAGCGCCCGTCTCCAAGGTCGCCGTGTTCTTCGAAGCCGGCCCCAACGTGGACCTGGTCACCGGCATGCTCAAGCCCGCAGCGGCCAGCGGTACTGGTGCGCCCACCGTGGCCTCCGGTGTCCAGATCGCCATCGTGGATCCCAGCAACAACGAGCGCCTGAAGATCGGTTCCGCCCAATCGCGCTTTGTGGACATCGACAACAAGGTCGGTGGCAATGGCCGGGCCATCATGCGTTTCGCCTCCGAATACGTGGCCACCGGCCCCGTGACGGCCGGCCGTACGGACACCTCGGTGACCTACTCGCTGGTCTATCAGTAATCACTGACTTTCAGGCATATCGGCCGCCTTGCGGTGGTCGATATGCCGTGTCTTCTGCTTTTCTGACATGGGCCCGGCCCCAGTCTTTCGCTCAAAACCCAGAGAGTTCTCCGATGCTGACGATCAAACGTTCATATGGGCTTGCTGCCATCCTGTTGTCCCTTCTTCTTGGAACGGCGGCACAGGCCAGCGTGACATTGACGGGCACGCGCATCATCTTCCCCAGTGGCGAGAAGGAAGCCACCATCCAGCTCACCAACGAAGGCAGCAAACCTGCCCTGGTGCAGACCTGGCTGGACAAGGGCAACAACCAGGAATCGCCTGACAACATCGACGTTCCCTTCGTCATCACACCCACCATCATGCGCATCGAGGCGGGCAAGAGCCAGACGTTGCGCATCATCTATTCGGGCGAAGCACTGCCTGCTGACAAGGAATCCCTGTTCTGGCTCAACGTGCTGGACGTCCCGCCCAAGGCGGAAATGGAAGGCGACTCCAACAATCTCCAGTTCGCCTTTCGCACTCGCGTCAAGCTCATGTACCGGCCCGGCAATCTGCCCGGCAATGCCCAGGAAGCTCCTGCCCAGCTTCAATGGTCGGCAGGCGTTGACGCCAAAAACCAGCCTGTGTTGAAAGCACGCAATCCCAGCGCCTTTGTGGTCAATGTGGCTGGCGTTGAATTGCAGCTCAACGGCAAATCCTTCGAGGCAGGCGTCGGACCCGTTCTTCCCGGCCAGGTGGCCGCCTTCCCAATCAAGGAACCTGCGGGTGCCAATATGGCTGGCGCGACCGGTGCCACGGTGATGTTCAGCAGCATCAATGATTGGGGCGCCAGTCTCAACCACGAAGCCAGGATTGGCAATTTCGCCAATTAAACAGGGCAATGCGAGCACAGCCACGCGAATCCCCCGTCCTCTCCGGTCTGATTATCTAATGCCACTGCATTTTCAGCCCGGCCAGCACACCGATACCCAGCGTTAATACCCAGCGAAACTGCATCGGTCTCTTTACCGGGACTGGCACATCGGCCTTGGCCGTTCGCTTTGCATCGGGCGCACAGCATTAGGAGATAAGCAAATGATCAGGCCAGTCTTTCCATATTCAGAAAAGGGAATCAAAAGCCGGCATACAAGGCAAGGAAAAGGAACAATGCCGGGGCCAGGCCAAGGCCCTGCCGGATATTTCCAACTGAAGCCCGGCCATGCGCTGCTGCTCTCCGTGCTGGTCTGCTGGCAATCCGAGGCCCAGCAGGGCCAGCAGGTCAAGGAAGTCACGACCTCCACGTCCACCGGCCAGTGGCAGCCCACGCCGGCTGCCGTCGACTTCGACCCCAGCTTTCTGAATACCGGCAAGCAGACCATTGACGTTTCGCGCTACTCGCGCGCCAACGTGGTCACGGCAGGCAGCTACAACCCAGACATCTACATCAACGGCAACTGGGTTGGCCGCAGCGAAGTGCAGTTCAAGGCCCAGGCCGGCTCGCAGGACGCGCTGCCCTGCCTGGACAAAGCACTGCTGGAGAAGGTGGGCATCGACCTCTCGCGCCTGCCGCCCGAGGCCGCCTTGAAGCTGGTGGCCGACGGTGGCTGCAACCGGCTGGACCAGATCGTGGCAGGCGCCTTGACCAGTTTCGACTTCGGCAAGCAGCGACTGGACCTGAGCGTGCCCCAGGCCTCGCTGCGCCGCTCGGTGCGCGGCTATGTCAGTCCCGACCAATGGAGCGCTGGCGTGCCTGTCGGCCTGCTCGGCTACCAGTTCAACACCTACCACGGGCGCTCCAGCAACGCAGAAAACACCACGCAGAGCTACCTGGGCCTGAACGGCGGCGTCAACATCGACCGCTGGCATTTCCGGCACAACGGCTCCTTCAGCTGGGCGGACACTGGACGGGGCAACTACCAGAACATCTCCACCTACGCACAGCGCGACATTGCCGACTGGTCTTCCCAGCTCATACTGGGCGACACCTACACGGGTGGCGACCTGATGGACTCCACCTCGTTTCGCGGCATACGCTTGAACAGTGATGACCGCATGCTGCCCGACTCCCAACGCGGCTACGCGCCCGTGGTGCGCGGCGTGGCCAACACCAATGCCCGAGTCACCATCACGCAGAACGGCATCAAGCTCTACGAAACCACGGTGGCGCCCGGCGCCTTCGTCATCAATGACCTCTATCCCACGGGCTACGGTGGCGACCTGCAAGTCAGCATCACCGAGGCCAATGGTGCCGTGCGCAGCTTTGCCGTGCCTTACGCGGCCGTGCCGCTGTCGCTGCGCGAGGGGCAGGACCGCTACAGCCTCACGGCGGGCGTGGTGCGCCACCTGCCCAATACTTCGCCGCTGTTCTCGCAGGCGACCTGGCAGCACGGCTTCACCAACATGCTGACCGGCTACGGCGGCGTGTCCGTGGCCAAGGGCCATATCTCGCCCATGATTGGCGCGGCGCTCACCACGCCCTGGGGTGCCTTTGGTGCAGACATCACGCACGCCTCCACCAGCATTCCCAATGACGGCTCCTTTTCCGGACAGAGCTTGCGTGCCAGCTACGCCAAGTCCTTTGCGCAGACTGGCACCCACGTGGCCATTGCCGCCTATCGCTACTCCACCAACGGATTCTTCGGCCTCAACGACGCCATGCGCGCACGGGATCAGGCCAATCTGCTACGGCCCTCCACGGACCTGTACCGGCCTCGCAACCGCGCCTCCCTGGTCATGGGCCAGCAGTTTGGCCCCGGGGGAGGCAGTCTCAGCCTCACGGCGTCCACTGCCAAGTACTGGAACCGCCAGGGCTCCAACGTCGACTACGCCCTTGGCTACAGCAACTCGTTCCGCAACATCTCCTACAACCTCTCTGCGGCGCGCCAGCGCGATGCCTGGGGACAGTCCAACACGTTCCTGCACGTGGGCCTGTCGATTCCGCTCAGCATGGAGCGCGGCATGATGCTTTCCACCAATACCAACCGCGACTCGCGCGGCCGCGTGCAGGCCCAGGCCAACCTGTCCGGGCTGCTGGGCGACGACAACGCCATCTCCTACGGCCTCAGCGCCAACCACAACACCGGTGGCATGAATGGCAGCAGCACCAGTGCCAGCGCCAACGCCACCTACCGCGCATCGCAGACCGAACTCAGCGGCAGCGTCAGCGCCAGCAGCGGCTACCAGCAGTTCTCGGTAGGCGCGCGTGGCGCCATCGTGGCCCACCCGGGCGGCGTGACGCTGTCGCAATCGGTATCTGACACCTTTGCCATCGTGGAGGCCAAGAACGCGGAAGGCGCGCGCATCAACAACGCGCCCGGAGTGAAGGTGGACAGCCGGGGCTATGCCGTCGTCCCGTATCTGACGCCGTTCTCGATGAACGAGGTCTCCATCGATCCCAAGGGCCTGTCGACGGACGTGGAACTCAAGGAAACCAGCCAGCACGTCGCGCCGCTGGCTGGCGCCGTGCCACTGCTGGTGTTCAAGACAGCCTATGGCCGCTCGGCCGTGATCCGCGCGCGGCAGGCAGGCAACATGCCTGTGCCCTTTGGCGCCAGCGTGCTGGACATGGACGGCAAGGAGTTGGGCATGATCGGCCAGGCCGGCAAGCTTCTGGCTCGCGGGCTGTCAGACCAGGGCGAACTGCAGGTGCAATGGAAGACCGACACCGGCATGGTGGGCTGCAACCTCTCCTATACCCTTCCTGAAAGAAAGCGCAGCACCACCTACCAGCCGCCGCAAAGCCTGGAACTGCCCTGCGTGGCCAGCAGCAACCTGGTGCCTGCGGCCACCGACGTGGCATCGGCCAAGCCGGGCAAGACCGCGGCAACCTCAACCGCAACCACCAATGCCAAGACAGCCGTGGCAGGCGCCCCGGCCTCCAACGCTGCGTCGGCCGTGGCTCTGGCCGGCATGACCCAGGAACGTACGGCAGCAACGGCACCGGCCACGGCAGTCGCCAGCGCCCCGGCAGTCACTGCGGCGGCAGTGCTGCCCGCTCGTGCCACACAGCCGAGCGACAGCCAGCAGGCACTGAAGCTGGAGCGCAACCTGGACGGCCTGCGCATGAGCGTCAAGATCAGCGCCTTGCCCACCACGGTGCCAGTCACCAGCAACGCGGGCAGAACTCCCGTGGCGGCAGGGCACGACGCAGGCACCGGCAAGCACAAGCCGCCGCAGCAAACCCTGCGGGCTGACCGTCCGCTGGCCATCCTGCAGCCCAGCCTGAAGATCAGCGCCTTGAAGGCGGCTGACAAGACCTGAATCTGAGGCGAACCCTCTTCCCAAAAGAGGGTTCGCGCTAGCCCAAGAAACGCCACATGGTGCGGCAACCGACAAGCATTTCGATAGTGCCCTTTTACGCGCCAGCGGCACGCAGCACTGCGCGGCCGTACCGTACACAACGCACTCTTGCAGTCATTGGCTCGTGCTGCCACGCCTGCTTGCCGTTTGACGGCTGCAACCGGCGGCTCGGCTGCGCAGCAGATTGAAAAATGAGCGGTTCGATATGCAATACCGTGCCGGCAGCAATTCTGGCCAACTCTTGGTCTATTTTCAAATAAGCACACCATTAAGAATTACCCCTCAGGTGCTCACCTGCCGTGTATCCGCCCCCTATCAATCTTCTTTTGGGAAATGTGCATTTTTCGTCTTCCACGCCCGTGGGCACCACTTCGCAGAGCCGTAGGCAATACCAACCAGTGGTTTGCAGGCAGCGCCGTATTCTGGCAAGGCAAACTGGATATTCCCTTGAAGGCCCGCCATCTGAACACCGCTCCCCAGGTGACGCCGGGCAAGGCCAATGGTGCGACCACATTCACGATGAGCTATCAGTAGCACGGTCTGATACTTCTGAGCCTTTGGGGAACCAACGTTCATGCGTGCATTGGGCAGACCTTACCCGATGCTCGAAAGGAAACTCCGTGAAAAATGCACTTCGCATCCTCAAAAGTTCATTTATTCCATTGACTTGGGCCTTGACTACCCCTTCAACATGGGCCTTGTGCAAATTGAACACCAGCGACGGCTTGCCGTACTTTACGGCCGAACTCTCCGGCATGACAGTCCCCGAATTCGCACCTGGTGACTACGACATTGGAAGCACCATCTACAAATACAGCGGCCCGTTGAAACTTACCAATAAAATCCCAGAATCCAAGAATCCACAGTTTGAATGTGTTCCTGGAATAGAAGACTACCTCACAGGCATCGGCCCTCATGAAAATGGTCTTTATGCAGCCCCTGGAACCATCAAGAATATCAAGTTAAAATTAAGCGCCTTCACAATTCCGTTCCCTTTTTTGGTCTACTCAACAGTTCCAAAGACAAGTGGCAATTGGAATGAAGCGAGCTTTTATTATGATATCGAATTAATCAAAACGGGCCCCATCTCCAGTGAGGGCACATTATCTGGCTCATTCGCTCAATCCCGTGCCAATGATTCGGCCGGACAATTGCTGGTCGATTTTCGTTTCGCGGCCCCGGTCGTCATTCGTCCCCGCGTTCCTACCTGCAAGGTCAGGGTGAAAGAAATAAGGTTCGACATGGGCGCCGTGCTCATGAGGTCGTCCGGTGGCGTGGGAGCCACCAGCGTCAGCAGCGAGGAACAGAACATTCAGCTGGACTGCTCGGGCGGCGATACAGGGACCGCAACGCAGGTGTACGTGACACTGACCGATGTGACCGACCGCAACAACACGTCCTCCAACCTCACGCTGAACAGGACCTCCACGGCACGAGGCATTGCCGCGCAAATCCTCAGCAACGGCAAGCCGGTGCGGTTCGGCGCAGAAGCGGACGACACCAGCCGATGGTTGGCGGGCGACGTTCCCCAAGGGCAGACGGCGTTCTTGATTCCGCTGCAGGGACGCTACGTGCAGACGGAAGACCGGGTTGTACCCGGCAGCGCCAACGCTTCCGCAGAGTTCACCATCCATTACCAGTAAGCGCAGGCGCTGGAGCCATCCGCAGGACGACCCGGGAAGCCGTGAGAGCGGCCCGCCTGGACGGGCTCCATGGGACCCAGCTTGCCTGAGTAAATACAAAGGGTTTACCCCCTATCAAAAAAGGTGCAACCCATGTGAAATCACGCCGAATCCGGTTGCACCCCAGTCATCGAAAAAGCACTTTCCCTTTCCAATCCATTATGTCCACCACCGTAGGCATCAAAGTCGACGACGCCTTGCGCGAGCGCATCCGCGTCGCAGCCCAGCAGATGGGTCGCACACCGCACTGGCTGATCAAACAGGCCGTCGTTCAGTACGTCGATGCGCTGGAGCGCGGCGCAACCACCATCCGGCTTGCAGGCGCAGGCGACAGCCCTGGCGATGTCGCGATCGAAGAGGCGCAACCCAACGCTGGCCAAGAGGTACAACCTTTTCTGGAATTCGCCCAGTCCATCCTCCCGCAGACGCCGTTGCGCGCTGCCATCACGGCCGCCTGGCACCGGCCCGAGCCCGAGTGCCTGCCGGTGCTGCTGCCGCTAGCACGCGCCCAGGATGCCCAGCAGGCCGACAAGGTCCGCGAGCTGGCGACCCGGCTGGTGCAGGGCCTGCGCGATGCGCCGGCCGGCAGCGGCGTGGCGGCGCTGGTACAGGAGTTCTCGCTGTCCAGCCAGGAAGGCGTGGCGCTGATGTGCCTGGCCGAGGCGCTGCTGCGCATTCCCGACCGAGCCACGCGCGATGCGCTGATCCGCGACAAGATCAGCAAGGGCGACTGGCGCGCCCATGTGGGCCGCTCGCCCTCGCTGTTCGTGAACGCGGCGGCCTGGGGCCTGGTGCTGACGGGCAAGCTCACGTCCACCAGCAGCGAGAAGAACCTGTCGTCGGCGCTGACGCGCGTGATCGGCAAGGGCGGCGAGCCGCTGATCCGCCAGGGCGTGCACCGCGCCATGAAGCTGATGGGCGAGCAGTTCGTGACGGGCCAGGACATTGCCGAGGCGCTGGCCAACAGCCGCGCCTATGAAAAACAGGGCTTTCGCTACAGCTACGACATGCTGGGCGAGGCGGCCGCCACCGATTCCGACGCACAGCGCTACCTGCAGGCCTACGAGCAGGCCATCCACGCGATTGGCGCGGCATCCAACGGGCGCGGCATCTTCGAGGGGCCGGGCATCTCCATCAAGCTGTCGGCCCTGCACCCGCGCTACAGCCGCGCGCAGTACGAGCGTGTGATGGCCGAACTGCTGCCGCGCGTGCTGCAACTGGCCGAGCTGGCCAAGCAGTACGACATCGGCATGAACATCGACGCCGAAGAGGCCGAAAGGCTGGAGCTGTCGCTGGACCTGCTGGAGGCCTTGTGTGCCGCGCCCTCGCTCAAGGGCTGGAACGGCATAGGCTTTGTGGTCCAGGCCTACCAGAAGCGCTGCCCGCAGGTGCTGGACTACCTGGTGGACCTGGCCCGCCGCAGCCGCCGCCGCCTGATGGTGCGCCTGGTCAAGGGCGCCTACTGGGACAGCGAGATCAAGCGCGCCCAGGAAGGCGGCCAGGCCGGCTACCCGGTCTATACGCGCAAGGTCTATACCGATGTGAGCTACCTGGCCTGCGCGCGCAAGCTGCTGGATGCGCCCGATGCCATCTATCCCCAGTTCGCCACGCACAACGCGCAGACCCTGGCCAGCATCTACCACCTGGCCCAGGCCGTGGGCGGCAGCTACTACAGCGGCCAGTACGAGTTCCAGTGCCTGCACGGCATGGGCGAGCCGCTGTACGCACAGGTGACGGGCCCGGCCTCCGAAGGCAAGCTGGCCCGCCCCTGCCGCATCTATGCGCCCGTGGGCAGCCATGAGACGCTGCTGGCCTATCTGGTGCGCCGCCTGCTGGAGAACGGTGCCAATACCTCGTTCGTGAACCGCATCGGCGACGCCTCCGTGCCGGTCTCCGACCTGGTGGCCGACCCGGTGGACGAGGTGATGAAGATCGCGCGCAACGAAGGCCGGCTGGGCGCCCCCCACCCGCGCATTGCGCTGCCGGCCGATCTGTTCGCGCAGCAGGGAGACAAGCCAGGGCAGGCCCGCGCCAATTCCCAGGGCCTGAACCTGGCGCACGAGCAGCAACTGGCCTCGCTGGCCGCCGCGCTGCTGCACAGCACGCGCCAGACCTATCTGGCCGCCCCCGCGGATGCCGACCTGCCTGCCGACCCGGCGCGTACCGAAGGCTGGCAGCCCATGCGCAACCCGGCCGAGCTGTCCGACATCGTGGGCTGGGTGCGCGAGACCACGGCGGCCGAGGCCGAAGCCGCCGCCGCGCGCGCCGCGCAGGCCGCGCCCATCTGGGCCGGCACACCGCCCGCCGCCCGTGCCGACGCGCTGGCCCGCGCCGCCGATCTGCTGGAGCAACGCAGCCAGCCGCTGATGGGCCTGATCATGCGGGAAGCAGGCAAGACCCTTTCCAACGCCGTGGCCGAAGTCCGCGAGGCCGTGGACTTCCTGCGCTACTACGGCGCCCAGGCGGCCGCGCATTTCGACAACGCCGCGCAGCGCCCTCTGGGCGTGGTACTGGCCATCAGTCCCTGGAACTTCCCGCTGGCCATCTTCTGCGGACAGGTGGCTGCGGCCCTGGCTGCCGGCAACACGGTGCTGGCCAAGCCTGCCGAGCAGACACCGCTGACGGCCGCCGCCATGGTGGCCCTGCTGCACGAGGCTGGCGTGCCGCGCGACGCGCTGCAGTTGGTGCCGGGCACGGGCGAGACCGTGGGCGCAGCCCTGGTGGCCCATGCCCAGGTGGCGGGCGTGATGTTCACGGGTTCCACCGAGGTGGCGCGCCTGATTGCACGCCAGCTGTCCCGCCGCCTGTCGCCTGCGGGCCGCACCATTCCGCTGATTGCCGAGACCGGCGGCCAGAACGCCATGGTGGTGGACTCCTCGGCCCTGGCCGAGCAGGTGGTGGCCGATGTGCTGGCCTCGGCCTTCGATTCGGCCGGCCAGCGCTGCTCTGCCCTGCGCCTGCTGTGCCTGCAGGAAGAGGTGGCCGACCGCACGCTGACCATGCTGCGCGATGCGCTGCAGGAGTGGAACCTGGGCAACCCCGACCGCCTGAGCACCGATGTGGGCCCCGTGATCGACGATGCGGCGCGCCGCCAGATCGAGCAGCACATAGAGCAGATGGCCGCAGCGGGCCAGAAGGTCACCCGCGTGGAACGCAAGGACGGCGTGCTCAATGGCCACTACGTGGCACCGGCCCTCATCGAGATCGACAGCACCACGCGCCTGCAGCGCGAGGTCTTCGGCCCCGTGCTGCATGTGATCCGCTTCAAGCGCGAGCAGCTGGACGCGCTGGTCGATGGCATCAACGCCACCGGCTACGGCCTGACCTTCGGCGTGCACAGCCGCATCGACGAGACCATTGCCCACCTCACCCAGCGCGTGCATGCGGGCAACATCTATGTGAACCGCAATGTGATCGGCGCCATGGTGGGCGTGCAGCCCTTCGGCGGCATGGGCCTGTCGGGCACGGGGCCCAAGGCCGGCGGCCCGCTGTACCTGCACCGACTGGCACAGGGGCCGGCCAGCGCGGCGCTGTCCGTCTTTGCGCGGGCCGAGTCGTCCGCCCAGGCACCGCTGCAATTGCTGGGCCTGCTGCGCGAGACGCTGTCCAAGGCCCCGCCCCAGGACATGTCTGCCGATGAGCAGGTGCAGGCCCTGGCTGCCTGCGACGAGGCCCTGGCCGCCTCGCGCCTGGACGCCGCCATGCTGCTGCCCGGCCCCACGGGCGAATCCAACCGCTACCGCCTGCTGCCGCGCGGCCCCGTCTGGGCATTGCCGCGCACGCCGCTGGGCCTGGTGGCCCAGGTGGCAGCAGCCCTGGCCAGCGGCAACGCCTGCCATGCGGTGCTGCCCGACAACGGAACAGGCGCCGCCACCTGGCAGGCGCTGCGCGCCGCTGCGGGCGATGCCGGTGTGCCATGGCTGCACAGCGCCAGCGCCGACTCCCTGGCCGATTCGGCAGCGCCCATGGCGGCCTTGCTGTTCGAGGGCGACGGCGACGCCCTGCTGCAGGTCTGCGCCCAGGTCGCCGCGCGCGACGGTGCCCTGGTGCGCGTGGAAAGCCGCAACAGCGACGAGTTGCATGCGGGCTGCGGCTATGACTTGGCTGCGCTGTTCCACGAGCAATCCATCAGCACCAATACCGCCGCCGCAGGCGGCAATGCACAGCTCATGACCATGGCTTGAACCGCCGGGGCCGGCACAACCGGCCCCTGGCAAGCGCCCCGCACCACCCGAAAAAACACGACCAACGCAGGACACTTCAATGCAATTCAACTGGAACGACCCGACGGCGATCATGTTCGCCATCTACCTGGTCGCCATGCTCGGCATCGGCGCCATCGGCTACTTCAGCACCAAGAATCTTTCCGACTACATCCTGGGCGGCCGCAGCCTGGGCAGCTTCGTGACGGCGCTGTCGGCCGGCGCCTCGGACATGAGCGGCTGGCTGCTGATGGGCCTGCCCGGCGCCATCTACCTGTCCGGCCTGTCGGAAGCCTGGATCGCCATCGGCCTGATCCTGGGCGCCTACCTGAACTGGCGCCTGGTGGCGGCGCGGCTGCGCCTGTACACCGAGCGCGCCGGCAATGCGCTGACGCTGCCCGACTACCTGGCCAACCGCTTCGAGGACCACTCCAGCGTGCTGCGCATCGTGACGGCCGTGGTGATTCTGGTGTTCTTCACGCTGTACTGCGCCTCGGGCGTGGTGGCGGGCGCGCGCCTGTTCGAGAACATGTTCGGCATGCCCTACAGCACGGCCCTGTGGGTGGGCGCGCTGTGCACCATCGCCTATGTGTTCATCGGCGGCTTCCTGGCCGTGAGCTGGACGGACACCATCCAGGCCTCGATGATGATCACGGCGCTGATCCTGGCGCCCGTGATCGCCTGGCTGGCCGTGCAGGGCCATCTGCAGCCGGGCCAGGACCTGCACGCCATCGTGGCAGCAGAGAAGTTCGACCTGTTCCGTGGCGCCAGCTTCGTGGGCGTGGTCTCGCTGCTGGCCTGGGGCCTGGGCTACTTCGGCCAGCCGCACATCCTGGTGCGCTTCATGGCGGCCTCGTCGGTGCAGACCATTCCCTCGGCCCGCCGCATCAGCATGACCTGGATGATCCTGTGCCTGGCCGGCGCCGTGGCCGTGGGCTTCATCGGCATCCCCTACTTCGCGGCCAACCCCGGTGGCGCCGCCGCCGTGAACGCCAATGCCGAGACGGTGTTCATGGAGATCACCAAGCAGCTGTTCAACCCCTGGATCTCGGGCGCGCTGCTGGCAGCCATCCTGGCGGCCGTGATGAGCACGCTGTCGTGCCAGCTGCTGGTGTGCTCCAGCGCGCTGACCGAAGACATTTACCGCACCTTCCTGCGCAAGAACGCCAGCCAGATCGAACTGGTCTGGATCGGCCGCGCCATGGTGCTGCTGGTGGCCTTGATCGCCATCGCCATCGCCAGCAACCCCGACTCCAAGGTGCTGGGCATGGTCAGCTACGCCTGGGCTGGCTTCGGCGCCGCCTTCGGCCCGGTGATCATCCTGTCGCTGTTCTGGAGCCGCATGACGCGCGGCGGCGCGCTGGCCGGCATCATCACCGGCGCCGTGACGGTGCTGGTGTGGAAGCAGTTCGGCTGGCTGGGCCTGTACGAGATCATCCCCGGCTTCATCCTGGCCTGGCTGGCCACGGTGGTCGTCAGCCGCATGGGCCCTGCGCCTTCGCAAAGCATCCTGAAAGCGCATGCGGCGGTGGAGAGCGAGTTCGAGCGGATCGGGGCTCGCTGAGCCGTGCGCACGAAGACGGCACCCCTGCCATGACGCAAAACGCCCGATGCCTGCGCCTCGGGCGTTTTTGCTTTGATGCACGCACTCGAAAGGCCATACAGCCGCTTTACGCCTTCGGCATGCCTGTATAAAATTTTATACAAGGATCTTCCATGGAGCAGGACAAAGACATCCGCTGGGTCGGATCCTCATACGACGATCTGCGGGACTTTCCCGCAGGCCCCAGGCGAGATGCGGGCTTTCAGTTGAGCAAGGTTCAGGCAGGCCAGGAACCGGAGGACTGGAAACCCTTCGACGACGTGGGCGCCGGGACACGGGAGATCCGCGTGAGGGACGCCAGCGGAGCGTTCCGGGTGATGTATGTGGCCAAGTTCGAGGAAGCGGTCTATGTATTGCACTGCTTCCAGAAGAAATCACAGGTGACAAGCCGGCACGACAAGGACATCGCATCGGCGCGCTACCGTGCCGTGGTCCACATGAGAAAGGCCAACAAATGAAGATCGATACAGAAATCCGCCATGTGACCAAGGCGAAGGCAAACCTCTTTCTGGAGCTGGGCTTTCCTGAAGACGAGGCATTGAAGCTGCAAGCTGCATCGCGCCAGCAGATCAACGACACCCATCTTCTCAAGGAGCAACTGATGGCGGAGCTGGCGCAATGGATTGCACAGCATCACCTGAAGCAGTCAGACGCGGCAGAGATCCTGATGGTGTCCCGCCCGCGCATCTCGGATGTGGTGAACAGAAAGACTGCAAAGTTCACCATTGACGCCCTGGTTGAAATGTTGAGCCGCGTGGGAAAGCCGGTGCGTCTGTCCATTGGTTGATATGCCGATCGCTGCCCACGACATCGCCAAATCAGATGCACCTCAACGCACATGACGAGCGCTTTGTACGTGGTCGCCACAAGGGGAGTGGTCACTACAATCCAGGGGCTCTTTTTTTCATCGCCGGGCCGCCCCAGGATGAAAAGCGGCCCCCTGCGGGGGACCGCAGACCTTGCCCTGCAAGGGGAGCGTGGGGGCCATTTTTCAACACACAACAAGTGAGACTGCCGCTATGCAAATGATCCGCCGCACCCTTCTTTCGACCTGCGTGGCCGCCATGGCGGCTGCTTCGGCTGGCGCCGTACTGGCCCAGACCAAGGAGGTCAAGGTGGGCTACGCCCTGGCCGTGAATTCGCACTACGGCGCGGCCGCCCAGGCCTGGGCCGATGCGGTGGAAAAGGGCACGAACGGCGCCTACAAGTTCAAGCAGTTCCCCGCGTCCGCCCTGGGCGGCGAACGCGAGCTGATCGAGGGTCTGCAGCTGGGCACGGTGGAGGCGGCCATAGTCTCCACGGGCGCCATCAGCAACTTCGTACCCGATGTGGGCGTGGTGGACATTCCCTTCCTGTTCCGCGACACGCAGCATGCGCGCGCCGTGCTGGACGGCGCCTTCGGCCAGGAACTGCTGGCCAAGTTCAGCAAGCGCGGCCTGGTCGCGCTGGCCTGGGGCGAGCAGGGCTTTCGCCACCTGTCCAACAACAAGCACGCCGTCAACGGCGTGGCCGATCTCAAGGGCCTGAAGATCCGCGTGACCGAGAACCCCGTGCACATCACGGCCTTCCGTACGCTGGGCGCATCGCCCACGCCCATGTCCTGGCCCGAGGTGATCGGTGCGCTGCAGCAGGGCACGATCGACGGCCAGGAGAACCCGATCTCGGTGCTGGCCTCGGCCAAGCTGTGGCAGGTGCAAAAGCACCTGACGCTGACGGCCCATGTGTACGCGCCCATGGCCCTGCTGGTGTCGCCCTCGTTCTGGGGCACGCTGAACGACAGCCAGAAGGCGGCCTTCACGCAGGGCGCCAAGTCGGGCGCCATCGCTTCGCGCGTGTTCGTGGACACGGTGGAGAAGAAGGGCGTGGAAGAGGCCAAGAGCCACGGCATGCAGGTGGTGGAGAAGGTGGACCAGGCCGCCTTCCGCACCGCGCTGGAGCCGGCCTACAAGGAATACGCGAAGAAGTTCGGCCAGAAGACGCTGGACACCATCGCCAACGCCAAGTAATCCCCTGACGCATTGCGGGCTGCGGCCCGCAGTGCAGGGCGCCCCGCTGCGGGCAACACCTGTGGCCCCGCACGGCGCCCGCGCCGATGATCTGACATCCGGCGGCAGCCCGGCCCTTGCCGCTATCGCGGCTCTTGCGGCTTTTTCGCCCCTGCCCTCCTGCCCTCGCCCACTCCTATGCTCAACCGAATCGAACGCGCCCTTGTGGCCTGCAACCGCTGGCTGCTGATCGTGCTGTTGCTGGCCATGGCCTGCATCGTGTTTGCCAATGTGGTGCTGCGCTACACCACGGGCGACTCCATTGTCTGGGCCGAGGAAGTGGCCCGGCACATGATGATCTGGGTCACCTTCCTGGGCGCGGGCCTGGTGCTGCGCTTCGGCGGCCATGTGGCCATCGACAACCTGCACCGCTCGGTGGGCACGCGCAAGGCGCAGTGGCTTCGCCGCCTCGTGGTGCTGGGCGTGGGCCTGTTCTGCGCGGTGATGGCGGTGGCCTCGTCGCAGTACGTCTGGGCCACGCGCTTCCAGACCACGGCGGCCACGGACATTCCGATCTCCTTCGTCTACGCGGCCATGCCCGTGGGCTTCGTGCTGATGCTGGTGCATCTGCTGTTCATTGCGCGCGGGTATATCGCAGACGGCTCGTTCGCGGAGTCGGATGAGATGGATGCCGACGCAGCCGCGTCGATCTGATCCACCAGGCAGACACATCATGGGTATCACGCTTTTCATCGCCATCATCGTCCTGCTCACGCTGGGCTTTCCGGTGGCCTTCGCGCTGGCGATCTCCGCCGCACTGGCCGTCTTCGTGGGGGGCCGCTATCCGCAGCTCATCGTGTTCAAGGAGATGTTCACGGGCATAGACAGCTTTCCGCTGATGGCCGTGCCCTTCTTCATCCTGGCGGCCGAGCTGATGTCGGGCGGGGCGCTCACGCATGTGCTGCTGCGCTTTGCCGCGCAGTTCGTGGGCCATCTGCGCGGCGGCCTGGGCTATGCCAATGTGCTGTCGCTGACGCTGTTCTCGGGCATTTCGGGTTCGGCCCTGGCCGATGCGGCCGGCCCCGGCTCGATGATGGTCAAGATGATGGACAAGGCCGGCTACGCGCGCTCCTACGCGGCGGCGCTGACGGCCAGCACGGCCATCGTGGGGCCCATCATTCCGCCGTCGGTGAGCATGATCATCTACGCGCTGCAGGATGAGAACGTGTCGGTGGGCGGGCTGTTCATGGCCGGCTTCATCCCCGGCATCCTGATCGCGCTGGCCATGGCCGCCGTGAACTGGTGGGTGTGCAGGAAGCGCGACTACCGCTCCACCGAGCCGCGCCCTGACGGCCGCACGATGTGGATCAACAGCTTCAAGGCGATTCCCGCGCTGATGCTGATCGTGCTCATCGTGGTGGGCATCCGCTTCGGCATTTTCACGCCCACCGAGGCGTCGGTGGTGGCCGTGTTCTACGCCCTGGTCTGCGGCAAGTGGGTGTACCGCACGCTGCAGTGGTCGGCGCTGCCGGGCATTGCGGCGCGCTCGGCCATGCTGACGGCCTCGGTGCTGCTGGTGATGGCGACTTCGGCCGCCTTTGCCTGGGTGCTGACGGTGGAGGGCATTCCACAGTACCTGTCCGAGCTGATCGTGAGCTGGGAGCTGTCGCCCACCCTGTTCCTGATCGCGGTGAACATCCTGCTGCTGGTGTTCGGCATCTTCATGGAGCCGCTGCCCGGCGTGATGATCCTGGTGCCCATCCTGGCGCCCATTGCGTTCAGCCTGGGCATCGATCCCACGCACTTCGCCATGGTGGTGATCGTGAACCTGACGCTGGGCATGATCACGCCGCCCGTGGGCGGGCTGCTGTTCGTGACCTCGGTGGCCACGCGCGTGTCCATCACCGATCTCACGCGCGAGATGCCGCTGTTCCTGCTGGCCCACTTCGTGGTGCTGTGCCTGCTGACCTTCATCCCCGCGCTGTCCACCTGGTTGCCGCATACGCTGGGCTTCCAGTGACGACAAGGGCCTCCGAGTGAGGCCCTTTTTTTTGCCGCCGGGCCGCCCCAAGGCAAGAAGCGCGCCCCTGGGGGGCAACGGACCTTGCGCAGCCAGGGTAGCGATGAGCCCTTTTTTCTGGGGTGCCCAGCGCCTCAGAAGAGCAGGCCGGCCATGCGCTGGGCCGTTTCCTTCAGGTGCGGCAGGCCCTCCAGCGCCTGCGCCAGCGGCATGCGCGCCTCGGGCGCATGCACGGCCAGCGTGGCGCGGCACTGGCCCTTGGCATCGCGCACGGGCACGGCCACGGCAATCATGCCGCGCATGAATTCCTCGCGATCGCAGGAGTGGCCTTCGCGCACGATGCGCGCGCACTCCTGTGCCAGCGCCTCGGGCGTGGTCAGCGTGTTGGCCGTGCAGGCGGTGAGTTCCACGCTGTCCAGAATGGCCGCGCGCCGGGCCGCAGGCATATGGGCCAGGAACAGCTTGCCGCTGGCCGTGGCGTGGATGGGCACCATCGATCCGGCCTCCAGCTGGATGCGCAGCGGCCAGTGGGTCTCGACACGGTCCAGGTAGCGCACGCGCGTGCCGTCCAGCACGGTGAGGTTGCAGGTCTCGCCCAGACGGGCCACCAGCTGGGACAGCAGCTCATGGCGCAGGGCCTGGCGCGGGTCGGCTTGCAGGGCGCGCACGGCCAGGCTCAGCAGCTTGGGGCCCGGGGAGAAGCTGCGGTCACCCTCATGGCGCAGCAGCCATTGCCGCGCCTCCAGGTGGGAGCACAACCGCGAGGCCGTGGCCTTGGGCAGGTTGAGCGCGGCTGCGATGTCCATGAGGCCCGGCGGGGCCTCGGCCTGGGTCACGAAATCGAGCACGGCCAGGGAGCGATCGGAGACCGAGTTCGCTTCGTCCTGCCGTGCAGGGGTGGGGTCCGGGGCAGCGCTGGCAAGGGATGGCGGCATGGGGCGGTGTCGTGTCGTGTGGAAGGCCGGAAACGCTTTCGATCATGCCTGATCGCCAGGAGGCGGCAAGGGTTTGCGCGGGGTTGCAGTCCACGGCGGCAACGAATAAGTTTCACTCAAAGGAACAGATAGTTCCTTAAAAAGAAACTCAAAAGGAGCCACCGCATGCCGGACCCCATCGACAGCTATGACTACGTGATCGTGGGAGCAGGCTCTGCCGGCTGCGTGCTGGCCGCGCGCCTGTCCGAGGACCCGGCCACGCGGGTGCTGCTGCTGGAGGCCGGCCCGCCGGACCGCTCGCCCTGGATCCACCTGCCCATCGGCTACGGCAAGACCATGTGGAGCCCCGTCTACAACTGGAAGTTCGAGACCGACCCGGACCCCAACATGAACGGCCGGCGCATCTACTGGCCGCGCGGCCGCACGCTGGGCGGCAGCAGCTCGATCAACGGCCTGATCTACGTGCGCGGCCAGCGCGAGGACTACGACCACTGGGCGGCGCTGGGCAATGCGGGCTGGTCGTATGAGGAGGTGCTGCCCTACTTTGTGAAGTCCGAAGGCAATGCGCGCGGCGCCTTCCCGGGCCATGGCGCGGACGGGCCGCTCAAGGTCTCGGACATCGGCGCACAGCATCCGCTGATCGAGGCCTTCATTGCCGGTGCAGGCCAGGTCGGCGTGCCCCGCACCGAGGACTTCAACGGCCGCGACCAGGAGGGTGCAGGCTACTACCAGCTCACCACCCACAAGGGCCTGCGCTGCAGCACGGCCAAGGCCTATCTGGGCGAGGCCCGGCGCCGCCCCAATCTGCGCATAGAGACCGATGCCATGGCCACGCAGCTGGTGCTGCGCGGCCGGCGCGCCACCGGCATCCGCTACCGGCAAGGCGGGCAGGAGCGCCAGGCCCAGGCGCGGGCCGAGGTGATTCTGTCGGCAGGCGCCATCCAGTCGCCGCAGCTGCTGCAACTGTCGGGCATAGGCCCGGCCGCGCTGTCGCAGTCCCTGGGGATTCCCGTGGTGCACGATCTGCCGGGCGTGGGCGAGAACCTGCAGGACCATCTTCAGATCCGCCTGGGCTACGAATGCAGCCAGCCCATCACCACCAATGACCAGCTCAATTCCTGGGTGGGCAGGACAAAGCTGGGGCTGGAATGGCTGCTGTTCCGCTCGGGCGCGCTGGCCGTGGGCATCAACCAGGGCGGCTGCTTCATGCGTGCGCTCAGGGACGGGCAGGGCCGGCCCGTGGCGGCCACGCCCGACATCCAGTTCCACGTCTCCACGCTGTCGGCCGACATGGCAGGCGGGCAGGTCCATCCGTACTCGGGCTTCACCATGTCGGTCTGCCAGCTGCGGCCCGAGTCACGCGGGCAGTTGCGCATCCGTTCGCGCGATGCCTTCGAGCCGCCCTCCATCCAGCCCAACTACCTGGCCACCGACCTGGACCGCCGCACCAACGTGGCGGCCGTGCGCGCGGCACGCGCCATTGCCGACACGCCGGCCATGCGCCCCTTCGTGAAGCGCGAGGTCAAGCCCGGCCCCGATGCGCACAGCGATGCTCAACTGCTGGAGTTCTGCCGCAACCACGGCGCCACCATCTTCCACCCCAGCGGCACCTGCCGCATGGGCAGCGACGCCCTGGCCGTGGTCGATGCGCGCCTGCGCGTGCACGGCATGGCCGGCCTGCGCGTGGTCGATTGCTCGGTCATGCCCACCCTGGTCTCGGGCAACACCAACGCGCCCGTGGTGATGATGGCCGAGAAGGCCGCCGACATGGTTCGCGAAGACAGGCACGGAGAGACAGGGCAGCTCAAGGTCGCATGACTGCCCGTTCCTGCATCCCGGCAATGCGACAGACAACCAGGAGACAGCATGACGACGGCAACCGATCCCAAGGTCATCCGCAAGGTGGTGACCTCCGCGCTCATCGGCGCAACCATCGAGTGGTATGACTTCTTCCTGTACGGCGTGGTCGCCGGCATCGTGTTCAGCAAGCTGTACTTTCCCAGCGACGATCCGCTGATCTCCACCCTGCTGGCCTACACCACCTTTGCCGTGGGCTTCGTCACACGGCCGCTGGGCGGGGTGATCTTCGGGCACTTCGGCGACCGCGTGGGGCGCAAGAGCATCCTGGTGGTCACGCTGATGATCATGGGCGTGTCCACCTTCCTGATCGGCCTGCTACCCACGCATGCGCAGATCGGCGTGGCCGCGCCCGTGCTGCTGCTGCTGTTGCGCGTGGCCCAGGGCATAGGCTTGGGCGGCGAATGGGGCGGTGCCGTGCTCATGGCCTACGAATACGCGCCCAAGGAAAAGCGGGGCTTCTACGCCTCCCTGCCCCAGGTGGGCCTGGCCATCGGCCTGTTCATGGCCTCGGGCGTGGTGGCCCTGCTGTCCTGGCTGTGTACCGAAGAGCAATTCATGGCCTGGGGCTGGCGCGTCGCGTTCCTGATCTCGGGCCTGATGGTGGCCGTGGGCATGTACATCCGCCTGCATGTGAAGGAGACGCCCGAATTCGCGGCCGTCAAGGCACGCAATGCCGAGACCGCGATTCCCTTCATGGACATGATGCGGCGCTATCCCGGCAATGTGCTCAAGGGCATGGGCGCACGCTATATCGACGGCGTTTTCTTCAACGTCTTCGGCGTGTTCTCGATCAGCTACCTGACCTCCACCCTGCAGATCAGCCGCACCGATGCATTGATCGGCGTGATGGTCGCCGCCGTGGTGATGTGCTTCACGATTCCGCTGTTCGGCCGCCTGTCCGACCGCCTGGGCCGCAGCCGCGTGTATCTGTGGGGATCGCTGATCACCGCGGTCTCGGCCTTCCCGGCCTTCTGGCTCATGGCCCACAGCGGCGGCAATGTGCTGCTGATATGGATCGCCATCGTCGTGCCCTTCGGCATTCTCTACGCGGCGGTCTACGGTCCCGAGGCCGCCCTCTTCTGCGACCTGTTCGACGCCAAGGTACGCTACACCGGCATTTCCTTCGTCTACCAGTTCTCGGGCATTTTCGCGTCCGGCATCACGCCCATCATTGCGACGGCGCTGGTCAAGACGGCCGGTGGCAGCCCGTGGCTGGTGTGCCTGTATGTGGTGTTTGCGGGAGCGGTATCGGCGTGGTGTGCCTGGGCGATTGGTCGGGATGGGCAGGGTGCCCGCGCCTTTCGGCCCGTGGGCAATGCCAGGGCAGGCCTGTGAATGGATGGAATTCGGGCGCTTTCAAGAAAGTTGAATACGCACGCCGGAAAACACATTGCCGGCGTACGAACCCATTTCAGGGACGCCAGCAAAAATCACTCAAGACCATCGCACTGTTTCTCTTTGTAAAGACGATGGCTAGAATGCCCATGCATTTTCTTAATCAGACAGAGAGGGACCATGTTCAAGAAAACATTGGCAGCAGCCATCTTGCTGGGCTGCGGCCTGGCGCACGCATTCATGCCCAGCAATGGCACCTGGGTCGTGACTTCCGAACTCAACGGCAAGCCGGGTCGCGGGCTGGCCATTGACGCGCAGAACGGCAATCTGGTCATGCAGATGTATGCCTATGAGCGCACTGGCGAACCTTCGTTCTATCTGACCACCGGCGCCCTGTCCAACAACCGATTTTCAGCGCCGCTGATCCGCTACAAGGGTGGCCGCTATCTGGGCAGCGGCCCGATGTCGGGCACCGAAGACCGCAATATGGGCCAGGTCAGCATGCGCTTCACCAGCGGCGTTTCGGGATTCATCACGCTGCCCGGCGAGCAGGAAGTGGCGATTTCGCGTTTCAACTTCGGTTACCCCGCCGTGGCATCCAGTCTGCGGGGCATCTGGACCATGACTTCAATCGGTTCCGAGGGGCTTCAGACCCTGGGCGTGGAATTGACACGCCAGACCAGCGCCACTTCCAACGGCAACGGCCTCATGACCAGCGGAGATGGCCTGTTCGGCTGCGAGCACCAGGTCCGCGGCGCACTGGCAGGTGAAACGCTGTGTGTGTGGATCAACAGCTCTGGCCAGATCCTGCGCAGCTACCGCTTCGTTTACAGCGTCAACGATGGCGAGGGCACGTCCAGCACCAATGGCAACCGCCCCAACCAGCGCCTGGTCATCAAGCGGCTGACCACGCCCCAAGATGTAGGCACGGGCATCGTCTACGAGAATTCGGCGCCTGCGGAGCCTGTGTATACCGCGCTGCACGAGCACATCGAAAACCTGTCCTTCAACGCCGCACCTCTGCCAGCCGGGCAGGAGTGACGCCCCCACTGCCGGCTACCCATCAGGGCAGCGCCGGCAGCTGCTCCGCATGCCGCAGGTCCACATGCTGCTGCAGGAAGTCGAGCACGGCGCGCGTGCGCGGGGGCAGGCGGTCGGGCTTGCCCAGGTAGACGGCGTGGATGGGTTCCAGGTCGCCCGTGTTGAATTCCTCCAGCACGGGCACCAGCCGGCCGGCGAGCACGTCGGCCCAGGCGTGGTACAGCGACAGGCGGGCCAGGCCCGTGCCGTGCAGCGCCAGCTCGCGCATCACATCGCCGTCGTTGACGCGCACCACCTCCCCGATATCGACGGCCACGCGCTGGCCGTCCACCAGAAATGGCCAGTGCGGTATGGCGCGCTGGTAGCTCCAGCCCAGGCGCACATGGTGGCCCAGCTCGTCTGGATGCAGCGGCCTGCCCATGCGGGCCAGGTACTCCGGTGAGGCCAGGATGACCTGCCGCGTGTGGCCCAGCAGCCGCGCGACCATGTCCGAGGGCGGAAGCTGGCCCCAGCGCACGGCGATGTCCGTGCCGGCCTCGACCAGGTCCACGATCTGGTCCGTGAAGCTCAGTTCCAGGCTCAGCCCGGGATGGCGCTGCAGCAATTGCGGCACCAGGGGCACGAGCAGCATTTTTCCGGTCGATGAGCTGGTGTTGATGCGCACCAGGCCGCGTGGTTCGCTGCGCACGGCCACGCAGGCCTCCAGTTCCTCCAGGTCGGCCAGCACGCGCTTGCCGCGCTCGAACAGCTGGCAGCCTTCGGGCGTGAGATGCAGGCGCCGCGTGCTGCGCTGGAGCAGCTGCACGCCCAGGCGCGCCTCCAGCCGCGACATGCTCTTGCTGACGGCCGAGGGCGAGATGCCCAGGTGGCGTGCAGCGGCCGAGAGGCTGCCGCGCTCGGCCACCAGGATCAGCATTTCCAGCTCGGCAAAGCGGTTGGCATCGGCGTTGCCTGTGTCGGTGGCCGTGGGTGGGGCAAGTGCGGGCATGGCGTCTCCTGAAAAGAGGTTATCTATTCCACACAGGAACAGATCCGTTTCCATTATTCCATCTACACAAAGGTATGTTGCAGTGCGACATTAATGGACATCACACCAAGGATCACAAGGAATCCGTCCATGCCTCTTTCCCTACTCGCCCTGGCGGCCGGTGCCTTTGGCATCGGCACCACGGAATTCATCATCATGGGCCTGCTGACACAGGTCAGCCAGGATCTTCACATCAGCATTCCCACGGCGGGCTCGCTGATTTCGGGCTACGCCATCGGCGTGGCCGTGGGCGCGCCCGTGCTCACGCTGCTGACGCGCCAATGGCCGCGCAAGCGCCTGCTGCTGGCGCTGATGCTGATCTTCATCGCCGGCAACCTGGCCGCCGCGTTCGCGCCCAGCTATGAATGGCTGATGTCGGCGCGCGTGCTGACCTCGCTGACCCACGGCACCTTCTTCGGCGTGGGCGCCGTGGTGGCCACGGGACTGGTGCCGGTGGACAAGAAGGCGTCGGCGATTGCGCTGATGTTCTCGGGCCTGACCCTGGCCACCCTGCTGGGCGTGCCTGCCGGCGCCTGGATCGGCCAGATGTTCGGCTGGCGCAGCGCTTTCCTGGCCGTGGCCGCGATCGGCGTGCTGGCCTTTGCCATCCTGGCCGCCTTCGTGCCGCGCGACCAGGGCCGCCCCGAGGTCACGCCGCTGGCGCAGGAGCTGGCCGTGCTGGCCAACGGCCAGGTCTGGCTGGGCCTGGGCATCACGGCCTTCGGCTTTGCGGGTGTGTTTGCGCTCTACACCTATGTGGAGCCGCTGCTGACCCAGGTGACCCGCATGGGCGACAGCCTGGTGGCACTGACCCTGCTGCTGTTCGGCGCGGGCCTGGCCGCAGGCAATCTGCTGGGCGGCAAGCTGGCCGACCGGGGCGTGATGCGCGCCCTGGTGTGGAGCATTGCGGCGCTGATGGTGGTGCTGGCGGCAGGCCGCTGGGCCTTCGGGAACCAGGCCGTGGCCATGGCCTATGTGATCGTGCTGGGCGTCGTGGCCTTCGCCACGGTGGCCCCCATGCAGATGCGCGTGCTGGACCAGGCCGGCCCCCAGGGCGCCAACCTGGTCTCCAGCCTGAACATTGCGGCCTTCAACCTGGGCAATGCCCTGGGTGCCTGGGTTGGCGGCCTGGCCCTGGCCGGTGGCCTGGGCCTGGTCAACCTGGGCTGGGCCGCCGCCGCGCTGACGGCCGTGGGCCTGGTGCTGGTCTTCTGGAGCAGCCGCCTGCCCGCAGGCTCCGCACGCAGCGCAGGCGTGGCCTGCGCCTGAGGCTCAACGGGCCAGCACGGGCTTGAGCGCCTTGCCCGTGTGCGTGCCCGCAGCCACCAGATCCTCGGGCGTGCCGGCCGCAATGATGCGGCCGCCGTCCTTGCCACCTTCGGGGCCGAGGTCGATGATCCAGTCGGCCTCGGCGATCACGTCCAGGTCATGCTCGATGACGACCACGCTGTGGCCCGCATCCACCAGGCGGTGCAGCACGCGGATGAGCTTGTCCACATCGGCCATGTGCAGGCCCACCGTGGGTTCGTCCAGCACATAGAGCGTGTGCGGCGCCTTGTTGCCGCGCCGGGTCACGTCGTCGCGCACCTTGGTCAGCTCGGTGACGAGCTTGATGCGCTGGGCCTCGCCGCCCGACAGCGTGGGCGAGGGCTGGCCCAGCGTGAGATAGCCCAGGCCCACGTCCTTGAGCAACTGCAGCGGGTGGGCGATGCTGGGCATGCTGGCGAAGAACTCGACGGCCTCGTCCACCTCCATCTGCAGCACGTCGCCAATGCTCTTGCCGCGCCAGGAGACGGCCAGGGTCTCGGGGTTGAAGCGCGCGCCATGGCAGACCTCGCAGGGCACCTTCACGTCGGGCAGGAAGCTCATCTCGATGGTGCGCATGCCCTGGCCCTCGCAGGCCGGGCAGCGGCCTTCGCCGGTGTTGAACGAGAAACGGCCGGCTGCGTAGCCGCGGGCCTTGGCCTCCAGCGTTTCGGCGTAGAGCTTGCGGATGGTGTCCCAGAAGCCGATGTAGGTGGCCGGGCAACTGCGCGGGGTCTTGCCGATGGGCGTCTGGTCGACCTCGAGCACGCGGTCAATGCCCTCGAAGCCCTGCAGGCCCTTGCAGCCGGACAGCGGCGGCGCCTTGCCGGCGTCCATGGCATCGCGCCCGGCCTTGGTGGCGCGCTGGCCCACCCAGGCGGCCACATTGGCCAGCATCACGTCGCGCGCCAGTGTGGACTTGCCCGAGCCGCTGACGCCCGTGACGGCCACCAGGCGCTTGAGCGGCACGCGCGCATCCACGTTCTGCAGGTTGTGCAAGTGGGCGCCGCGCACGGTCAGCCAGCCCAGTGCGTCGGAGGCGGGTTCGGCGTCGACAACGACAGGCGCGGCCTTCTTTTTGGATTTGGATACCTTGACAGGCGCGGGTTCCGGCACCGGTTCGGCCACGGCGGCAAGCTCGGCGGCCGCCTGCGGCGGCTGGCCTTCGCCCACCCAGCGGCGCGGCTGGAACGGGTGGCGCATGGCATGCAGCAGGTAGCGGCCCGTGATGGAGTCCTCGGCCGCCATGATGTCGGCCGCCGTGCCCTGGGCCACGAGGCGGCCGCCGCGTATGCCGGCGCTGGGACCGATGTCGATGATGTGGTCGGCGCGGCGGATGGTGTCTTCGTCATGCTCGACCACGACCAGGGTGTTGCCCTTGTCGCCCAGCTTGTGCAGGGCGTTGAGCAGGATCTGGTTGTCGCGTGCATGCAGGCCGATGGTGGGTTCGTCCAGCACATAGCACACGCCCTGCAGGTTGCTGCCCAGTTGCGCGGCCAGGCGGATGCGCTGGGCCTCGCCGCCCGACAGCGTGGGCGCGCCACGGTCCAGCGTCAGGTAGCCCAGGCCCACTTCCTCCAGGAATTCGAGGCGGCTCTGGATCTCGGGGATGAGGTCGCGGGCAATGTCGGACTCGCGTCCGGACAGGGCCAGCGCCTGCACCCATTGGCGCACGTCGTTGACCGACAGCTGGGCGATCTCGGCAATGCCCACGCCATGGAAGCGCACGGCGCGCGCCGTGGCGTTCAGGCGTGTGCCCTGGCAGGTGGGGCAGGTCACTTCGGCCAGGTCTTCGATTTCCTGGCCTTCGAACTTGACCTCGCGGCCCCGGTTGTCCTCGACCAGCAGGGTGTCGTCATAGACCTTGCGCTGGTCCTTGGTGAGCTTGACGCCCGTGCCCACGCAGTCGGGGCACCAGCCGTGCTTGCTGTTGTAGGAAAACAGGCGCGGGTCCAGCTCGGCATAGCTGGTGGCGCAGACCGGGCAGGCGCGCTGGGTGGAGAACACCTGCAGGCTGCCGATGCCGGCCGTGCTCCGGCCGCCGGCCATGGCATCGGCCAGGTTGTCCAGGCCGGACAGCACATGCAGCACGCCCTTGCCTGTTTCCAGCGCCTGCGCCAGGTGGCCGCGCAGTTCGCGCTCGTTGGCCGCCGTGACGGTGACGCTGGCCACGGGCAGTTCGATGGTGTGCTCCTTGAAGCGGTCGATGCGCGGGAATCCCGTGGTGGGCAGGAATTCGCCGTCCACGCGCAGATGGGTGTAGCCGCGCGGGCGCGCCCAGTCGGCCAGCTCGGTGTAGACGCCCTTGCGGTTGACCACCAGCGGCGCCAGCAGGCCGATGGTCTGGCCCCTGAACTGCGTGAGCAATTGGGCCGCGATGCTTTCCGCCGTCTGCGGCTGCACGGCGGCGCCGTCGTGGATGCAGTGCTGCGTGCCCAGCTTGACGTACAGCAGGCGCAGGAAGTGCCAGACCTCGGTGGTCGTGCCCACGGTGGACTTGCGCCCGCCGCGCGACAGGCGCTGCTCGATGGCCACGGTGGGAGGAATGCCGTAGACCGCATCCACCTCGGGCCGGCCCGCAGGCTGGACGATGGAGCGCGCATAGGCGTTGAGCGACTCCAGGTAGCGGCGCTGGCCTTCGTTGAACAGGATGTCAAAGGCCAGCGTGGACTTGCCCGAGCCCGAGACACCCGTCACCACGTTGAACTTGCCGCGAGGAATCTCCACCGACAGCTGCTTGAGGTTGTGCTCCTTGGCGTTGACGATCTCGATGGCATTCCTGGCCGCGGCGCCCGACATGGCATGCGCCTTGCGCTGGCTCTTGTAGAGCATGGGGGCGACCTCGCGCACGGCCTCGCCGCCCACGCCCATGGCCAGGTCGTACTCGCGCAGCGCCTGGGCCGTGTGCGAACCGGGAATCTGGCGCACTTCCTCGGGCGTGCCCTGGGCCACGATGGCGCCGCCGCCGTCGCCGCCTTCGGGGCCGAGGTCGATCAGCCAGTCGCTGGCGCGGATCACGTCGAGGTTGTGCTCGATGACGATCAGCGAGTGCCCGGCCTCCAGCAGCTTGCGCAGCGCGCGCATGAGCTTGGCGATGTCGTCGAAGTGCAGGCCCGTGGTGGGCTCGTCGAACAGGAACAATGTGCCCTTCTTGGCCAGCGCCTGCTTCGACTTGGCCTGGGACTTGGCCGCCTCGGCCAGAAAGCCCGCGAGCTTGAGGCGCTGGGCCTCGCCGCCCGACAGCGTGGGCACGGGCTGGCCCAGCTTCACGTATTCAAGGCCCACATCGACGATGGGCTGCAGGGCGCGGATGACCTCGCGGTCCTGGGCGAACAGCAGGGCCGCCTCGGCCACGGTGAGTTCCAGCACATCGGCCACGTTGAGCTTGCGCGGCTGCAGCTCGCCGGCCGCGTGGCGCTCGATCGTGACTTCCAGGATCTCGGGGCGGTAGCGCGTGCCGTTGCAGTCGGGGCAGCGCAGGTAGACGTCGGAGAGGAACTGCATCTCCACATGCTCGAAGCCCGAGCCGCCGCAGGTGGGGCAGCGGCCGTCGCCGCTGTTGAAGCTGAACTTGGCGGCCGTGTAGCCGCGCTGGCGCGACAGCGGCGCAATGGCGAACAGCTCGCGGATGGAGTCCCAGGCGCCCACGTAGCTGGCCGGGTTGGAGCGCGCCGTCTTGCCGATGGGCGACTGGTCCACGAACATCACGTCGCTCAGGTGGTCGGCGCCCAGCAGGCGCTCGAAGGCGCCGGCCGCATCCGTGGGCTTGCCGAAGTGGCGCATCAGCGCGGGCACCAGCACGTCCTGGATCAGCGTGGATTTGCCCGAGCCGCTGACGCCGGTGATGGTGACCAGGCGCTGCAGCGGAAAGTCCACGTCGATGCTGCGCAGGTTGTGCTCGCGCGCGCCTTCGAGGATGAGCCGCGGCGTGGATTCGGTCACCATGCGCTTAAGGCCGAAGCCCACCTGCTTGCGCCCGCCCAGGTAGGCGCCGGTCAGCGTGTCGGCATGGCGCAGGTCCTCGGGCGTGCCGTCGAAGACGATCTGGCCGCCGCGCGCGCCGGGGCCGGGGCCCATGTCGATCATGCGGTCGGCCGCGAACATCACGGCCGGGTCATGCTCGACCACGACCAGGGTGTTGCCCGCATCGCGCAGGCGCTGCATGGCCTCGGTGATGCGTTCCATGTCGCGCGGGTGCAGGCCGATGCTGGGCTCGTCGAGCACGAACAGGGTGTTGACCAGCGAGGTGCCCAGGGCCGTGGTCAGGTTGATGCGCTGCACCTCGCCGCCCGACAGCGTGCGGCTCTGGCGGTCCAGCGTGAGGTAGCCGATGCCCACGTCGCACAGGTACTGCACGCGTGCCATGATTTCGGCGTGCAGCATCTTGAGCGCCTGGGCCTCGCCGTCATGCAATGGGGCGTCGGCAGCCGGCGCCAGCTGCTGAAAGAAGTCGCGCAGCCGCACCAGGGGCAGCTGCATCAGGTCGTGCAGGCAAAGGCCCGGCAGCGCGTCCAGCTGCTCACGGCTCCAGGCCACGCCCTTTGGCATGAAGCGGCGGTAGCGGCCTTCGTCGCCGGGCGGCAGCACGGCATCGGCGGCCTGCTTGCCGCCCAGGCGCCACAGCAGGCTTTCGGTCTTGAGGCGCGCGCCGCCGCAGGTGGGGCATTCGGTATAGCTGCGGTACTTGGACAGCAGCACCCGGATGTGCATCTTGTAGGCCTTGCTCTCCAGGTATTCGAAGAAGCGCTTGATGCCGTACCAAGTCTGGGTCCACTTGCCGTTCCAGTTGGGCGAGCCGTCCAGCACCCAGCTCTTTTGCGCGTCGGTGAGCTTGGCCCAGGCCGTGTCGCGCGGAATGCCTTCGGCCTCGGCATGGCGCATCAGGTCGTCCTGGATCTCCTTCCAGGCCGGTGTCTGCACGGGCTTGATGGCGCCCGTGCGCAGGGTGAGCTTGTCGTTGGGGATGACCAGCCCCCAGTCCACGCCGATCACGCGGCCAAAGCCCCGGCAGGCCTCGCAGGCGCCCACGGCGGAGTTGAAGGAGAACAGCGAAGGAATCGGCTCCTGGTAGCTCAGGCCGCTTTCGGGGCAGTGCAGGCCCAGCGAGAACTTCCACAGTTGGGGCTCGGTGGGCTGGGCACCTGCGGCTTCCACGGCGGATTCAGGCAGCACATAGACCGTCATGTGGCCGCTGCCGCGCTTGAGCGCGACCTCGATGGCCTCGTAGACACGGGCCCGCTCCACATTGCCCAGGCGGAAGCGGTCGGCCACCACGTCCAGCATCTTGACCTTGAGCGGCGCCGCCGCCTTGGCCTTCTTGCCCTTGGCGTCAGCGGCAGGCTCCACGGCGCCGGCCTTCTCGGCCTCGCGCTCGGCCTGGACCTTGGTGAAGCCGCTGGCCGACAGCCATTGCTCCACCTCGGCAGCCGTGGTGTTGGCGGGCAGCTCCACGGGGAAGGTGATGGCGATGCGCGGATCACCGGCCTGCCGGCAACGCTCGGCCAGCTCCTCCAGCACGCTGTCGGGCGTGTCGTGGCGCACGGGCACGGCGGTGTCGCGGTCGAACAGCTGGGCCGCACGCGCGAACAGCAGCTTCAGGTGATCGTTGAGCTCGGTCATCGTGCCCACGGTGGAGCGCGAGTTGCGGACGGGATTGGTCTGGTCGATGGCGATGGCCGGCGGCACCCCCTCCACACGGTCCACGGCCGGCTTGTCCATGCGGTCCAGGAACTGGCGCGCGTAGGCCGAGAAGGTCTCGACATAGCGGCGCTGGCCTTCGGCATACAGGGTATCGAACACCAGGCTGGACTTGCCCGAGCCGCTGGGCCCCGTGACCACGGTCAGCTCGCCGGTACGGATGTCGAGATCCAGGTTCTGGAGATTGTGCTGGCGTGCGCCGCGAATTCGAATCAGACCGTGCGTCATGGGTGTTCTGTGGTCAGTGGGAGCCAAACATTCTAGGCAGTCCATGCGTCAGGCATCAGACGCTTCTCAATACCTGTATTTTCATACAGGTTAAACAAAAAGACACCGCCTCGACGCATCCGCGCGACCATAAAAAAACCCCGGAACCAGTCCGGGGCTCGTGCCTCTTGCCGAGGGCTTACTTGGCCATCTGCACGGAGGCAGGCATGGCCTGCTCACCCGGCACACCCTTTACCTGGGTGATGGCCAGCAGCGAGACGACGACAAAGGCCAGGCAACCGGCCGCGATGATCCTCATGGTTTTTTCCTTGATCAGGCTTTGAAAAGACGGGCCCAGACAAAAAGGCCCCGCACCTTTCGGTACGAGGCCTGATATGGCAGGCAGGTGCTGATTGGAACAGACCTGCTTTGCTCGCGGCTTACGCCGCGCGGCGATCAGAATGCGTGACGCACGCCCAGCGCGAAGGAGGAGAAGTCCGCGCCCTTCACACCGGTCATGTAGTTGGCGCCGGCCTTGTTGTCCACCTTGGTGTAGTAGCCGTAGACCTTGGTGCGCTTGCTCAGGTTGTAGTTGTAGCCCAGGGTCCACTGGTTGGCACCGGAGTCGGCAATGTTGCTCCACTTGTTGGCGTGGCCCAGGTTCACGTGGAACTCGGAAGCGCCCAGGGTGTACATGCCCGACAGACGGAAGTTGTTGCGCGTGCCGCGGATCTGCTCGTCGTTGCGTTGGTAGTAGCCACCGACCACGAACTGGCCGAAGGTGTAGGCAGCGCGGAAGGCGGCCTGCTTGTCTTCGTCCACCTGGCTGTAGCCGGCGCCCAGGGCCAGAGGGCCCACGTCGTAGTTGACGGCCAGGTCATAGCCGTTCTTGCGGGCGGGCGTGGCCTTCTCGTGCATGGAGACCGAGCCTTCGACCGTCAGGCCACCGATGTTGGGGGTGGTGTAGGAGATCTTGTTGGCGGTGCCCAGGCCGCTGGCGAACCAGACGGGATCGAAGTACAGCGCGTCGGACGAGGTACCCGTGTCATGGTTGTGCATGCTCACGTAGTCGGCCGTGGCGAAGTACGAACCGGGGAAGAAGTTGCCCATGCGGATCTTGCCGAAGCTGCCCGACAGGTTCACTTCGCTCTGGCGGCCGAAAGTCAGCGCGCCCGTGGAGGAGGAACCCATGCCGGTGTCGGAAGCGAAACCGCTTTCCAGCACGAAGCCGGCCTTCAGGCCGCCGCCCAGATCTTCGACACCGCGCATGCCCCAACGCGAGGAGTTGTTCTCCATCTTGTTGACGGTCTGGTCACCGATCTTTTCGCGTTCGATGGTCGTGTTGATACGGCCATAAATCGTCACGCTGCTTTGCGCCATCACGGTGGTGGAACCCAGCACGGCCAGCACGGCCAGGGCAACGCGGTTCATCTTGATCATCTCGGCATCTCCTTGGGATTGTTGAGTGGGTATTCTTGAAATCTCAGGGCCGACTCCGGCTCTAGATCAGTGCCATTTGCGGCTGCTGCGGATTCTAGGTGCGGGCATGTCAAAAAATGTATGCCCGCCTCTGAAAATGCGCCATCTGATGCTTTGCTGCCACAGGCATGACATGGAAAACCATTAGAAGCACCCAAAGAAAAAGCCCACGGCAAACCGCCATGGGCTTTCATCAATGCAGAGCCGCAAAACACAGTCGGATACTGCGCACACCGCATGCAACCGGCGCGGCCCAACTCAGAGACGCCGAGCAAGAGCCGCGTCGCGGCGATGGCGTCGTCCCCCACCCGCGAAGCGAGAGAGGGGGAAGGCGCGTAAGCGCCTCAGGGGGAGCCCTCAATCATTAGCGTAGATATCCACATCCTTGGTCTCGCGCAGGAACAGCGTGCCGATGATGGCCGTGGCGCCCGCGATGACGATGGGATACCAGAGGCCGCTGTACATATTGCCGGTCTGGGCCACGATGGCGAACGACATGGTGGGCAGCAGGCCGCCGAACCATCCATTGCCGATGTGATACGGCAGGCTCATGGAGGTATAGCGGATGCGCGTGGGGAACAGCTCCACCAGCATGGCGGCGATGGGTCCGTAGACCATGGTCACGAGGATGACCAGGTAGGTCAGGATGGCGACCATCATGACCTTGTTCATCTTCGCGGGGTCGGCCTTGGTGGGGTAGCCGTCCTCGGCCAGCACCTTGGCCACGGTCTTCTTGAACTCGGCGTCCTTGGCCTTGGCTTCCTCGGGGCTCAGGCCCTTGATGGAGAACGAGGGGATCTCGGTGCTGCCGATGCGGATGAAGGCCGTCTTGCCGGGCGCTGCGTCCTCGGAGTCATAGCTGACCGAGCCTGCGGCCAGCAACTGCTTGGCCACGTCGCAGGAGCTGGTGAACTTGGAGGTGCCCGTGGGATTGAACTGGAACGAGCATTCCTTGGGATCGGCGACGATGACCACCTTGTTCTTGGCCTGTGCCGCAGCCAGGTCGGGGTTGGCCGCTTCGGTCAGCGCCTTGAACACGGGGAAGTAGGTCACCACGGCCAGCACGCAGCCCAGCATGATGATGGGCTTGCGGCCTATCTTGTCGGACAGCGAACCGAAGATCACGAAGAACGGCGTGCCGATGATCAGCGCCGCCGCGATCAGCAGATTGGCCGTCACCGCATCGACCTTGAGCTGCTGGGTCAGGAAGAACAGCGCATAGAACTGCCCCGTGTACCAGACCACGGCCTGGCCGGCGGTCAGGCCGATCAGCGCCAGGATCACGATCTTGAGGTTGCGCCATTGGCCGAAGGACTCGGTCAGCGGGGACTTGGAGACCTTGCCCTCGGCCTTCATCTTCTGGAAGGCCGGCGACTCGGACAGCGTCATGCGGATCCACACCGAGATGCCCAGCAGCACGATGGACAGCAGGAAGGGAATGCGCCAGCCCCAGTCCGCAAAGGCCTGCTCGCCGATGGAGGTGCGCACGCCCAGGATCACCAGCAGCGACAGGAACAGGCCCAGCGTTGCCGTGGTCTGGATCCATGAGGTGTAGGCGCCGCGCTTGCCGTGCGGCGCATGCTCGGCCACGTAGGTGGCCGCACCGCCGTACTCGCCGCCCAGGGCCAGGCCCTGCAGCATGCGCAGGCCGATGAGGATCACCGGCGCCGCCACGCCGATGCTGGCGTAGGTGGGCAGGATGCCGACGATGAAGGTCGACAGGCCCATGATCAGGATGGTCACGAGGAAGGTGTACTTGCGCCCGATCATGTCGCCCAGCCGCCCGAACACCAGTGCGCCGAAGGGCCGCACGATGAAGCCGGCCGCGAAGGCCAGCAGCGCGAAGATGAAGGCCGATCCCGCATCGAGCCCGCTGAAGAATTGCTTGGCGATGATGGCCGCCAGCGATCCGTAGAGATAGAAGTCGTACCACTCGAAAACCGTGCCTAGCGACGAGGCAAAGATCACCTTGCGTTCTTCCGGAGTCATGGGCCGCGGGGTCGCCTTGACCCCCGCGCCTTGCGATGCGTTGATAGCCATGTCTGTCTCCTTGATTTATTGAATATTTAGCGGGCTTGCCATAGGCCCGCCGATTCACTATCCGCCTGCCTGCTGACGCGAATCTGACTCACCTCTTACAGAAATTGACGGCGAACTGAACGATTTCTTACTAACTCAGCAGCAACCCTGATGCCGTCTTTTTCCATGTGAAAAGCACCGTAAAAACCCTGCCAAACCATGCTGCACTGCGTAAGCACTCGGTCAGAAGCGCTTTCCAGAATGCGCCGCAAGGCTGCAGATCCATGGGGCTGCCGCCGCGATTCCAACTTCAGGAGACAAACCATGACCGATCCGGTGGTAGACAAAATACAGCGCCATCCCAAATACCAGGAGTTGCGATCCAGACGCAATCGCCTGGGCCTTTTTCTGACGCTGCTGATGCTGGTCGTTTATTACGGCTATATCGCGCTGATTGCCTTCGACAAATCATTTCTGGCCCAGCCCATTGGCGCGGGCGTGACCTCGCTGGGCATCCCGATCGCCATGGGCGTGATCGTCTTCTCGGTGATCATCACCGGCCTCTACGTGCGCCGCGCCAATGGCGAGTACGACAAGCTCACCCAGGACATCCTGAAGGACGCCACGAAATGAAGAATTCCGCACAACGCATGCTGCTGGCGCCCGCCGTGGCGCTGGCCCTGACGGGGCCCGTGCTGGCCGCCGGCGGAGATGTCGGCGTGGCCGCCAAGCAGGCCACCAACTGGACCGCCATCATTCTCTTCACGGCCTTCGTCGTGGCCACGCTGTGGATCACCAAGTGGGCCGCGGGCCGCACCAAGTCGGCCGCCGATTTCTACACGGCCGGTGGCGGCATCACGGGCTTTCAGAACGGCCTGGCGATTGCGGGCGACTACATGTCGGCCGCCTCCTTCCTGGGCATCTCGGCCTCGGTCATGGCCAGCGGCTATGACGGCCTGATCTACTCCATCGGCTTCCTGGTGGGCTGGCCCATCCTGACCTTCCTGCTGGCCGAGCGCCTGCGCAACCTGGGCAAGTTCACCTTCGCCGACGTGGCAGGCTATCGCTTCTCCCAGACGCCGTTCCGCGCCTTCGCGGCCAGCGGCACGCTGGTGGTGGTGGCCTTCTACCTGATCGCGCAGATGGTGGGCGCGGGCCAGCTGATCAAGCTGCTGTTCGGCCTGGACTACTGGATCGCCGTGGTGCTGGTGGGCGGCCTGATGATGATCTATGTGCTGTTCGGCGGCATGACGGCCACGACCTGGGTGCAGATCATCAAGGCCTGCATGCTGCTGGCCGGCGTGACCTTCATGGGCTTCATGGTGCTGGCCAAGTACGGATTCAGCCCCGAGGCGCTGTTCGCCGAAGGCGTGCGCGTGCGCTCCGAGATCGCTGCCAACAACGGCGCCGACCCCTCGGCCGCCGCCAAGGCGGGCCTGGCCATCATGGGCCCGGGCGGCTTCATCAAGGACCCGATCTCGGCCATCAGCTTCGGCATGGCGCTGATGTTCGGCACGCTGGGCCTGCCCCACATCCTGATGCGCTTCTTCACCGTGCCCGACGCCAAGGAAGCGCGCAAGAGCGTGTTCTGGGCCACGACCTGGATCGGCTACTTCTACGTGCTGATCTTCATCATCGGCTTCGGCGCCATCACCCTGGTGCTGACCAACCCCGAGATGGCCGACACGGTCAAGGGCGTGATCCACGGCGGCGCGGGCACAGCCAACATGGCGGCCGTGCTGGTGGCCAAGAGCGTGGGCGGCGACGTGTTCTACGGCTTCATCTCGGCCGTGGCCTTCGCCACCATCCTGGCCGTGGTCGCGGGCCTGACGCTGTCGGGCGCCTCGGCCGTGTCGCATGACCTGTACGCCACCGTGATCAAGAAGGGCAAGGCCGACAGCGCCGCCGAGCTGCGCGTCTCGCGCATCACCACGCTGACGCTGGGCGCCATCGCCGTGCTGCTGGGCATCGTGTTCGAGAAGCAGAACATCGCCTTCATGGTGTCGCTGGCCTTCGCGGTCGCGGCCTCGGCCAACTTCCCCCCACTGCTGCTGTCGGTGCTGTGGAAGGACTGCACCACCAAGGGCGCGGTGATCGGCGGCTTCATGGGGCTTATCTCCTCCGTGGGCCTGACCGTGGTCTCGCCCCCGGTGTGGGAGGCCACGCTGGGCAACCCCGCAGGCTCGGCCTGGTTCCCCTACGCCTCGCCCGCGCTGTTCTCCATGACCATCGGCTTCGTGGGCGTGTGGCTGTTCTCGGTGCTCGACAAGAGCGCCCAGGCCGCCAAGGAACGCGCCATCTTCCCCGCGCAGCAGGTGCGCTCGGAAACAGGCCTTGGCGCCTCGGGAGCTTCGGGCCACTGAGCCACCGAGCCCCTCAGGCACTCAGGCACCCACCATGCAAAGCCGGGCCCAGCGCCCGGCTTTTTCGTTGGCGCGGCAGCCGCCGCCCTCAGATTGATCGGCTGGAGAAGGCGCCTGATCGGATCTGCGATGGCCGGCACCGTCCAGGCCTCTAGACTTGCGGGGTCTGCGCAGCTTCGCCTGTGCAGCACCGCTTCCCTCTTCAACGCACAGGACAGATCCGACATGCAACTCATCAGCCAAAGCTTCCAGGACGGCCAGGCGATTCCCGGCGAATTCGCGTTCGCGGTGCCCGATGCGGCCTCGCACGTGGCGCTGTCGTCCAACCGCAACCCGCACCTGGCCTGGAGCGGCGCGCCTGCGGGCACGCAGTCCTTCGTCGTGGTCTGCCATGACCCCGACGTGCCCAGCCGCGGCGACGATGTAAACCAGGAAGGCCGCGAAGTGCCGGCCAGCCTGCCGCGCGTGGATTTCTTCCACTGGCTGCTGCTGGACATTCCGGCCGCCACCACCGAGATCGCGGCAGGCGCCCAGTCCGACGGCGTCACGCCGCGCGGCAAGAGCGGCCCGGCCGCCCCCGGCGGCCTGCGCCACGGCATCAACGACTACACGGGCTGGTTCGCGGGCGACGAGCAGATGAAGGGCGACTACTTCGGCTACGACGGCCCCTGCCCTCCGTGGAACGACAGCATCGTCCACCACTACGTCTTCACCGTCTATGCGCTGGCCACGCCCACGCTGGCGGTCTCCGGCGAGCTGACCGGCGCCAATGTGCGCGCGGCGCTGCAAGCCGGCCAGGTGCTGGGCAAGGCCAGCATCACCGGCCTGTACAGCCTGAACCCTGCGGTCTCCGCCGCTTGAGCGAACGCCTTTCCGGGCGCCCTACGTCGCGCCGGCCAGCCTGCGCAGCTTGATGAAGGCCAGCGCCGCCATCACGGCGTCGTTGAGCGCGTCGTGGGCCTCGCGCTGCGGCAGGCCCAGGTCGGCCATCAGCGTGGCAAAGCGCAGGTCGATTTCGGGCGCCTGCTGCTGCCAGGGCAGCAGCTGCCGGAAGCGGTGGTCGTAGTACAGGGCCGAGACCTCGATGCGCTCGTTGGGCAGGCCCGTGCCCAGCCAGGGGCGCAGCACGCGCTCGATCATGGCCACATCGAATTCCAGGTAGTAGCCGACCAGCGGGCGGCTGCCGATGAAGCGCAGCAGCTGCGCCAGCGCGTCCTCGATGGCCAGGCCCCGGGCCAGGTCCCGCTCGCGCAGGCGGTGGATGCGCACGCTGTCGCCGGGCACGCTGCGCGAGGGGCGCACCAGCAGTTCCAGGCGTTCGCTGGACAGGATGCGCTCGCCCACGATGCGCACGGCGCCGATGGAGATGATCTGGTCGCAGCGCACATCCAGGCCCGTGGTCTCGCAGTCCAGCGCCACCCATTCGCCGGGCGGCGGCGCATCGAAGAGAAAGGCATAGGCGGGGTCCGCCAGCCTGCGCCGCTGCCAGTTGCGCCGCAGGCCCGCCACCCAGCGCTGCAAGGGCGCCGCGCTCATACGGCGTCCAGCCGCAGGCGCTGGCGCAGCAGTTCGCGGAAGCGCCGCACCACGGCCAGCGTGTCCTTGAGCAGGTCGCGCTCCAGGCTGCTCAGGCGAGCCGGGTCCACATGGCCGGTGACGGGGCGGCCCAGGTCGATCTCGGCCAGTCCCGCCTGCAGGCGCAGGCCCATGAGGAAATGCAGGCCCTGGAGCAGCTCCTGGCCCTGGGCGCCGTCGAGCACGCCCTTGTCCACCAGGGCCGCGATGCGCTCGGCCGTGCCGGTGGCGGCGATGCGCTGGGACAGCGCCAGGCTGCGCACGCCATGGACGATGGGGAAGATGCCGGCCTTCTTGAGGTGCACGGGCGCGCCCTCGCCGCCGCGCCCCAGCAGCCGCTCCCACCAGCTGCCCGGCTCGTGCGCGAAGGCGTCGACGGCCGAGGCGAAGCGCGCCACCTGGGCATCGCTGTCCAGGGCCAGCGCCATCAGGTCGCGCCGCACCGTGGCCAGCAGCGCGGCATCGCCCGCCACGGCATGGGCGTCCAGGAAGATCGCCAGGTGCATGAGGCCCTCGGGGCCAGGCAGGATCAGCCATTCGCGCACCTGCCTGCCGAAGCTGGCCACCGTGCCGCGCCATTGCGGATTGCTGAGCATGATGCCGCCCGGGCATTCGGGGTAGCCAAAGCGCTGCAGCTGCGCGGAAAAGCGCGCGCAGATGGCATCGAGGTCCTGGGGCGGCGCATAGCCGTCGCGCAGCAGCAGGCCGTTGTCCTGGTCGGTCTTGAGCAATTGCTCGCCGCGCCCCTCGCTGCCCATGACGAAAAGGCAGCTGTGGGCCACCAGGTCCGGCGGCGCCAGCATCTGCCAGGCACGCTCGAACAGGCGCGCATTGAGCTGCTGCACCAGCCGCGCCATCAGGGCCACCCGCGTGCCGCCCCGGTGCAGGGCGGCCACCAGGCGCGTGATCTGGGCGGCGGCCTGCTCCAGCGCCTGCAGGTCGGCGGCCTGCTCGATCTGCACGGTGATGAGGTGGGAGTGGTTGGCCAGAAAGCTGAACAGGTCCAGCGCCTCCAGGATGCCCAGCACCTGGCCCTGTGCATCGAGCACGGCCAGCCGGTGCACGCGGGCGCGCAGCAGCACGACCAGGGCATCGCCCAGCTGGTCGTCGGCGCGCACGGTGAACACGGGCTGGCTGGCGAACTCGCCCACGGCCAGCCGGTCCAGCGGGCGGCCGTCAAGGATGGCGCGCTGCAGCGTGGTGCCCGTGAAGATGCCCAGGCCGCCCTGCGGCAGTCCCGAGATCAGCACGCAGGTTGTGCGCTCGGCATGGAACAGGCGCACCACGGAGACGATGTCGGTGGCCGCATCCACCACATGGGCGGCACGCAGATAGGCCTGGTCCACGCGCGCCAGCGTCAGCGACTGCAATTCGTGCCGGTCGGCGCGCTGGGCCAATGTGCCCAGCTTGTGGCCCAGGTCGGAGAACAGCAGGGCTCCAAAGGCCGTGTTGCGCGCGATCAGCTCGCCCACGGTTTCGCGCGCAAGCTGGTAGGCGATGAGTTCCTCGGCCACGGTGAAGCGGCTGCCCGTGCGGCCGGCCACCAGGGCGCGGCCGTCGAAGCTGTCGTCGGGGCCGTAGCTGGCCAGCACCTCGTCGCCCTCGGTCTGCACCACATGGCCCTTGATGATGACGAAGAGGTGGGTGGGCGCCGAGCCGGCGTCCAGCACCACGGCGCCCTCGGGGAAGTAGGCGATGTCCACGCCATCGCGCACCAGCGCCTGCTCGTCGGGCGTGAGGCAGTCGAAGGGAGAGGCGGCGAAGTTGAAGGCGTTGGGCATGGGGCGGGGCCGTTGTTCCAGCCCCGCCATTCAAACCTTCAGGCCTTGCTCCACGCTTGCAGCCGCGTCCCAGCCGCTGTCGAACCAGCCATCGCCTTCCAGGTAGGCGCGCAGCATGGGCAGGCTGTCCAGGCCCCAGAAGAGGCGGCCATCGACCTCCCAGGCCGGCACGCCGAACAGGCCTTGCGCGGCAGCAGCCTCGGTGTTCTCGCGCAGCAGGCGCTTGGCGTTGTCCGCCGCATCCGTGCGCAGCTGCGGCGCCAGCGTGGCGCGCAGTGCGTCGAGCCGCGCGGGATCCAGCGCGTCGGCGCCGCCCAGCCAGACATGGCGCAGCACGGCGTCCGCCACAAAGCGGTTGATGGTGCCGTCGTCGCTGCACTCCAGCGCCAGGCGCAGCAGCGGCAGCGGGTTGAACGGATGGCGGGCCGGCATGTCCAGTCCCACGCCCGTGGCATGGCCCAGCCAGCTCACATGGCGGTAGGTCCATTCGCGCTTGCCCGCGATGCCGGCCGGTCCCGGGTTGGCGTGGCGCTGCAGCAGCGCGCCCAGCAGCACGGGGCGGTACTGCATGTGGTGGCTGATGCCCTGCAGCGCCTGCGGCAGTTGCGCGAACGCCAGCCAGGCATAGGGCGAGATGAAGTCGAGATGGAAGGTGATCTGCTTCATGGCGGGTGCGTCGTGATGGGTATCTAGGGTGCGGTGGCCGCGATGCCTGCGCGCTCCAGCAGCGCGTTCCAGATCGCCAGGCGCTGCGGCGCGTCGGACTTGGACCAGGCGCGGATCTCGTCGATGGTGCGAAAGCACCCTTCACAATGGCTGCGGTCCGGCGTCATGCGGCAGACCGAGATGCAGGGCGAGAGCACGGGTTCCTCTTCGGCACGCGGAGTGTATGCGGCGCGGGCCTTCTGGGCCAGCATTTCCTTGGGGCCCATCATGCTGCCACCTCCTGTACCACGTCGGCCCAGGGCGCACCGGCCAGCAGTTGCAGCGCGGCCGGCGTGGCCGCGAACACCGCATGCGGATGGCCGGCGGCCGCCCAGACCGTGTCGAAACGCTGCAGTTCCCGGTCCACCAGGGTCACGGGCGTGTTGGCATGGGCCACGGGGCTGACGCCACCGATGGAAAAGCCCGTCTGCGCCTTGACGAAATCGGCATCGGCACGGCCCACGGGGCCGACCAGGGCGGCGACCTTCTTCTCATCCACGCGGCGGTCGCCCGAGGCCACGACCAGCACGGCCACGCCGTCGCTGCGGCGGCGGAAGATGATGCTCTTGGCCACCTGGCCCACGAGGATGCCCAGCTGGTCGGCCGCTTCCTGGGCCGTGCGCGCGGCGCCGTCCAGCATGCGCGGTCCGTCGCCGTGGCCGGCCTGCTGCAGGAAGGCCGCCACGCGCTGCACGCCTTCGGGAAGATGGTGGAGTTCAGATCCGCACATGCTCACACCGCCTCGCATGCAGCCGCGCTGGCGCGCTTGGTGAGCAGTGCCTTGGCCACGCGCGACTGCGTGGGGCGGCCCAGGTGGTCGCTGATGAACTGGCCGGCATCAATCAGCTTGTCCAGGTCGATGCCGGTCTCGATGCCCATGCCCTGCAGCATGTAGACCACGTCCTCCGTGGCCACATTGCCCGTGGCGCCCTTGGCGTAGGGGCAGCCGCCCAGGCCCGCCACCGAGGTGTCGAACTGCCACACGCCCAGCGACAGCGCGGCCAGCGTGTTGGACACGGCCTGGCCGTAGGTGTCGTGGAAGTGGCCCGAGACATCGTCGATGGCGAAGTGCTGCAGCGTGGCCTCGATGGCCTTGCGCACCTTGACGGGCGTGCCCACGCCGATGGTGTCGGCCACGCCCACATGCTGCACGCCGATGCCCTTCATGAGGCCGGCCAGGTAGGCCACGCGCTCGGGGGCGATCTCGCCTTCGTAGGGGCAGCCCACGGTGCAGCTCATGGCGCCGCGCACGTAGATGCCCTGGGCGCGTGCGGCCTCGGCCACGGGGGCGAAGCGCTCGATGCTTTCGGCAATGGAGCAGTTGATGTTCTTCTGGCTGAAGGCCTCGCTGGCTGCGCCGAAGACCACGATCTCGTCGGGCCACAGTTCGCGCGGCGCCGACAGCGCGGCCTCCAGACCCTTCATGTTGGGCGTGAGCACGCTGTAGCGCACGCCGGGGCGGCGGACGATGCCGGCCATGACTTCGGCGTTGTCGGCCATCTGCGGCACCCATTTGGGGCTGACGTAGCTGGTGACCTCGATTTCCTTGAGGCCGGCTTCCTGCAGGCGGTGCACCAGCTCGATCTTGACGGCGGCGGGCACGGGCTGTTTTTCATTCTGCAGGCCGTCGCGGGGGCCTACATCGACGAGTTTGACGCGGGAAGGAATGCTCATGGGGTGTTCTCACCGGGATGACGGGTACGGCCCCTATTGTCCAGGCTTGCAGGCCCGGGCACCACCCCATATCCTGCCGGGCCATGCACAACGGCTGCCAGCGCCCCCTTCAGCCCGGCAGGGCCGCCATTTCCTCGCGCAGCATCTCCACCATGCGCGCGGCAGCCGGCGACAGGCGGCGGCCGCTCAGGCGCACCATGCCGATGGGGCGGCGCAGCACCGGCCGTGCCAGCGGGCGCGCCACCACTTCCGGCCGCTGCACCACCTGGGCGGCCAGCAGGGGCAGCGCGCTCACGCCCAGATCGGCAGCCACCATGGCCGCGATGGTGGCCAGGTGCTCCACGGCGTACTGGGGCGCAAAGCGTATGCCGTGGGTCAGCAGGGCCTCGTCGGCGTACTGCCGCACGCTGGTGCCGGCCGGCATGGAGATGTGGGGCAGATGGGCCACGTCGGCCCAGCCCAGATCGCCGCGCCCGCGCGCCAGCGCATGGCCGCGGCCCAGCAGCAGCACGAAGCGGTCGGAGGCCAGCGGCAGGTAGTCCAGGTCGGCATAGGCGGGGTTGGCCGCCGTGAGCGCAAAGTCCACGCGGCCCGCGCGCACCATGTCGAAGGCCGGCCCGGCCAGGCTGTCGAATAGCTCCAGGTGCACGCCCGGATGCTCGGCCGCAAAGCGCGCCAGCACGCGGGGCAGCAGGCCCGCGGCCAGCGAAGGCAGGGCCGCCAGCGCCAGCCGGCCCACCTGCACCTGGGCCACCTCCTGCACGCGGCGCACGGTCTCGTCCATCTGGTGGCGCAGGATGCGCGCCTGCTCGGCGAAGACCTCGCCGGCCTGGGTCAGTTCCACGGCGCGCGTGGTGCGCTCGAACAGGCGCGCGCCCAGCATCTCTTCCAGCCGCGCCAGCGTGCCCGAGACGGCCGACTGCGACAGGTGCATCTGCAGCGCCGTGCGCCGAAAGCTCAGCGAATCGGCCAGCGCCAGAAAGACATCGACCTCGCGGGCCGACCAATTGATCTTCATGGCCGATCAGTTTATCGAAAAATGCGTCTTTACCGTTCAATGACGGCTGCCTAGACTGCGCCTCAAATCCATGAAATCAGCAGGAGACAGCATGCACAGCAGTTCGCCGCGCAACGCGCGCACGGTGGTCGTCGGGGGAGGCACCATGGGTGCCGATGTGGCCGTGGTCCTGGCCCGGGGCGGCGCCCTGGTGACCGTGGTCGACCCCGGCGCGGCACGGCGCGAGCTGCTGCTGCAGCACATTGCCATCGAGCTGGCCACGGCCGGCTTTGCCCGGTGCGCGTCCCAGGTCTCGGTCTGCGCGGCGCTGGAGGATGTGGCCTGGGATGGCGTGGCCCTCGTGGTGGAATGCATCACCGAGCGGCTGGATGCCAAGCAGGCGCTGTTCGCCAAACTTGAGGCGCATGCGCCGGCCGACGCCGTGCTGGCCAGCAACAGCTCGGGCTTGCCCATCAGCGCCATCGCCAGCGGCCTGCCCACGGCGCAGCGCATGCTGGGCCTGCACTTCTTCATGCCCGCCCACCTGGTGCCACTGGTGGAAGTGGTGCTGGGCGAGCGCAGCGATCCGGCCCTGGGCCAGTGGCTGCACGGCTTCATGCGCGGCTGCGGCAGCGTGCCGGTGCTGGTGAAGAAGGACAAGCCCGGCTTTCTGGCCAACCGCATGCAGCATGCGCTGTCGCGCGAGGCCTTCGCCCTCATCGACGAGGGCATTGCCTCGCCCGAGGACGTGGATGCCGCCGTGCGCTTCGGCTTCGGCTTCCGCTTCCTGGCAGCCGGCCCCGTGCTGCAGCGCGACCATGCGGGCATCGAGGTGCACTGCGCGGCGGCCGCCACCATGTACCCCACGCTGTCCAACACCGATGTGCCGGCCCAGGCCCTGCGCGATCGCGTGGCGCGTGGCGATCTGGGCATGAAGACCGGCAAGGGCTTCTTCGACTGGCCCGAGGACCGCCGCCTGGCCGAGCGTGCCCGCTACGACGCGCTGCTGCGCCAGGGCCTGGCCCTGCTGGCCAGCGAGCTGCCGGTGCCGGAGCAGGCACAGGACACGCCATGAGCACGCCGGTCCCCACGTCAACCGCGTCGCCCACATCGCCCACGTCACCCACCTCGCAGTGGAACGACCCGCTGATCGTCACCGTGGCCCCCAATGGCGCCTACAAGCAGCCGGCCGACCACCGAGCCCTGCCGATCACACCGCAGGCGCTGGCCGCCACGGCACGCGCCTGCCTGGATGCCGGCGCGGCCATGATCCACATGCACATCCGCGACGCCCAGGGGCGCCACAGCCTGGATGTGGACGGCTACCGCGAAGCCTGGCGCGTGGTGCGCGAGGCCGTGGGCACGGACATGGTGGTGCAGATCACCAGCGAGGCCGCCGGCGTCTACCGCGCGCCCGAGCAGATCGCCATGGTGCAGGCGCTGCGGCCCGAGGCCGTCTCCATCGGCCTGCGCGAGATCGACCAGCCCGAGATCGGCGATGCAGGACTGGCGCACTTTTTCACGGGCCTGGTGCGCGACCAGGTCATGGTGCAGGTCATCCTCTACGACGTGGCCGACCTGCGCCGCTGGCAGGCGCTGCGCGCCCAGGGCGTGGTGCCCGAGGCGCCCTGGTTCCTGCTCTTCGTGCTGGGCCGCTACAGCGCGGGCCAGACCTCGCGGCCCCAGGACCTGATGCCCTTTCTTGCGGCGCATGACGGCGGCGAGCCCTGGGCCGTGTGCGCCTTCGGCGCCACGGAAAACACCTGCATCGCGGCAGCCGCCGCATTTGGCGGCCATGCGCGCGTGGGCTTCGAGAACAACCTGCTGACGCGGGACGGCCATACCGCGCCCGACAACGCCGCCCTGGTCCGCCAGGCCGTGGTGTCCGCCCAGGCGCTGGGCCGCCCCCTGGCCACGGCCGACGACATACGCCGGCGCTTCACACCGGGCTGAGCACCAGGCGCCTTACAGGCCGATAAGCCCATAAGCCGATAAGCCGATAGGCCCATGAGCCCGCACAAGACGGGCCTTCCATTCCAACCACAGGCAGGAGACACAACCATGCAACAGCCCACCCACGGCACGCGGCGTGACGCCATCGCCAAAATCAAGGCAGCCACCGCATTCACGGCGCTTCCCCTGGCCTTCATGGCCCTGGGCCTGGCGGGCCAGGCCTCGGCCCAGACCCCGTCGCCGGCGTTCCCCAGCAAGACCATCCGCTTCGTCGTGCCCTATCCACCCGGCGGCCCCACCGACCTGATGGCACGCATGCTGCAGCCCGAGCTGCAGCAGCGCCTGGGCGTGACCGTCATCGTGGAGAACAAGAGCGGCGCGGGCGGCAACCTGGGCAGCGCCGAGGTGGCCCGCCAGGCGCCCGCCGACGGCCACACCCTGCTGCTGGCCGCCAGCGGCCCCATGGCCGTGAATTCCTCGCTGTACAAGAGCATGCCCTTCAACCCGCTCAAGGACCTGGAGCCCGTGGTGCAGCTGTCGGCCTTCCCGCTGGTGCTGGAAGTGCATCCCTCGCTGGGCGTCAAGACCGTGGCCGAGCTGCTGGCCCTGGCCAAAACGGGCAAGACACTGAGCTTTGCCTCGGCCGGCAATGGCACGCCCCAGCACCTGGCGGGCGAGCTGTTCAACTCCATGGAGCAGGTCAAGCTGGGCCATGTCCCCTACCGGGGTGCGGGACCGGCACTCAACGACCTGATCGGCGGCCAGGTGGGCGTGATGTTCGACATCGTGGGCAGCTCGCTGCAGCACATCCAGGGCGGGCGCCTGATCCCGCTGGCCGTCACCTCGGCCGAGCGCACCAAGGTGCTGCCCGACGTGCCCACCATGGCCCAGGCCGGCGTGCCCGGCTACCAGATCACGGGCTGGCATGGCATTGCCGTGCGCGCGGGCACGCCGCCCGCCGCCATCGACAAACTCAATGCCACGGTCAACGCCATCTTCAAGGACCCGGCCTTTCGCACGCGCTGGGAGGCCATAGGCACGCCGGCCGTGGGCGGCACGGCGGCCGAATTCGGCGCCTTGATCAGGAGCGACTCCCAGCGCCTGGGCGCGCTGGTGCGCAGCACCGGCGTGACGCTGGACTGAGCGCGCCCGTCAGTAGCCGCGCCGCAGGTCCACGCGGCCGCTCACGGCCTCGCCCCGGCTCAGCGCCGCGACCTTGCCCACGATCTGCTCCACGCTGTCGCGCGCCAGGGTGCGGGCCGAGGTGTGGGGCGTGAGCGTGATGCGCGGATGCCGCCAGAAGGCATGGCCGTCGGGCAGCGGCTCGGTGCGGAACACGTCGAGCAACGCGCCGGACACATGGCCCCCGTCGATGGCGGCGATGAGGTCCTCGTCCGCCACATGGCCGCCGCGTCCCACGTTGATGACATAGGCGCCCGGCTGCAGCAGGGCCAGGCTGCGCGCGTCGATGATGCTGTCGGTCTCGGGTGTCAGCGGCAGCAGGTTGACGAGGATGCGGGTGGCGCGCAGAAAGGCGTCGAAGTCCTGCGGGCCGCAGAAGCCCCGCACGCCGTCGATGGCATGCGGCGTACGGCTCCAGCCGTTGACGGGGAAATCGAACACCGTCAGCGCGCGCGCCACGCGCTCGCCCATGCGGCCCAGCCCCATGACGCCCACGGGGTAGTCGGCACGCCGGGGATTGGGCCGGTGCTGCCACAGGCCGGCGGCCATGTCGGCCTCGTAGCCGTCCAGGCCCCGGAAGAAGCGGACCACTGCCTGGCAGACATATTCGGCCATCTGCACGGCCATGCCGGCGTCCTCCAGGCGGTAGACGGGAAGGTCGGCCGGCAGGCGCAGCGGCAGCAGCGCATCGACACCCGCGCCGATGTTGAACACGGCCTTGAGGCCCGGCTGCTCGTCGATGAAGCGCTGGGGTGGCGCCCAGACCAGGGCGTAGTCGGCCTGCGGCGCGCCCGGCGACCAGATGTCCACCTCGGTGCCCGGCAGGGCCGCGCGCAGTCCTTGCAGCCAGGCGTCGGGCCTGGTGTCTTCGCAGCAGAAAGTCACTCGCATAGGTGGACAAGCCTAACGGCCTGGCGACGCCCACGCGCGACTTTTGCGCAAAACTGTCTTGCCTGCGGGCTCAGCTTTCCAGGCGCAGCAGCTCGGAGCCTTCGGTCACCTGGTCGCCGGGCGCGTACAGCAGCTCGGCCACCACGCCGTCGCCGGGCGCGGCGATGGTGTGCTCCATCTTCATGGCCTCCATCACGGCCAGCGGCTGGCCCTTGCTGACCTTGTCGCCGGCCTTGACGGCAAAGGAGACCACCTTGCCCGGCATGGGCGCCGTCAGGCGGCCGCCTTCGGACTGCACCTCGCCCGCATGGGCCAGCGGATCGGCCAGGCCCAGCACGGCCGCACCCTGGGGAGCGAACACATGGCATTGCTCGCCCAGCACATGGACCTGGGCGCGCAGGCGCTGGCCCGCGAACTGCACGTCGAAGGCGCCGTCCCCGGCCTGTTGCCAGGACAGCAGGCCCTCGGCGAGGGACTCGCCCTCGCCCACGGCCAGTTGCAGCGCGCCGTCATGCAGGTAGCGCAGGCGCGCGGGCACGGCGGCCTCGCCCTGGCGGAAGTCCCAGCGCCGCTCGGCCACGCCGTGCGAGCGCCAGCCGTCGCGGCGGCTGAAGGGGTCGGCGGTTTCCTGCGCGCGCTCGGCCTGCAGCACCTGGGCCACGGCGGCGGCCACGGCCTGGGCCTGCGGCAGGCGCTGCTGGTGGAACAGATGCTGCTTCTCGCGCTCGATCAGCGCCGTGTCCAGCTTGGCGGTTGCAAAGGCATCGCTGGCGATGACCAGGCGCAGGAACTGCACATTGGTGGCCAGGCCCACGATGCGTGTCTCGGCCAGGGCGGCATCGAGCCGCGCCAGCGCCTGTTCGCGCGTGTCGCCATGCACGATGAGCTTGGCGATCATGGAGTCGTAGAAGGGGCTGATGGCATCGCCCTCGCGCACGCCATCGTCCACGCGCACGTCGCCGACACGGAAGCTGGCGCAGTCGGGCTTGCGGTAGACGTGCAGGGTGCCGGTGGCGGGCAGGAATCCGTTGTCAGGGTTTTCGGCGCAGATGCGCGCCTCGATGGCGTGGCCGGTGATGCGCAGCTCGTCCTGGCGCTTGGGCAGGGGCAGGCCGCTGGCCACGCGCAGCTGCCAGTCCACCAGGTCCTCGCCCGTGATGGCCTCGGTCACCGGGTGCTCGACCTGCAGGCGGGTGTTCATCTCCATGAAGTAGAACTTCATGGCCTCGGGCTGGTCGTAGCCGCCGGGCTGCTCGACGATGAATTCCACCGTGCCCGCGCCCACGTAGTTCACGGCCTGGGCGGCGGCCACGGCGGCCTCGCCCATCTTCTGGCGCAGCGCAGGCGTCATGCCGGGCGCGGGGGACTCCTCCAGCACCTTCTGGTGGCGGCGCTGCACCGAGCAGTCGCGCTCGAACAGGTAGACGCAGTTGCCCTGGGTGTCGCCAAAGACCTGGATCTCGATATGGCGCGGGCGCAGCACGTATTTCTCGACCAGCACGGCGTCGTCGCCAAAGCTGTTGATGGCCTCGCGCTGGCAGCTGGCCAGGGCGGCGGCGAAGTCCTCGCTGCGCTCGACCAGGCGCATGCCCTTGCCTCCGCCGCCCGCGCTGGCCTTGATCAGCACCGGGTAGCCGATGCGGTCGGCCTCGCGCTGCAGCAGCTGCGGGTCCTGGTCGGCCCCGTGGTAGCCGGGCACCAGGGGCACGCCGGCCTTTTCCATGAGCTGCTTGGAGGCCGCCTTCAGGCCCATGGCGCGGATGGCCGAGGGCGGCGGGCCGATGAAGACCAGGCCGGCATCGGCACAGGCCTGGGCGAATTCCTCGTTCTCGCTGAGAAAGCCGTAGCCGGGGTGGATGGCCTGGGCGCCCGTGGCCTTGGCGGCCTCCAGGATGCGTTCCCAGCGCAGATAGCTGTCCTTGGGGGCGCTGCCGCCGATGTGCACGGCCTCGTCGCAGGCCTGCACATGCTTGGCGCGGGCATCGGCGTCCGAGTACACGGCCACGGTGCGCACGCCCATGCGGCGGGCGGAAGCCGCGACGCGGCAGGCGATTTCACCGCGGTTGGCGATCAGGATCTTCTTGAACATGCGTTATCTCCAGTGTTTTCTCTGCAGCCCCGGTCATTCGGCGACCGGCGGCTATGGTTTTTGATTCATCGCGGGAGACCCGCCGAACAGCGCGCGCAGGCGCTGCACCACGGCCTTGAGAAAGCGCCACAGCGCCCAGGTCAGCAGCCACAGCGCGATGACCACGACCAGCAGCACGGCGGCGAAGGCCAGCGGGTGCGTGAGCGCCAGCCAGATCGCGCCCACCGAGGCACCGTCCTCCACCAGGCTCGCGCCCACGTTGGAAAACGGCTCGGGCGAGGTGTTGATGGCCGCGCGCGCCGTGCTCTTGGCCACCTGGCTGGACAGGGCCAGCGAGCCGCCCATCAGGGCCGCCATGGTGGCCATGGTCGCGCTGTCGGCGCCGAAGACGCCGGCCGCCAGCGCCGCGCCCGCCGGGATGCGGATCACGCTTTGCAGCAGGTCCCAGACCGAGTCCACGCCGGGGATCTTGTCGGCGAAGAACTCCACGAACAGCAGCGCGCCGCTGGCGAACAGCAGGGCCGGATGCTCCAGCACATGCAGCCCGCCCGGCAGCGCCACCCAGCCCAGCGCCCCCAGCAGCCCGGTCACGAAGACCACGGCGTAGAGCCTAAAGCCGCTGGCCCAGCCCAGTGCGGCGGCCAGCGCCAGCAGGCCGGCCATGTCCATGCCGCTGGTGGCCTGGCCCACGCGCTCGGCCACTTCGCCAGCCGCCTCGCTGACCGTGTGGTGCACGGCCGGGCCCGGGTACAGGCCCACGGACTGCAGCCACTGGACGAGGGAGTCGGTCAGGGTGCTCATGGTGTTGGCTCGGCGTTGGCTCGGCGTTGCTCGGTGGTCGCGCGATGAATGGGCAGCCCGCGCGTATCAGGCCAGCCAGGCCGGCTTGCGCTTTTGCAGGAAGGCCTGCACGCCCTCCTTGCCCTCGGCGCTGGCGCGGATGTCGGCGATGCCTTCGACGGTGGCGGCGATCAGCTGCTCGTTGATCTCGCGCTCGGCCACGTCGATCACCAGGCGCTTGCAGGCGCGGGCGGCGGCGGGACCGGCGCTGACCAGGTGCTTGAGCAGGCCGTCCACGGCGTTGTCCAGCTCGTCTGCCGCCACCACGCGGTGCACGAAGCCGATGCGCAGCGCCTCGGCCGCGTCGAAGCGCTCACCGGTCAGGAAGTAGCGGTGGGCGGCGCGCGCGCCCATGGCGCGGATCACGTAGGGGCTGATGGTGGCGGGGATCAGGCCGATCTTCACCTCGGACAGGCAAAAGCCCACGCCCTCTGCGGCCACGGCCATGTCGCAGGCAGCGACCAGGCCCATGCCGCCCGCATAGACATCGCCCTGCACGCGCGCGATGGTGGGCTGCGGGCATTCGTAGATCACGCGCAGCATTTCGGCCAGCAGGCCGGCGTCCTCGCGGTTCTCGTCGCGCGAGTAGTCGGCCATGCGGCGCATCCAGTTGAGGTTGGCGCCTGCGCAAAAGGCCGGGCCCTCGGCGGCCAGCACCACGGCGCGCACGTCGCTGCGCTTGCCCACGGAGTGGAAGGCCTGGGTGATGTCGGCGATGACCTCGTCGCTGAAGGCATTGCGCACTTCGGGCTGGGTCAGCGTGATGGTGGCCAGGGGGCCCTGGAATTCGAGGGTCAGTGCGGTGGTTTTCATGAAGTACCTCGCTGCAAGGAAAGAGGGGCCGCCGTCACATGCGGAACACGCCGAAGCGCGTGTCCGCTATGGGAGCGTTGCGCGTGGCCGCCAGGCCCAGCGCCAGCACGCGGCGCGTGTCGGCGGGGTCGATGACGCCATCGTCCCACAGGCGCGCCGTCGCGTAATAGGGGTGGCCCTGATCCTCGTACTGCTGGCGGATGGGGGCCTTGAAGGCCTCTTCCTCCTCGGCCGTCCACTGGCCGCCCTTGGCCTCGATGCCGTCGCGCTTGACGGTGGCCAGCACGCTGGCCGCCTGCTCGCCGCCCATGACCGAGATGCGCGCGTTGGGCCACATCCACAGGAAGCGCGGCGAATAGGCGCGGCCGCACATGCCGTAGTTGCCCGCGCCGAAGGAGCCGCCGATGATGATGGTGAACTTCGGCACGGCCGCCGTGGCCACGGCCGTGACCAGCTTGGCGCCATGGCGGGCAATGCCTTCGTTCTCGTACTTGCGGCCCACCATGAAGCCCGTGATGTTCTGCAGGAAGACCAGCGGGATCTTGCGCTGGCAGCACAGCTCGATGAAGTGCGCGCCCTTGACCGCCGATTCGCTGAACAGGATGCCGTTGTTGGCGATGATGCCCACCTGCATGCCCTCGATGCGCGCAAAGCCGCAGACCAGGGTGGCGCCGAAGCGGGCCTTGAACTCGTCGAAGCGGCTGCCGTCCACCACGCGGGCGATGATCTCGCGCACATCGAAGGGCTTGCGCGTGTCCACGGGGATCACGCCGTACAGCTCGCCGCCGTCGAACAGCGGCGCCTCGGGCGGCAGGTCGCCAGCCGAAGGCTGCTTGGCATGGTTGAGGTTGGCCACGGACTGGCGCGCCAGCGCCAGCGCGTGGGTGTCGTTGTGGGCCAGGTGGTCGGCCACGCCCGACAGGCGCGTGTGCACGTCGCCGCCGCCCAGGTCCTCGGCGCTGACCACCTCGCCCGTGGCGGCCTTCACCAGCGGCGGGCCGCCCAGGAAGATGGTGCCCTGGTTCTTGACGATGATGGACTCGTCGCTCATGGCCGGCACATAGGCGCCGCCGGCCGTGCACGAGCCCATGACCACGGCGATCTGGGCAATGCCCTCGGCGCTCATGTTGGCCTGGTTGAAGAAGATGCGGCCGAAGTGCTCGCGGTCGGGAAACACATCGTCCTGGTTGGGCAGGTTGGCGCCGCCCGAGTCCACCAGGTAGATGCAGGGCAGCCGGTTCTGCGCGGCGATCTCCTGGGCGCGCAGGTGCTTCTTCACCGTCATCGGGTAGTAGGTGCCGCCCTTCACCGTGGCGTCGTTGCACACGATCATGCAGTCCACGCCGCTGACGCGCCCGATGCCGGCGATCAGGCCCGCGCCGGGCGCATCGTTGCGGTACATGTTGAGCGCGGCCAGCGGGGCGATCTCCAGGAAGGGCGTGCCGGGGTCCAGCAGCATGGCCACGCGGTCGCGCGGCAGCAGCTTGCCGCGCGCCACGTGCTTGGCGCGCGCGGCCTCGCCGCCGCCCTCGGCGACCTTGGCCACCTGGGCCTGCAGGTCTTCGACCACGGCGCGCATGGCGGCGGCATTGGCCAGGAAGTCCGCCGAACGCGGATTGAGTTGGGTGCCCAGAATGCTCATGTGTGGCCTCTTCTTGTGTTTGCCCGATGCGGGCGCTTGGTTTTTTCGAATGTGCTGCAAAGAACGGCGGCCCGGGCTGGGGAAAATGCCGTATGCACACCGTTGAAATCGTCTTGCTCGTTTTGCTGCTGGGGGCACTGACCGGCATTGCCGCGCGCTATGTGCGCGCCATCCCGCTGCCGCTGATACAGATCGCCCTGGGAGCGCTGATCGCCTGGCCGCAAAAGGGCCTGCACATCGCCTTCGATCCCGAGCTGTTCCTGCTGCTGTTCATCCCGCCGCTGCTGTTTGCCGACGGATGGCGCATCCCCAAGCGCGAGTTCTTCTCGCTGTACCGCCCCATCCTGCGCCTGGCGCTGGGCCTGGTGCTGTTCACGGTGGTGGGGCTGGGCTGGCTGATCCACTGGCTGGTGCCCGGCATGCCGCTGACCGTGGCCTTCGCGCTGGCCGCCGTGGTCTCGCCCACCGATGCCGTGGCCGTCTCGGCCATCACGCGCAACCTGGGCATGCCCGAGAAGACCATGCACATCCTCGAAGGCGAGTCCCTGCTCAACGATGCCTCGGGCCTGGTGGCGCTGAAGTTCGCCATTGCCGCCACGCTGACCGGCCTGTTCTCCTGGACCGAGGTGGCCAAGGAATTCATGTGGATGGCCCTGGGCGGCCTGGGCGTGGGCACGCTGATCGGCTGGGGCTTTTCCTATGCGCGCAGCACCATCACGCGCCGCCTGGGCGACGTGGCGGCCACGCAGATGGTGCTGCTGCTGATCCTGCTGCCCTTCGCCGCCTACATCGTGGGCGAAAAGATCGGCGTGTCGGGCATCCTGTCGGCCGTGGCCGCGGGCATTGCCACCAACTTCGCCGACCTGGAGCGCAGCAGCTACATCAGCGAGCGGCTGCAGACCGAGGGCACCTGGAGCATGGTGGAAGCCTCGTTCAACGGCGCCATCTTCCTGCTGCTGGGCCTGCAGCTGCCCTCCATCATCGGCGTGACGCTGCACGATGCGGGCAGCGAATGGTGGGTGCTGGTGGGCTATGTGGTGATCATCTCCAGCGCGCTGCTGCTGATGCGCTGGATCTGGCTGACCCTGGGCGTGCAGCGCAGCCTGGCTCGCGCCCACTTCCAGGGGAAGATGGCAGAGCGCCCTTCCCACCTGCTGAACCTGGCCACCACCATGGCCGGCATACGCGGCGCCGTGACGCTGGCCGGCGCGCTGTCCGTGCCCATGCTGCTGAACAACGGCCAGCCCTTTCCGGGCCGCGAGATGCTGATCTTCCTGGCCACCGGCACCATCTTGTTCACCCTGGTGCTGGGCAGCATCGCCCTGCCGCTGATCCTGCGCCGCATGCCCCAGCCCGGCGAATCGCCCACGGTGCGCGAGGAGCGCCTGGCGCGCGTGGCCGCCTGCCAGTCCGCCATTGGCGGGCTGACGCTGAGCGAGGAAGAGATACAGGGCCACACGCCCGAATGGGTGGCCATGCACCAGGAAGTCATGGGCCACCTGACGCAGGAGTACCGCAACCGCGTCCAGCTGCTGGACGACGGCAGCGGCACGGCCTCCAGCATCGAGATCCAGCGCGAGGCGCCCGAAGTCGTGCGCCAGCGCAAGCTGCGCTACCTGCTGGAGATCGAGCTGCGCCTGCGCTGCATCCACCAGGAGCGCGACGCGCTCTACGCCGAGCGCCAGGCCCACCGCATCAACGACGAGTCTCTGCGCCGCCTGGTCAGCGAGTTGGACATGCAGGAGATCTCGCTGCGCAAGCGCCTGGTGGTGGCGCGCCGCGCCGCCGCCTCGGCCGTGGCCACGCCCGAGGGCGGCACGCACTAGGCGGCACGCGGTGGACAGCTGGCGGCAGCGCATGAAAGCAGCCCTCAGGCGGTCCTGGCCGGGCGCAGATCCAGCATGGCGATCATCTCGTCGCGGATCTTGAATTTCTGGATCTTGCCGGTCACCGTCATCGGGAAGGCCTCGACGAAGCGGATGTAGCGCGGCACCTTGTAGTGGGCGATCTGGCCCTTGCAGAAGTCGCGCACGCCGTCTTCGGTCAGCGTCTGGCCGGGCTTGACGATGATCCAGGCGCACAGCTCCTCGCCGTAGCGCGCGTCGGGCACGCCGACCACCTGCACGTCCTGCACCTGGGGATGGCGGTAGAGGAATTCCTCGATCTCGCGCGGGTAGATGTTCTCGCCGCCGCGGATCACCATGTCCTTGATGCGGCCGACGATGTTCACGTAGCCCTGCTCATCCATGGTGGCCAGGTCGCCCGTGTGCATCCAGGCCTCGTCGTCGATGGCCTCGCGCGTGCGGGCCTCGTCCCCCCAGTAGCCGTGCATGACCGAGTAGCCGCGCGTGCACAGCTCGCCCGAGACGCCGGGCGCCACCACCTCGCCCGTGGCCGGGTCGACGATCTTCACCTCCAGGTGCGGCTGCACCTTGCCCACGGTGGACACGCGGCGCTGAAGCGGCGTGTCGGCATCGCTCTGGCAGCTGACGGGGCTGGTCTCGGTCATGCCGTAGGCGATGGTGATCTCGGACAGGTGCATGTCGCTGACCACGCGCTTCATCACCTCGATGGGGCAGGGCGAGCCGGCCATGATGCCGGTGCGCAGCGTGCTCAGGTCGAACTCCTTGAAGCGCGGGTGGTCCAGCTCGGCGATGAACATCGTGGGCACGCCGTGCAGGCCCGTGCAGCGCTCGGCCTGCACGGTCTCCAGCACCAGCAGCGGATCGAATCCGTCATTCGGGTAGACGATGGCCGAGCCATGCGTGAAGCAGGCCAGGTTGCCCAGCACCATGCCGAAGCAGTGGTACAGCGGCACGGGAATGCACAGCCGGTCCTCGGGCGTCAGCCGCATGCACTCGCCAATGAAAAAGCCGTTGTTCAGGATGTTGCGGTGGGTCAGCGTGGCGCCCTTGGGAAAGCCCGTCGTGCCGCTGGTGAACTGGATGTTGATGGGGTCGGTGTTCTTGAGCGTGGCGGCCACGGCGTCGATGCGCGCATCCTGCGCATCACCGCGCGCCAGCAGGCTGGAAAAGCGCAGCATGCCGGGCTGCTCTTCGCCCTGCCCTGCCACGTCGATCCAGACCACGCTGCGCAGCTGGGGCAGGCGCGCGCAATGCAGGCGGCCGGGCTCGGCCGTGGCCAGCTCGGGTGCCAGTTCGCGCAGCATGCCCAGGTAGTCGCTGGTCTTGAACTGCGCCATGGTCACCAGGGCCTTGCAGCCGACCTTGTTGAGCGCGTACTCCACCTCGGAGGTGCGGTAGGCCGGGTTGATGTTGACCAGCACCAGGCCGACCTGGGCCGTGGCCAGCTGCATCAGCACCCATTCGGCGTTGTTGTGCGACCAGATGCCGACGCGGTCGCCCTTGTCCAGCCCCAGGCCCAGCAGCGCGCTGGCCAGGCGGCGCGCCTCGGTGAGCAGGCCGGCATAGCTGTAGCGCAGGCCCTGGTGGCGGCTGACCAGGGCCTCGCGATCGGGCTGGCGGGCCGCCATGTCGGCAAAGAAGTCGCCGATGGTCTGCTCGATCAGCGGCACATCGGTGCGGCCTTGGGCATGGCTGGAAGCGAGCGGGGCGTTCTGGGCGGGCATGCGTTGTCTCCTGTGTCGTCGGCGGCGCCTGGGACGGGCAAATGCAGTGGCCTGCCCCGTCACGGCAGCTATTGCGTGGCAGCATAAGGGCCAACCCCGAGCAGAACAGGCCACGAAGGTTGCAATAATTGCCAGCATGTTCACCCCCTCGCTGGTCAAGACCCCCCTGCCCCAGGCGGCCGCCACCATGGCCTCCGCACACCCTGCAGTCACGCCCATGGCCTTTGTGCAGGCCATTATGCTGGCCTACGAACGCCGGGGCATCAGCGCCCTGTCCGCCCTGGAGAAGGCACAAATCGCGCCAGACTCCGTCAAAGAGCGCAACGAGTGCATCACGGCGCTGCAGATGGAGGCACTGTCCGATGCCGCCATGCGCGAACTCGACGACGAGGCCCTGGGCTGGTTCTCCCGGCGCCTGCCCTGGGGCAGCTACGGCATGCTGGCACGCGCCAGCATGGGCAGCGAGCAGCTGGGCCTGGCGCTGGCGCGCTGGTGCCGCCACCATGGCCTGCTGGCCGACGACATCCGCCTCACGCTGACGCAGGAAGACGGCTTGGCCACGCTGGCCATCGAGGAGCTGTCCACGCTGGGCGCCATGCGCGAGTTCTGCCTGCTGTCGGTGCTGCGCAATATCCACGGCCTGGCCAGCTGGTTCATCGATGAGCCGCTGCCGCTGCGGCGCGCCTGCTTTCCCTTCGATCCCCCGCCGCATGCGGGCGTGTATGCGCTGCTGTTCCCGCCGGGCGAGGTGGAGTTTGGCGCAGCCCGGGCCTGCCTCCAGTTCGACGCGCGTTTTCTGGATATGCCGCTGACGCGCGACGAGCCTGCGCTGCAGCGCATGCTGCAGCGCGCCCTGCCGCTGCAGGTGCGCCCCTACCGGCGCGAGCGCCAGCTGGTGCAGCGCGTGCGCCAGCTGCTGGCGGCCGACGCCGAATGCCTGCAGACGGCCGACACGCTGGCGCGCCAGCTGCACCTGTCCCAGCGCAGCCTGCATCGCCAGCTCAAGGAAGAAGGCGCCTCGCTGCAGGCGCTCAAGGACGAGGTGCGGCGCGAGCGTGCCGTGGCCCTGCTGCTGCGCACCAGCCGGCCCATCAAGCGCATCGCCCAGTCCTGCGGCTTTCTCAACGACAAGAGCTTCATCCGCGCCTTCCGGCTGTGGACGGGGCTGTCGCCTTCCGAATTCCGCAAGAGCGCGCGAGCCCGGCCCGAATGAGTGCCACGCGCATCCTGGCGCGATTTGCATCCTGCGCGACTGCCGCCGTCCGCGCATCTGGCCTAGGCTTTGCGCATGCACCATCTCCACCACTGCGTCAGCGCGCGCTCCTTCCGCGCGCTGTGGATGCTCGAAGAACTGCAGCTTCCCTACACGCTGCACATGCTGCCGTTTCCGCCGCGCATGCTGCAGCGCAGCTACCTGGAGCTCAACCCGCTGGGCACGGTGCCGCTGCTGCGCCACGGCGAGGCCAGGCTGACCGAGTCAGCCGCCATCTGCGAGTACCTGGCCGCCCTGCACCCCGGGGCGGGCCTGTCCGTGCAGCCGCAGGAGGCGGGCTTCGCGGCCTACCTCAACTGGCTGCACATGAGCGATGCCACGCTGACCTTCCCGCAGACCCTGGTGCTGCGCTATGCGCACTTCGAGCCAGCCGAACGGCGCCAGCCCCAGGTGGCCCAGGACTACCAGCGCTGGTTCCTCGCGCGGCTGCGCGCCGTGGAGCAGGCCGTGGAACAGCGCGACTGGCTCACGGCAGACCGCTTCACCGCTGCCGACGTGGCCGTGGGCTATGCGCTGATGCTGTCGGCGCACCTGGAGATGGAGCCGCAATGGGGGCCTGCCACCCAGGCCTACTGGCAGCGCCTGCAGCAGCGGCCCGCCTTCCAGCGGGCGCTGCAGGCCGAGCAGCAGGCCGCGCGTGCGCAGGCCGTGGACGAGACGCCTTCGCCGCGGCTGCGCTAGGGCCGGCTCAGGCTCAAGCGCTGGCGCTGGCGCTGGCCTGCCCGATGGCGCGCAGCATGGCGGGCAGCTCGCCCATGTCGCCGAACACGCAGCTGGCGCCGGCTTCGAGCAGTTGCTCGGCCGATGCGTGGCCCTGGTCGGCCGGGAAGTAGCCCCAGACCGTGGCGCCTGCGGCCACGCCGGCGGTGACGCCGGTCACCGTGTCCTCGATGACCAGGCAGCGCGCCGGCTCCACGCCCAGGGCGGCGGCGGCGGCCAGGTACACATCGGGGAAGGGCTTGCTGCGCGGCAGCTCATGGCCGCTGAAGACGCGGCCCTCGAAATACGGGGCCATGCCGACCTGGGCCAGCTGCATCTCCACCTTGGCGCGGTCCGCGCCCGAGGCGCAGGCGATGCGGCCAGCGCACAGCGCATGGGATTCGCTGACGGCGGACAGCGCGCCGTCTATGGCCACCAGCTCGGCGCGCAGCGCGGCGTTGCGGCGCTCGTAGAAGGCGGCCATCCATGCGTCGGTCAGCGGCTTGCCGGTGCGCGCCTCGATCAGCGCGGCCTGGCTGCGCACGGTCTTGCCGATGAATTCGCGCAGGCATTCCTCGGTGCTGATGGGCCAGCCCGATTCATTGAGCATGGTGCACAGCACGCGGTTGGTGATGGATTCACTGTCGACGAGCACGCCGTCACAGTCGAAGAGCACGGCCTCGAAAGCAGTCATGGATGGATTCTCGAAACAAACTGAGCAAGGGCGCCCTGGGGCGCCCTTGCTGCGGAAAATGGCCGGATTATGCGCCGGCCGCGCATGCCTTTGCCCTGCTCAGGGGAAGGAGGCACCGGCCAGCGGATGCACCATGCGCTTGACGTTGCGCACCGAGATGGAATGGAACTGGCCATCGTCGGTAACCACATCGCCGAAGGCGAAAAAGCCTTCGGCCGCGTTGCGGTTGAACTGCTCCAGGCGCTGCGCGAGGCTGGCGTTGTTGGACACGGATTCGAGGCGGTACTCGATGGCGCCCTGCTGGTCGCCGCTCTTTTCGTACAGCTGCACGCCTTCGGTATTGCCGCGCAGCACCAGGGCGCCGCGCAGCAGGTGGCCCTTGGCACCCATCTCGTCCAGGCGCTGCTTCAGCGCCGCGCCGTTGGCCATGCCGAAGGGCGCGGCCAGGGCGAACACCGCGTACTCGAAGGCCGGTGCCTTGGAGTCCTTGACGTAGAGGTTGAACATCTCGTCGCCCGAGATCAGCGGACCCGTGTAGCGGAAACCCCGGCCGCTCATCTCGGCCAGTTGCTGCGTGAAGCCGGACGTGTCCAGCGCACCCACGGCGGGGCGCGTCTCGTAGCTGTAGGTGGCGGCGGCGCTGCTGCTGCGCACATAGAGGTTGCGCAGGTCCTGCGTGCTGCTGGGGAACGCCATGCCCGACTTGTACAGGTAGCCCTGCGCACCCTGCGCATTGAGCTGGGCCACCAGGGCCGAGACGCCCGCCACGTCGGCCACCATGCGGTAGTCCAGGCGCGTGCCGGTGTGGGCCGTGTCGGTGACGTAGAAGTCACCGATGGGAACGGGAAAGGTCGTGCCGCCCGAGGCCAGGCTGTAGGTGAAGGCATAGCCTTGCGCCCCCAGCGTGTTCATGGCGGACAGGGCCGCGTCGAAGTTTTCGGCAGCCGTCTCCATGCGGTACTGGCCGGTCACCGGGGTCGTCGTGCCGCCGCCGGGGTTGCCGGGCGTGCCGGGGTTGCCGGGATTTCCGCCATTGCCAGGATCTCCGCCGCCCGGTTCTCCCAATCCACCACCACCGCCGCCGCCACAGGCGGCCAGGGTTCCCAGAAGCATCAATGCCGCACTGCGGCGCGTGAGCTGTACCATCTTCATGACTATCTCCCCTTCTCGTTGAATACGTGCCCGTTCCATGCGGAATCTCAGGGCATCGGCGGCGATTTTGGGGAGTTGGCCGACATCCGGTCACCCCCCGGCCGGGGGGTAATCGTTACGATGTGCGCAAGGTGTATCCGGGCGCGCCCTGGCGCTCCAGCCCTTTCGACATGCCTTCGCGCGGACCATGCACAGCCATCCCCTCCTGACCGATTCCTCCTGTCTCCAATCGGGGCGCTATGCCCTGGTGATCGACGACCACCCGCTGACGGCCATGGGCGTGTCCGAGTTCCTGAAACAATTCGGCCTGTCCGAAGTCCATGCCGTGGCCGATGCGGGTGAAGGCCTGCAGTGCATGGCCGGCAGGGGATCGCCGCATCTGGCCATCGTGGATTTCTGGCTGGGTGCCAGCGCGGGCACGGACGTGGTGCGCGAAATCCGCACGCTGGCGCCCGCCTGCCGCGTGCTCATGACCAGCGGCGACACGCATGGCGCGATTGCCCTGAAGGCACGCGCGGCGGGGGCCCATGGCTTTGTGCTCAAGTCGCAGCCGCCGCAGGTGCTGCAGCAGGCCGTGGCGGCCCTGCTGCGCGGCGAGACCTGGTTCCCCGCCGCCCCGCTGGCGCCGCAGTCACCGGGCGGCGCCCATGCCATCCGCATGACGGCGGCCGAGCTGGGCCTCACCCCGCGCCAGGCCCAGGTGCTGGACCTGGTGCTGCGCGGTCTGCCCAATCCCAGCATTGCGCAGTTGCTGCACCTGTCGCCGCACACGGTCAAGGAGCATGTGGCGGGCGCCCTGCAGCGCCTGGGCGTGCACAGCCGCATCGACGCCATCACGCGCATGCAGGGCATTGCGCTGGAGCTGCCGCCCTCCGTGCCGCCGACCGATACGGTTCAGGCGCCGGCCACGGCCAGCCTGCGCTGAAGCAGGGCCAGCAGCGCCAGCGGGTCCACGGGCTTGCGCAGCAGCAGATAGCCCAGTTCCTGCGCCTCCTGCTCCAGCGCCGGTGACGGCTCGCCACTGAGCAGGGCGCCCGCCGCCTGCGGCGCTTGCGCCAGCACGTTCTGCAGCAGCGCAAAGCCGTTCTCGCCCCGGGCCAGATGGTGGTCGCACAGCACGAAATCGGGGTGCTGCCCCGCCGCCAGCCAGTCGGCCACCTCGCGGCCCGTGGCAGCCACATCCACCTGCAGCCCCCAATCGCGCAGCAGGCCGGCCAGGGCCCGCGCCACCTGCGCATCGTCATCGACCACCCAGCACCGGCCCTGGAGCAGGGGCGGCCGGGACTGCGCCTGCGCCTGCGCCTGCGCCTGCGCCTGCGCCTGCGGTCCTTCGGACGATCCCTCGGACTGCGGCAAGGCCGCCTGCACATTCAGGCTGGACGGCAATTGCAGCCAGAAGCAGGACCCCCGCCCTGGCGTGGACAGCAGGCCGTGCTCCACGCCCATGCGGCGGGCGGCTGCGGCCACGACGGCCAGGCCCAGGCCCTGGCTGCTCACGCCGGGCAGGTGGTCGGCCGCAGGCTGGGCCGCGCGCCGGGCCGCCTGGCCTGAGCGCGCGCGAAAGTGCGGTGCGAAGACATGGGGCCGGTCTTCGGCCGCAATGCCCAGGCCCGTGTCCCAGACCTCGATGCGCCAGCCCCCGCCGTGCACGCGGGCGGCCAGCAGCACCCCGCCGCGCTGGGTGTAGCGCAGGGCGTTGTGCAGCAGGTTGAACACCATCTGGCGCAGCAGGGCCTCGTCGGCACGCACCAGGCTGTCCATGCCGCGCGCCACGCGCCAGCGCAGCACCAGCCCGCGCTGGCGCGCCTCGGCCGCGAACAGGCGCGTGGCATCGCCCAGCAGAATGCGCAGGTCCATCACCTGGGCGCGCAGCTCCCAGGTGCCGTTCTCCAGCCGCGACAGGTCCAGCAGGTCGTTGCACATGGTGCCCAGCGACTGGGCACAGGCCTGGGCATCGTCAAGCACGCCTGCCAGTGCGCCGTCGGCATTGCGCTGGCGGGCGGTTTCCACCAGCAGGCCCAGGGCATGCAGCGGCTGGCGCAGATCATGGCTGGCGGCCGACAGGAAGCGGCTCTTGGCCTCCAGCGCCTGTTCGGCCTGCTCCTTGGCGGCCAGGTAGCGCTCGGCCAGCAGCTGGCGGTCACGCTCCTGCGCCCATTGCTGCTGCATGAGCTGGCGCGCCCCCCAGGCATGGCGCGCGATGGTGGCGCCATACAGCATGAGCAGCGGCAGCAGGTACAGGCCCCTGTTCGGGAAGTACCAGACCACGGCCAGCAGCATGGCGCCGTACAGCACGCCGAAGAAGCGCTTGAACACGGCAGCCGCCGGCGCCAGGAAGGTGGCGGCCGAGGCCACGACGCCGCACAGCACCAGATAGATGAAAAGCCGGAATTCATGGCCGCTGCCATGGGTCAGCGGTATCGCCAGCGCCCAGGAACCGGCGTTGAGCAGGGCCATGCGGCCCATCACGCGCTCCCAGCGCTGCAGCCGCGCTGGCAACTCGGCCGATGGCACGGCAGCACCCAGGTCCCGGCGCAACTGGCGCCGCAACCCGACGAAGACGCAGGCCATGAACGCCATGCCCAGCCACCACAGCAGCAGCGGCACCTGGAAGGCGCCCGTTTCGTGCCGCTGCAGCCAGACCACGATGCCGGGGATGATGAGGGCCGCCGCCTCGGACGAGCCCCGCGATGCGATGGACAGCAGCAGCCGCTGGCGCTGCTGCAGTTTCCACAGCGGCTCCGCAGGGCCGCCGCCGTGTTCAGAACTGGTCGCCATCCACGTAGAGCCAGCGCCCGGCTTCGCGCACGAAACGGCTGCGCTCATGCAGGCGCACGGCGCGGCCGCCCACGCGGTAGCGCGCGACAAATTCCACCTCGGCGCTGTCCTCGCCGGTGCTTCTGAAGTCCTTGACCGCCAGCCCCAGCCAGCGTGCTGAAGGCTCGAAGTCCAGCGAGGCGGGCCGCTGGCTGGCGTGCCAGGTGGCCAGCAGATAGGCGGCGTCCTCGCGCACGAAGGCGCTGTAGCGCGAGCGCATCAACGCCTGGGCGTCGGGCGCAGGGCAGTCATCGAAATGGTCCAGGTAGCGGCCGCAGCAGGCATCGAAGGCCAGGGGACGGCCCTTGGCATCGTGCTGGCCGCAGGGACAGGCCGGGGAGGTGGCGGCAGCGCTCATAGCGGCTGGCCCTGCGGAACTTGCGAAACTTGCGGAACTTGGGGGAGGACGGCGCGGGAGCAGGAATGCATGTCAGTCACGGCCGCCTTGCTGCGACCGGGTTCTTGATGGAGGACAGGCGGGCCATGATACTGACCGCGGGCCCTCGGGCCTGTAAGGAGAGCCCATGTTTTCAATGTCGGTCCCGTGGTGGGAGTTCGTGGTGCGCGGCGTGGCCGTCTACCTGTTTTTGCTGGTGTTCCTGCGCCTGACCGGGCGGCGCCAGACGGGGCAGTACGCGCCGTTCGACCTGGTGCTGCTGCTCATCCTGTCGAATGCGGTGCAGAACTCCATGAATGCCGGGGACAACTCGCTGATCGGCGGCATGGTCTCGGCCTCCACGCTGATCCTGTGCCATCTGCTGCTGTCCTGGCTGACCTTTCGCTTTCCCGCGCTGGAGCGGCTCATCGACGGCAAGGCCAAGGCCCTGATCAGGGACGGACACCTGAACAAGGACCTGATGCGCGAGGAACGCATCACGCGCGACGATATCGAGGCCGCGCTGCGAGCGGGCGGCTGCCTGCACCTGCGCGAGGTGGAGCGCGCCACGCTGGAGACCGACGGCAGCATCACCGTCGTCCTGCGCCGCCGCGACAGCGAGAACGACGGCGATCCGCCGGTCTGACCCCCTGCCCGGCAGGCCCTGTCAGTCGAGCTGCTCCAGGAAGCGCTCGATGGCCAGGTTCACGGGCTGCGGATGCGTGAGGTTGGCCGCATGGCCGGCACCCGGCACCTCCACCCACTGCGCCCTGGGCAAGGCCTTGGCCATAGCGCGTGCACGGTCGGGCGCGATGGCGGTGTCGTCCGTGCCATGGATGACCAGGGCCGGCACATGGATGTCGGGCAGGCGCGGGCTGATGTCATCGCGCTGGGCCAGCGCCAGAAAGCTCTGCCCCAGGTTGATGGGCGTGGCCTTCTTCCATTTGGCACGCCAGGCCGCCGCGCCGCTCCAGCCCTGGCCCAGGATGGTGCGCTCCACCGTGGTCGCCATGTCGTCGCTGAGGCCATGCTCCATCCAGGCGCGCAGCAAGGCTTCGTGGTGGGGCATCTGCTCGGGGTCTTCCAGCATGGCCTGGGTGTCGATCAGCACCAGCGCGCGCACGATCTCGGGGTGGATGAGCGCGCAACGCAGCGACAGGTAGCCGCCCTGCGACATGCCCACCAGCACCGCGCGCTCCACGCCCAGGTGCTCGAGCAGGGCGGCCAGGTCGTCGGCCGAGTCGTAGTAGTCGAAGGGTGCGCACTGCTCGGGGTCTGCCGTCTGGCCATGGCCGCGCTCGTCCCAGCTGATGCAGCGAAAGCGCCCTTGCAGTGCCTGGACCTGGGGAGCGAACATGGTGTGGTCCATGAGCAGCCCGTGCGAAAACACCAGGACCGGGCCTCTCCCGCCCGTGTCCTCGTAGTACAGGTTCTGGCCGTTGACGGAAGCGATGGGCATGTCGGGATCTCCTGCGAAGGTGGTCACAAACCTGCCGAAAACGGCTGCCCGCCTCTCTCGGGCGCCGTGCCGGCGATGCTCCATGCTAAGCCCTGCGGGTGTCAGGGCCATCCGGCCCGACCCGCAGCGTGGGGGATTGGCCTCAGGCCAGGGCGCGCTGGATGAGAATTTTCTGCACGTCGCTCGTGCCCTCGTAGATCTGGCAGACGCGCACGTCGCGGTAGATGCGTTCCACGGGGAAGTCGCTGACCACGCCATAGCCGCCCAGGGTCTGGATGGCGGCGCTGCACACGCGCTCGGCCATTTCGCTGGCGAACAGCTTGGCCATGGCCGCTTCCTTGAGGCAGGGCAGGCCGGCATCGCGCAGGCTGGCCGCATGCCAGATCAGCTGGCGCGCGGCCTCGATCTGCGTGGCGCAGTCGGCCAGGCGAAAGCCCACGGCCTGGTGGTTGAAGATGGGTTGGCCGAAGCTCTCGCGCTCCTTGGAGTACTGCAGCGCGCAATCGAAGGCCGCACGCGCCATGCCCACGCTTTGCGCGGCAATGCCTATGCGCCCGCCTTCCAGCGCCGACAGCGCAATCTTGTAGCCCTCGCCCTCGGCGCCGATGAGGTTGGCGGCGGGGATGCGGCAGCCCTCGAACTGGATCTGGGCCGTGTCCGAACTGTGCTGGCCCAGCTTGTCCTCCAGCCGCAGCACCTGGTAGCCGGGTGCGGAGGTCGGAACGATGAAGGCGCTCATGCCGCGCTTGCCCGCCGCCTTGTCGGTGACGGCGATGACGATGGCCACGTCGCCGTTCTTGCCACTGGTGATGAACTGCTTGACGCCGTTGATCACGTAGTCGCTGCCGTCGCGCGTGGCCGTGGTGCGCAGCGCCGAGGCATCCGAGCCCACATGCGGCTCGGTCAGGCAGAAGGCGCCCAGCATCTCGCCGCGCGCCAGCGGCGCCAGCCATTGCTGCTTTTGCGCCTCGCTGCCGTAGCGCATGAGGATGGCGTTGACGGGGCAGTTGGTGACGCTGATCACCGTGCTGGTGCCGCCGTCGCCGGCTGCGATTTCCTCCAGCACCAGGGCCAGGCTCAGGTAGTCAAGGCCGGCGCCGCCGTATTCCTCGGGCACGCAGATGCCGTAGGCGCCCAGCGCCGCCAGGCCCTGGTGCACGTTCTTGGGAAAGTGGTGTTCCTTGTCCCAGCGTGCGGCATGGGGCGTGATTTCGGTGCGCACGAAGTCGCGCACCGCGTCACGGATCATTTCCTGGTCTGCGTTGAGCAGCATGTCTTGTCTCCTGATTCTTGTTTCGTTGTTCGTTGTCCGTTGCGCTGGCCGGATCTGCCGTCGGATCTACCAGGCGATGCGCTGCCCGTCATGCCGCAGCATGCGGCCCCGGTCGGCCGGCGTGACGCCGGCCAGCGTGCGCACCAGGCCCTGCACGCTTTGCTCCACGGTGAAGGTGGCAGCCGCGCCACCCATGTCGGTCTGCACCCAGCCCGGGTCCAGCGCGACCACGGTGGCGCCCGGCCATTGCGGCTGTGCGCTGGCCACGACCATGTTGAGCGCAGCCTTGCTGACGCGGTAGAGCCAGGCGTCGGATTCGGCGTCGGCCAGCAGCGACATCTGGCTGGAGAACAGGCCGAACACGCCGCCCGCCGCCTCGACCAGCGGCGCCACCTGGGGCAGCACCTGCATGGCGCCCAGCACATTGGTGTGCATGACGCGGTCGAACTGCTCGCGCGTGGGCGGCGTGGCCGAGCTGTGGGCATCCCACACTCCGGCCACGTACAGCGCCAGCTCGATCTTCTCGCCGTCGAGCTGCCAGGCCAGGCCGCTGACGCTGGCCGGGTCGGCCACATCCACCAGCAGCACCTTGGCGCCCGTGGCCTCGACGCGCTCGCGGTCGGCCTCGCTGCGCACCGTGGCGACCACGCTGCGGCCCTGGGCCGCATAGGCCTCCACCAAGGCAAAACCAAGCCCGCGCGAGGCGCCCAACACCAGAGTGACTGCCATGTCTTTCGACCTTTCAAATGGAATGCGGTCAGCGGCCCTGCTCGTCCGCGATCTGTTTTTCGTAGCGCTCGACCATGGCCTCCTGCGTCTCGGTGGGCGCAGGCAGGCCGATCTGCTGGTGGACCATCTGGTTCACCGAGGGCATGACGTTGCGCGACACCTGGGACTCTGGCTTCCAGAGCCGGGCGCGCATCAGGGCCTTGGCACAGTGCAGATAGGCCTCCTGCACCTGGATCTCCAGAACGATCTTGGGCCGGAAGCCTTCGCTGGCGAACAGCGCCGTGTAATGGGCCTCGTCGCGCAGCTTGGCCACGCCGTTGACGCGCAGGGTCTCGTCGAAACCCGGCACCATGAACAGCAGGCCGATGCGCGGATCGGCGATCAGGTTGCTGAAGCTGTCCAGGCGGTTGTTGCCGCCCGAATCGGGGATCAGCAGCGTCTGGTTGTCGGGCGCCTTGATGAAGCCCGGCTTGCCGCCGCGCGGCGAGGCATCCATCATCGCGCCCGCCCCGCCCCCCGTGGCCACGATGCACAGCGGCGACAGCGCGATGAAGCGCAGGCAGTGCCGGTCCAGGTCCACCTGCTGCTTGAGCAAGGCCCTTTCGGCCGGCATGGCATACAGGCTGCGCAACTGTTCTTCGCTGGTAATCATGGTGTGGAGGGCTCGATGAGGCAGGCAGGCGATGCGCCCGAAGGACCCGAGCTTAGACGAGTTCTATCGCCATGGCTGTTCCCTCGCCGCCGCCTATGCACAGCGTGGCCAGGCCGCGCTTGCCGCCGCGCGCCTGCAGGGCGTGCAGCAGCGTGACCAGGATGCGCGCACCGCTGGCGCCAATGGGGTGGCCCAGCGCACAGGCGCCTCCGTTGACGTTGACCTTGTCGCGCGGCACGCCCAGCTCGGCCATCAGGGCCATGGGCACGACGGCAAAGGCTTCGTTGACTTCCCACAGGTCCACGTCCGCCGCCGTCCAGCCGGCCTTCTTGAGGGCCTTCTGCGTGGCGCCCACGGGGGCCGTGGTGAACCATTCGGGCTCCTGGGCATGCGTGGCATGGGCAACGATGCGCGCCAGCGGCTTGCAGCCCAGTTCCTTGGCCGTGGACTCGCGCATCAGCACCAGGGCGGCGGCGCCGTCGTTGATGCTGGAGCTCGATGCGGCCGTGATCGTGCCGTCCTTCTTGAAGGCGGGCTTGAGGCTGGAAATCTTGTCCAGCTTGGCCTTGGCCGGGCCTTCGTCGATGCTGACCGTGACGTCGCCCTTGCGCGTGGAGACGGTGACGGGCGTGATCTCGGCGGCGAAGGCGCCACTTTCAGTGGCCGCCTGGGCGCGCTTGACGCTTTCGATGGCGTAGGCGTCCTGCTGCTCGCGCGTGAAGTGGTATTTGGCGGCGCAGTCCTCGCCAAAAGTGCCCATGGAGCGGCCAGGCTCGTAGGCGTCCTCCAGGCCGTCGAGCATCATGTGGTCATAGACCTTGTCGTGACCCATGCGGTAGCCGCCACGGCCCTTCTTGAGCAGGTAGGGTGCATTGGTCATGCTTTCCATGCCGCCGGAGACCACGACATCGCGGCTGCCTGCGACCAGCTGGTCGTGCGCCAGGATGGTGGCCTCCATGCCGGCACCACACATCTTGGACAGGGTCACGGCGCCCGTGCTGCGCGGCAGGCCGCCCTTGAAGCCGGCCTGGCGGGCGGGCGCCTGGCCCTGGCCCGCCATCAGGCAGTTGCCGAACAGCACTTCGTCCACTTTCTCGGGCGCCACGCCCGCGCGCTGCACGGCCGCCTTGATGGCAGCGCCGCCCAGATCATGGGCCGCGAGGTCGGCGAAGTCGCCCTGGAAGGCGCCCATGGGGGTGCGGGCTGCGCCGACGATGACGATGGGGTCTTGCATGCTTGTCTCCTGGGGTGTCGTGATGGTGAAAGAAAGGGAAAACGGGTCAGGCCAGCCAGCGGCTGCGCTCGTAGGGGAAGACATCGTGGACATGGCCTTCGCGGATGCGCTGCTGATGCGCCTGCCAGAAGGCGGGGTCGAGCAGGTCGGCATGGTGGCGCATGAAGACTTCGCGCACGGCCGGGTTGCCCAGCAGAAAGGGCGCGAAGGTTTCCGGGAACACATCGCGCGGGCCCACGGGGTACCAGACCTCGCCGCTGAGCTCGTCCTCCTCGTTGCGCGGCGCGGGCACCTGGCGGAAGTGGCAGTCGGTCAGGTATTCGATCTCGTCGTAGTCGTAGAACACCACCTTGCCGCCGCGCGTGATGCCGAAGTTCTTCCACAGCATGTCGCCCGGGAAGATATTGGCCGCGACCAGATCCTTGATGGCATTGCCGTACTCGATCACGGCGCTCTCCAGGCGCTGCCGCGGTGCCGGCAGGTCCAGCCCGTCATCGAAGCACTCCTGCAGCAGCATGTTCAGCGGCACCATGCGCCGCTCTATGTAGAGGTGGGAGATGATGACCTCCTGCCGGCCATCGCCGTCGCGGTCGCTGATCTCGACCTGGCTGGGCGCATGCTCCAGGATCTCGGCGATCAGCGCATCCGAAAAGCGCTCGCGGGGGAAGGCCACCAGGCTGTACTCCAGCGTGTCGGCCATGCGCCCCACGCGGTCGTGCTGCTTGACCAGGCGGTACTTGGCCTTGACCTGTTCGCGCGTGATCTCCTTGGGCGCGGCGAAGCGGTCCTTGATGAGCTTGAACACATAGGGAAAGCTGGGCAGGTCGAACACCAGCATGACCATGCCCTTGATGCCGGGCGCGATGCGGAACTGGTCGCGCGAATGCCGCAGGTGGTGCAGGAAGTCGCGGTAGAACAGCGTCTTGCCCTGCTTGGCCAGGCCCAGGGCGTTGTACAGCTCGGCGCGCGGCTTGCGCGGCATGAGGCTGCGCAGGAACTGCACGTAGGCGCTGGGCACGTCGGTATCGACCATGAAGTAGGCGCGCGCAAAGCTGAACAGGCCGTGGAAGTCCTTCTCGCCGAAAAGGGCCGCATGCAGCACCAGCCGGCCGTTGTCGCCGTGCAGGATGGGCACGGCCCAGGACAGCTCGGCAAAGCCGTTGATGATCTTGCCGACGATGTAGGCGCCCTTGTTGCGGAAAAACAGGCTGGACAGCACCTGGATCTGGAAGTTGGCGTACAGGCGCATGGCCTGCAGCTGCGGCTCCAGGCGCTCGGCCAGGCGGGCGATGTCGCGCTCCAGGTCCTCGAAGGGGCGCTGCAGCGCGAATTGCTCCACGACTTCGCGCAGCGTCTGCGGCAGCGTCTCGCGCGTGGGGTAGAAGGCCAGGTAGGCCGGGCGCGCAGCCGGCTCCTGGTTCTCTATGTATTCCGTGCTGACGGCGGGCCGCACGAAGATGAAATCGTTGTGGAAATGCGTGCGGTGCAGGATCTTGGTGGTGACCGAGTTGAAGAAGGTCTCGGCCAGCTCCGGCTGCAGGTGGTTGACCATGAGCCCGATGTAGTGGCGCTTGATCTGCTGCCAGACCGGCATGGGCTGGGCGCCGGCCGCAAATTCCTTTTCAAGCCGGCGCACGCATTCGCGCACGCGCAGGTCGTAGAACTCGATGCGCTCGCGCTGGGCACGCTGCTGACCCAGCCAGTCGGCGGTTTCGAAGCGGTGCTTGGCGCGGGCGGATTCGGCGCGGAACAGGCGGTAATGGCGATTGAAGCCATCCATCATCGCCCGCGCGATGTCATGGGCAAGCAGGGTGTCCTGGGCAGGCATCGGCATGAAGTCTCCCGGGGTCCCGCCTGCCACGGCCGCTCAGTCGCGCTGGCGGCTGGCGACCAGCTCGACAGCCTCGGCATGGATGTTGGCGATGCCGCCGACACCGGGCACGGTCATCTGCAGATTGGTGATCAGGCCGTCCTTGAGGCCATAGCACCAGCCGTGCAGCGTGACCTTCTGGCCGCGCGCCCAGGCATCCTGCATCACCGTGCTCTGCGCCACATTGATCACCTGCTCGATGGCATTGAGTTCGCACAGCGCATCGTGGCGCCATTGCGGGGACAGGCTGGCCAGCAGCGCCTGGTGCTTGTCGCGCACATCCTTCACATGGCGGATCCAGTTGTCGGCCAGGCCCACGCGCACATCCTCCAGTGCCGCCAGCACGCCGCCGCAGCCATAGTGGCCCACGACCATCAGGTGCTCGACCTTGAGCTGGTCCACCGCGTACTGGATGGTGGACAGGCAGTTCAGGTCGCTGGGCACGACCACGTTGGCCACGTTGCGGTGCACGAACACCTCGCCGGGCTCCAGGCCCGTGATCTGGTTCGCAGGGACGCGGCTGTCGGAACAGCCGATCCACATGTAGCGGGGTTTTTGCTGCGACAACAGCCCGGTGAAGAAACCGGGCCGGTCACGCTCCATCTGCTGGGCCCATTCGCGGTTATGGACAAACAGTTCTTCGATGGAGGTTGTGCTCATAAGCAATCCTTTTGTTGGGTCAAACTCAAGAACGGCGCGGCAGGCGGGTGCGGGATCAGCAGGTCTCTGCGAACAGCTCGCGGCCGATCAGCATGCGACGGATCTCGCTGGTGCCGGCGCCGATCTCGTAGAGTTTCGCATCCCGCCAGAGGCGACCCAGTGGGTATTCGTTGATATACCCATTACCTCCATAGATTTGAACGCCTTCGCCGGCCATCCATGTCGCCTTCTCGGCGCACCACAGGATGACGCTGGCACAGTCCTTGCGGACCTGGCGAACATGCTCCGTTCCCAGCAAATCGAGGTTTTTGGCGACCGTATAGGCAAATGAGCGACCCGCTTGCAGCACGGTGTACATGTCCGCCACCTTGCCCTGAATGAGCTGGAACTCGCCAATGCTCTGGCCGAACTGCTTGCGGTCATGGATGTAGGGCACGACGTTGTCCATCACCGACTGCATGATGCCCAGCGGCCCGCCGGTCAGCACGGCACGCTCGTAGTCCAGGCCGCTCATCAGCACCTTGGCGCCGTTGTTCAGGCCGCCCAGCACGTTCTCGGCCGGTACCTCGACGTTCTCGAACACCAGCTCGCCCGTGTGGCTGCCACGCATGCCCAGCTTGTCCAGCTTCTGGGCAATGGAAAAGCCCTTCATGCCCTTCTCGATCAGGAAGGCAGTCACGCCGCGGGCGTTCAGCTCGGGCTCGGTCTTGGCGTAGACCACCAGGGTGTCGGCATCGGGACCATTGGTGATCCACATCTTGGTGCCGTTGAGCAGGAAGTAGCCACCCTTGTCCTCGGCCTTGAGCTTCATGCTGATCACGTCCGAGCCAGCGCCGGGCTCGCTCATGGCCAGCGCGCCCACATGCTCGCCGCTGATCAGCTTGGGCAGGTACTTGGCCTTTTGCGCCTCGTTGCCGTTTCGGTTGATCTGGTTCACGCAAAGATTGCTGTGCGCGCCATAAGACAGGCCCACCGAGGCACTGGCACGCGAGATTTCCTCCATCGCCACCATGTGGGCCAGGTAGCCCATGTTGGCGCCGCCGTACTGCTCGGACACGGTGATGCCCAACACGCCAAGATCGCCAAACTTGCGCCACAGGTCCATGGGGAACTGGTCGTCGCGGTCGATCTCGCCGGCGCGCGGTGCAATCTCGGCCTGTGCGAACTCGCGCACGGCATCGCGCAGCGCGTCGATGTCCTCGCCCAGTTGGAAGTTCAGGCCCGGCAGGTTGGAAAGGCTCATCTCGTGTCTCCTGTGGAAATTTGGTGAAAGAACGCCGCCCGGCTCAGTCGGCCAGATCGCGGCCCTGCACGCACATCAGCGTGCAGCCCATGGTGGCAATCAGTTTTTCGCGGCCTTCGTCGATGGCGTAGGCGCGCCCCTCGGTCACGATGATCGTGCGGCCCGGCTTGATCACCCGGCCTTCCATGCGAAAGCGCTGGCCCTTGGCGGGGGCCAGCAGATTGATCTTGAATTCGATGGTGAGCACGGCAGCATCGGCCGGCATCAGGTTCAGCCCTGCATAGCCGCAGGCGGAATCCAGCGCCGTGGAAACCATGCCAGCATGCAAAAAGCCATGCTGCTGCGTCAGCCCGGGCGCCCAGTCCAGGCAGACATCGACGGCGCCGGGCTCCAGCAGGGACAGCTCGGCGCCCAGGGTGTGCATCGCGCCCTGGCGTGCAAAACTGTCTCGCACACGGCGGGCAAAGTCGCTGTTGGCAGGTTCCAGGCGGAGCACGGTCAAGGCAAGCCTCACAAATTACGTTTACGTAAACGTCAATTATGAAGCATTTTTCCCATCCAGGTGTTTCAACAGAGTGCGGGCCTCGGATTCCTGCTCTCGCACCTCGGCCAGGTTGGCCTGCAGATCGGCCAGGCGGTCCTCGAGCTGGCGGCGATGCACAGTCAGCACTTCCAGGAATTTGCGCAGTTGCACGCCCGTGTCGCGGGGGCTGTCGTAGAGATCGATGATCTCCTTGGCTTCGTTCAGAGACAGTCCCAGCCGCTTGGCCCGCAAGGTCAGGCGAAGACGTGTGCGATCACGCGCGCTGTAGACGCGATTGCGCCCGCCAGGCCCGGCGCGCTCGGGCTCAAGCAAGCCCATGTCTTCATAGAAGCGGATGGCTCGGGTCGTGAGATCGAACTCCTTGGCAAGATCGCTGATGGTGTAGGTAGTCGACATGGCTGGAGAGTCCGCCAGCATCCACAGCCGGCGGCCATGGGAATGCGACGTTGACGTTAACGTCAATGCTAGCGGAATTGGCCCCAGGAAACTGCGCCGGATGTTGCATCCGGGTGCGGGAATAAAAAGAGAGCGCGTCAGCGCTCTCTTTTTTTGGGATGTCCGTTTTGGCTGCTCTGCCTGTTTCCCCGTTTCCTGCAT
>NZ_JADDRN010000023.1:0-111174 GCF_017355445.1 Delftia sp. SD018
ATAGCGGTTGAGCCTTCCCGAAAGAAGGCCTCGTCACGTCTGAACACCTGGCAAGTGGGCCCGCCCGCTCGTCCACACGGTTACGGGCGGGATGGGGCTGTCCGCAAGGCTGCCCGCACGTCTATGCGCGTGTTTTGAACATCCCGTCCACCTTTTCCGTGCTTCAAAACACGGGGCTGGTGGTTTCAAATCTCGCATAGGAGTACGGAACCATGAACGCCGTTTCTCTCGCTCTTGCCTGCGCGCCCTCTTTTGGCGCCGCCCTTTCCACACGGAGGGCCCAGGCATGAACCCCGCCCAGCCCAAATCCGCCACGGACAGCCACAGCACCCGGCAGCTGTCCAACGCCCTCACCCAGGTGGACCATCTCGTGCAGCAAGGCTGTGCAGAAATCTCCGCCATCGCCCAGTTGGCCCTGGCATGGCTGGAGACGCCCAAGGGCCATCGCCACATGGACGTGGTGGCCCGCGCACTGCAAAGCATCCGCGACAGCGCGGAGACGCTGGCCGACTACGCGGGCACCGAGGCCCAGGCCATGGGCTGCGGGTTCGAAGACGCGGCCGAGATGCGCCGCGCCGAAGCGGCCGAGGCGGCGGCAAAGGCCATGGCCCACCTGTTTGAACGCCGCGCCAATGTGCCGATGCCTGCGCAGGACGGCAGCAGCTGATGCGCCAGCACGCCGGCCGGCCGGCGTTCAGACCACGCCCAGACCACGCTCAGCCCACACTCAGCCGCAAGGCAAGCGCGACCAGCGTGATGGCAAGGACCGGAAGGGTCAGGACGATGCCGACGCGCAGGTAGTAGCCCCAGGCAATCGTCATGCCCTTGCGGGCCAGCACATGGAGCCAGAGCAAGGTGGCCAGGCTGCCGATGGGCGTGATCTTGGGGCCGAGGTCACAGCCGATCACATTGGCATAGACCATGGCTTCCTTCACCAGCCCCGTGGCCCCGGAGTGCTCGATGGACAGGGCGCCCACCAGCACCGTGGGCATGTTGTTCATCACGGAAGACAGGCCCGCCGACAGAAAGCCGGTGCCTATTGCGGCGCCCCACACGCCGCCGCCTGCAAAGACTTCCAGCACCCTGGCCAGGGCGCCGGTCAGCCCAGCGTTGCGCAAGCCATAGACCACCAGGTACATGCCCAGTGAGAACACGACGATCTGCCATGGCGCGCCCTTCAGGACCCGTCCTGCGCTGATGACCCGGCCATGGGCGGCGACGGCCAGCAAGAGCAGCGCACAGGCTGCGGCCACCGCGCTGACGGGAACGCCCAGCGGCTCCAGCCCGAAGAAGCCCAGCATCAACAGCGCCAGCACGGCCCAGCCTGCGCGGAAGGTGGCCAGGTCCCGGATGGCGGCCGATGGCGGCTGCAGGCGCTCCAAGGCGTAGGTGCGGGGCAGATCCTTGCGGAAGAACAGGAACAGCACGCCCAGGCTGGCGGCCACGGCAACCAGGTTCACCGGCACCATGACCGACGCGTAGTCGTTGAAGCCGATGCCGAAGAAGTCCGCCGAGACGATGTTGACCAGGTTGGACACCACCAGCGGCAGGCTGGCCGTGTCCGCGATGAACCCTGCCGCCATGACGAAGGCCAAGGTGCTTGCGGCAGAAAAGCCCAGGGCCACCAGCATGGCCATCACGATGGGCGTCAGGATGAGCGCGGCGCCATCGTTGGCGAAGACCGCAGACACCACGGCGCCCAGCAGCACGATGAAGGCAAACAGGCGCCTGCCGCTTGCGCGCCCCCAGCGGGCCACGTGCAGTGCAGCCCATTCGAAGAACCCGGCCTCGTCCAGCAGCAGGCTGATGATGATGACCGCCACGAAGGTGGCGGTTGCGTTCCAGACGATGCCCCAGACGACGGCGACATCGGCCCAGTGCACCACCCCCAGGGCCAGTGCCACGATGGCGCCGAGCGACGCGCTCCAGCCGATGCCCAGGCCTGCGGGCTGCCAGATGACCAGAACAAGGGTGGCTGCAAAGATCAGGAGGGCCGCAAGCATGTGCTGTTTTCTTCGAGGATGTGCAGGCGGCAGCGGGGGCCGCAGCGGTTTCGGTGGCGGGTGTCAGTGGCAGGCTTCAGTCACGGGCCAGGTCGCGGGCAGACTGCTGCAGCGCGTGCCTGGCCAGGGACGATGGCGGCAGGTTGACGAGCCGCTCCAGGCGCTGCCGCATGGCCAGCAGGGTCTGGAGGAATGCGGCCTGCCGGCCTTGGTCGCTTCCTTCGGCCTGCGACGGGTCCGCGTAGCCCCAGTGCGCGGTGGCGGGCTGGCCCGGCCAATAGGGGCATGCCTCGCCAGCGGCGCTGTCGCAGACGGTGATGACCAGGTCCATAGGGGGCGCATCAGGCGCGCCGAACTCGTCCCAGCTTTTGCTGCGCAGGCCTTCGGTGCAGACGCCCGCCTGCTCCAGCGCCGCAATCGCCAGCGGATGGGGCTGCTGGTTGTCGCGGGGGCTGCTGCCTGCGGAGTAGGCCTTGAAGCGCCCGCCGCCGAGGTGATTCAGAAGGCCTTCCGCCAGGATGCTCCGGGCAGAGTTGTGCGTGCACAGAAACAGGACGTTCAGGGGTTTGTCGGAAGTCATGGCAGGAAGTGTTCGGGGCGGGGAAACCGGGGGAGCAGCGTCAGCAGGACTTGCAGGACATGTCGGCCACCTCGCATGCCGCACCTGCACAGCAGTTCTGCGTCAGGAAGCCGAGCAGGCCGTTCATGCGCTCATAGGCGGCGCGGTACACCAGGTTGCGGCTGGCCCGCTCCTGCGTCACCAGGCCCGAGCGGGTCAGTTCCTTGAGATGGAAAGACAGCGTGGTGTTGGCGGCGCCCAGGCTTTCTGCCATGACGCCCGGCGTCAGCCCCTCGGGCCCGGCCACGACGAGCGCGCGGAAGATGCGCAGGCGCAAGGGGTGGGCAAGCGCGGCCAGGGATTCGACGACTTCAGATTCATCCATGGGCAAATCATACGATATTTCAACAAATATGGAAATATAGGCCAAACCGGCGCTGACCGATTGTGCCAGCCCACGCCGATCCATGCGGATGGGCACCCATGGCTGGCACGGTCCGATCTCAGGCGCCCTGCGGCAGATAGCTTGGCCGGGCCGCCGTCATGCCGCGCTTGACCTGCTGGGTGAGCTCGTCGGCCAGCACTTCATCGAGCCCGGCCTCCAGTCCATCCAGCGCGCGGCTGACGATGTCCTCGGGGCTGGACTTCGGCGCGTCAAGCCCGCGCGTGAGGTCCGTGTCGACATAGGCCATGTGCAGGCCCAGCACCTGTGTCTTCTGCCCTGCAAGCTCGCTGCGCAGGGCGTTGGTGAGCGACCAGGCGGCCGACTTGCTGGCCGAGTAGGCAGCCAGCTCGCCGCCATTCACCCAGGAGGCCACCGACAGCACATTGAGCAAGGCCCCGCCGCCGTTGGCCTTGAGAACCGGCGCGAAGGCCTGGCTCATGCGCAGCACGGCGAAGAAGTTGGTCTCGAAGATGCGCCTGGCGACCTCTTCGCTGTCGGGCGCCATGAAGCCGCCGGGCTGGGCGATGCCGGCGTTGTTGATCACCAGCGTGACGTCCGACGCCTGCGCAGCGGCGGCGGCCACGTCCTGCGGGCGGTTCACGTCCAGCTGCAGGGCATGCACGCCGGGCTGGGTGACCGTGGCGGGGTCGCGCGCGCCGGCGTAGACCTTGCGGGCGCCACGGGCAAGCAGCTCGCGTGCGAAAGCCAGGCCGATGCCGCGATTGGCGCCGGTGACGAGAACAACAGCGTTTTCAATTTTCATGGAGCACTCCAGGGGTGGGGGAAAACAGATTCAACGGATCTTGATGACGACCTTGCCCTTGGCATGGCCGGCTTCGGAATAGGCAAGGGCCTCGTTGGTGGACTCGAATGCGAAGACCTTGTCCACGACCGGGCGGATGGCGCCCGCTTCGATGAGGCGGGTGATCTCGCGCAGCTGGCCGCCGTTGGCCCGCATGAAGAGAAATGAGTAGTCAATGCCACGGCCTCGCGCCCGGCGCCTGACACCGGAGCTGAGCAGCCGCATCACCAGCCGCACGAATGCGGGCGCCGCGATGTTTCTGCCAAATGCGGGATCGGGTGGGCCGGAGATGGAGACCAGCTTGGCGCCGCCCTTGAGCACGCGCAGGGATTTGCCAAGCGTCTTGCCGTCCTGGCTGTTGAGCACCACGTCGTAGTCGTGCAGGACGTCCTCGAAGTCCTGCGTGCGGTAGTCGATGACGACATCCGCTCCCAGGCTCCTGACCAGTTCGAAGTTGGCCGCGCTCGTGGTGGTGGCAACGGTGGCACCCAGGTGCCTGGCCAGCTGGATGGCGAACGTGCCCACGCCGCCGGAGCCGGCCTGGATGAAGACCCTTTGCCCCTTCGACAGCTTCGCTGTCTCCACCAGGGCCTGCCAGGCCGTCAGGCCCACCAGGGGGATGGAGGCCGCCTCTTCCATCGTGAGCCCCTTGGGTTTTGGCGCCAGTGACGACTCCTTGACCGGCACGAACTCCGCGAACGTACCGATCCGGAAATCGTCCGTGCGTGCATAGACCTCATCGCCGGGCTTGAACTGCCGCACGCTCGGGCCGGCCTTGACCACCACACCGGCCACGTCGTGGCCCAGGATCAGGGGCAGGCGATAGGGCAGGATGAGCTTGAATTGCCCGTCCATGATCTTGGAGTCCAGCTGGTTCACGCCTGCGGCATGGACCTGGACCAGGACTTCGTCGTCACGCAGCTGCGGCTCGGGTACGTCTGCCAGCTGCAAGGCGCGGTTCGCTCCATGGCTTTCCAGAACAAATGCCTTCATGGTCTTCCTTTATATGATGATCATCATATGTAACGACGAAAAAAATCCAGGCACATGCACAGGGCATGCGCCATCACTGGCTGGCCGGCGTCAGGTGCTTGAGTGCTGCTTCGCGCAGGCTGTCGGACAGGGCCGGATCGTCCACTGCCCGAGCCAGCAGCAGGCTGCCGACCATGGTGGACAAGGTGACGAGCGCGCGCTCATGGGCGCCGGGCTGTCCCCAGTCCGGCGATTGGCGGGCGATGAGATCGACCATTTCCTTGATGTGGCCCGTGGCCACGCGGCGCACCTCCGGCGCCTGGCGCGAGGTCTCGGAGCCCAGGGCCGCCAGGGGGCAGCCCACCTCGGCGCGCTGGACATGTTCCTTGGAAAGATAGGCGGCCAGCATGGCCTGCAGCACCATGCCGGGCGGCGCCTTGGCCACCACGTCGGCGACGGCGGCGCAGGACTCGGCGCAGGCCTTGCCCGCCGCTTCGGCCAGCATGGCGTCGCGCGAGGCGAAATGGGCGTAGAAGGCGCCGTGCGTCAGGCCTGCCTCCTTCATGATGTCCGCCACCCCGGTGCCGCCATAGCCGCTGCGGCGGATGGCACGCGCCGCCACGGAGACGATGCGCTCATGCGTGGCCTCCTTGGCGGAAGCCCGGGCGCTGGAATTTGTGTTTCGCATGATGGCCATCATACATTTTTTGCGCCATGCACGCGCCGCAGATGGGACATCCGCCCGCAGCCATTGCATGGACAATCCCGGCATGTCTGCTGCTGCTTCACACAACAATCCATCCCGCCCCGTGCTCATTGCCGGCGGCGGCATCGGTGGCATGGCCACTGCCCTCACGCTGCACCAGATCGGCGTGCCCTGCATCGTGTTCGAGTCGGTGGCGCAGCTGCAGCCGCTGGGCGTGGGCATCAACCTGCAGCCGAACGCGGTGCGGGAACTGCATGACCTGGGCTTCGGCAACGATGTGCTGGACACCATCGGCCTGCAGGCGCGGGAATGGGCGCTGGTGGGCCGCAACGGCAACGAGGTATATGCCGAGCCGCGCGGGCTGCAGGCGGGCTACCACTGGCCGCAGTACGGGGTGCACCGCGGGCAGTTGCAGATGATGCTGTTCAACGCCGTGCGGGAGCGCCTGGGCGACGACGCCGTGCAGCTGGGCCGGCGCGTGGTGGGCTACCGGCAGGATGCCGAGGGCGTGACCGCCCTCATCGACACCCGCGATGGCCAGCGGCTGGAGGTGCAGGGCTCGCTGCTGGTGGCGGCCGATGGCCTGCACTCGGCCGTGCGCGCGCAGATGCACCCCGCTCAGCCGCCCATCCAGTGGGGCGGCGCCATCATGTGGCGCGGCACCACGCCCGGGGTGCCTGTGCGCACCGGTGCGTCCTTCGTGGGTGTGGGCTCGCTGCGCCATCGCGTGGTGCTGTACCCCATCACGCCGCCGGACCCCGTCACGGGCCTGGCCACCATCAACTGGATCGCCGAGATCACGGTGGACAACGACGGCGGCTGGCAGCAAGGCGACTGGAACCGGCGCGTGGCGCTGGAGGAATTCATCCACCACTTCGAGGGCTGGGACTACGGCTGGCTGGACGTGCCGGCCATGCTGCGCGGCGCCACGGATGTCTTCGAGTACCCCATGATCGACCGCGACCCCGTGCCCACCTGGGTGGACGGCCGCGTGGCCTTGCTGGGCGACGCGGCGCATGTGATGTACCCGGTGGGCTCCAACGGCGCCAGCCAGGCCATCGTGGACGCGCGCGTGCTGGGCGCGCAGCTGCTGGACCACGGCGTGGGCCCGCAGGCGCTGCGCGCCTATGACGACAGGCTGTGCAAGGACATCTCGGCCCTGGTGCTGCGCAACCGCGGGGCCGGCCCCTTCGGCCTGCTGGGGCTGGTGGACGAGCGCTGCGGCGGCGTCTTCGACCATATCGACGAGGTGCTGCCGCGCGAGGAGCGCGAGGGCTTCATGGCCCGCTACAAGGCAGCGGCCGGCTATGCGATCGAGACGCTCAATGCCGCAGCCCCCACCATCGCACCCGGTCGGCGCATGGCCGGGACGTGACCGGCGCATGACCGGCGCATGACCAGGGACTGAGCCCTTGTGCGGCAGCAAGGGCCGCGAGTCGCCATAATCGGCCCTTGCCCCTGGCAGCCATCCCTAGATTTACATCACAGACCAAGCAGGAAGACCACATGCCCATCAAATCCATTCTGAAATCCACCGTGGTGACGCTGGCGATCGTGGGCAGTGGATCGCTTTTTGCGCAGGGCGCGCCCCTGAACACAGCGGCGTTTGACGCCCTGGTGGCGCAAGGCCCCGTCGCCGACGCCGCGACTATTGCATCGAGCACCTGGGCCAGCAAGATCAAGCAGACCGGCACGCTGCGCCTGGGCAGCACCCAGACCTCGAATCTGTTCTCCCTGCTCAACGAGAAGGACGGCAAGATCCGCGGCTTCGACGCAGGCCTGGCCCAGCTGCTCACGCGCTACATCCTGGGCGATGCGTCCAAGTACCAGTTCGCACAGGTGACCTCGTCCACGCGCGAGCAGGTGCTCATCAACAACCAGGCGGACATGGTGATCGCCACCTACTCCATCACCCCCGCACGCGCCGAGAAGATCTCGTTTGCCGGCCCCTACTACACCTCGCAGGCCGGGGTGCTGGTCAAGGCAAGCAACAAGACCGTGCAGTCGTACAGCGACCTGGCAGGCAAGAAGGTGGCCACGCAGGCCGGCTCCACGGGCCCCGCCATCCTGGCGCAGCACGCGCCCAAGGCGGTCGTGCAGGAGTTCCAGACCCACCAGGAAGCGCTGGACTCCCTGCGCCAGGGCCGTGTGGATGCCTATGTGACCGACTACACGCTGCTGCTCAACACCCTGAGCCTGGGCACTGGCGACGCGCGGCTGGCAGGCGCGCCCTTTGGCGCCCAGGATTCCTACGGCATCGGCCTGCCCAAGGGCTCGGACGGCGTGGCCTTCATCAACGCCTTCCTGAAGAAAATCGAAGCCGATGGCACCTGGGCCAAGCTGTGGACCGTCTCCATCGGACAGCGCACCGGCAGCACGGCCGTTCCCACGCCGCCCGCCCTGCCCTGAACGATGGGTGACATCTCCCGGCTCCTCGCCGACCACGGGCCTGCCTTCTGGCAGGCCCTCTTGCTGACCTGGAAGCTCTCCGCCTTCTCGTTCCTGCCCGGCTTCCTGCTGGGCGTGGTCGTGACGGTGCTCAGGCTTCTTCCGCTGCCGCCGCTGCGCTTCGTGCTGACCGCCTACGTCGAGATCTTCCGCAACATTCCCAGCGTGGCGCTGCTGATCTTCATCGTGTTCGCGCTGCCCGATCTCAATGTCGTGATCGACTATGAACCCAGCGTGATCCTGGCCCTGACCCTGGTCTGCTCCGCGTTCACGGCGGACTATCTGCGCGCGGGCATCAACACCATTGCCGGCAGCCAGATCGAGGCCGCGCTCAGCCTGGGCATGCGGCCCATGCAGATCATCTCGGCCGTGGTGCTGCCGCAGGCGCTGCGCTCGGTGGTGCAGCCGATGACGTCGCTGCTCATTGCGCTGATGCTGTCCACCTCGCTGGCGTCCCAGGTGCCGCTGGCGGGCCGGGAGCTCACGGCGCTCGTGTCCAAGATCGCCAACGACTCCGCCGCCGGCATGGCCGCGTTCGCGGTGGCCGCCGCCCTGTACGTGGCCACCGGATTGCTCATTGCCTGGGTGGGCGCCATCCTGGAAAAGAAGCTGCGGATACTGCGATGAGCCGTTCTCTGGAAGACATTCTGTTTGGCGCGCCCAGCCCGCAGGCCAGGAAGATCACGCAGGTGGTCAGCCTGATCGCCGCGGCCGGGCTGATTGCGCTGGCTGCGGGCGTCGTGTGGCGTTTTCATTCCGCAGGCCAGCTCGAGGCCCGGTTCTGGGAATTCTTCGCCTGGCCCACCACCTGGGCCTTTCTGGCCAAGGGCCTGCTCGGCACGCTGGCGTCCTCGGCCATGGCCGCCGTCATTGCGCTGAGCCTTGGGCTGGTGCTGCTGGCGGGGCGCCTGGCGCGGCCCCGCATCGTGCGCTGGCCCAGCATCGCCGTCATCGAATTCCTGCGCGGCACGCCCACGCTGCTGCTCATCTACGTGTGCTTTCTGGTGCTTCCCGCAGCCGGCATCAAGCTCGGCACGTACTGGATGCTGACCCTGCCCATAGGCCTGAGCACCGCCGCCGTGGTGGCCGAGGTCTACCGCGCAGGCGTGCTGGCCGTCCCTCGCGGCCAGACCGATGCCGCGCGAAGCCTGGGGCTGACCGAGGTCCAGGTCTTCCGGTTCGTCGTCTTCCCGCAGGCCCTGCGCTACATCGTCCCGGCCCTGGTCGCGCAGCTGGTCATCGTGGTCAAGGACACCACCTTCGGCTACATCGTCACCTATGGCGAGCTCATGCAGAACGCCAAGGTGCTCATCGCCAACTACCACGCGCTGGTGCCCGTGTACCTGGTGGTGGCGGTGCTGTACTGCCTGGTGAACTACGCGATATCGAGGGCGAGCAGGCGGCTGAGCCGGCCGGTGCACTGAGCCTTGTCACGAACGGCTTGTCGCGCGAGCACGGCTTGCAACTGCCATTGCCATGGCCAGGGCAACGACGATCAGAACGGCCGAGACTGCGAACGTGATCCGCATCGCGTTGGCAACGGCCTCGGGATGCGCCGTTGCGATGTCGGGCGTCTTTGAAGCGAGCGCGAAAACCGTCCCCATCATGGATGCCCCGGTGATGAGCCCGAGGTTGCGCGACAGGCTGAGCATGCCCGAGATGACTCCGCGCTGGTCTGGATGGACATTCGCCATGACGGCGGTGTTGTTGGCCGCCTGGAAGAGCTGATATCCAGGGGTCAGGACGACGATGGCCGCAACGTATCCCGCCACGCCGAACATCGACGCAAGCACGGACAGTGCAAATGCCCCCGCCGCCATGGCGATGAGCCCGACGATGGCCATGGATGGCGCGCCCCAACGATCGACGGCACGGCCAGAGGGGACACCGCTCAATATGGCGATCAACGGGCCCACCGCCATCACGATGCCAACAATGGCTTCGTTGAGCCCGAGCGCACGGGCGAGGTAGAACGGCCCCACCACCAGCGTCGACATCATCACCGTCGAGACGAGCCCGTTCATGGCAAGGCTTGCGCTGAAGCCTGGATCACGGAACATCGCCAATCGAATCAAGGGCGATGCGGCTTTCGCCTCGGCAAGCACGAAGAGCACGGCACCCAAGGCAGTGGCCAACACAAGAGCCCCGTTGAGCGGACCGAAACTTCCGCGCCCCAGCGTCATGGCCAGTGCGTACGCCACAAGCGTCACAGCCAGCAGCAAGGTGCCCAGATTGTCGAAGCGGGCCCGCCCCGTCTTCTCCCCCCGGCAATCGGCGGGCAGGTAACGGTGCGCGAGAACCCATGCCACGATACCCAGCGGTACGTTGACGAGAAAGATCGCCTGCCAACCGAGTCCGGCGATCAGAACGCCGCCCAGCGATGGACCGAGAGCGGTGCCCATTGCGGACATCGTTCCGAGCAGTCCCATGGCGCTGCCGGTCCTTTCCTTCGGCACCGTCCCAGCGACAAACGCCATGGTGAGGGCCATCATGATGGCCGCGCCAAGACCCTGCACCGCCCGGGCGGCAATCAGCAGCCGGAGCGTGGGCGCCAGGCCGCAAAGGACCGAGGCCAGCGTGAACAGGAAGATACCGACCAGCAGCAGCCGTCGGCGGCCCATGACGTCGCCGAGCCGTCCGACGCTGACGATCAGGGCAGTGATGGCCAGCAGATAGGCAAGGACGACCCACTGGACCTGCTGGAAAGAGGCGCCGAACGCCTGAGCCAAGGTAGGCAACCCCACATTGGCGATGCTGGTGCCCAGCGATGACAGCAACATCGATAGCGAAAGGCTGGCAAGCACCCACCGAATCGACGGCGTCTGCTCTGCACGGTCAGCGGCCATCCCATCTCTTGCTGTCGTGGCTGATTCTGGTGTGATTTTCATCGTTGGCGACTCCCGAAATTGAGCTATCGGAAGCGTAGTTCCCTGCCCGGCATGGCGGAAGGCGCACCACTTTCACTTTATTCGTGCGTCTGGCGCCATGTCACCACACGCCGTGCTACGGTCGATCCATGTCAAGACCCGATCTCAACCTGCTTGTCACCCTGGATGTGCTGCTTGCGGAAGGCAACGTGGCGCGCGCCGCCCAACGGTTGCGGCTGAGCCCGTCAGCGATGAGCCGGGCGTTGGCGCGTTTGCGGGAGACGACGGGCGATCCGCTGCTGGTCCGGGCCGGGCGCGGCCTCGTTCCCACACCTCGGGCGCTCGAACTCCGCGAGCGGGTCAGCCAGCTCGTGCAGGACACGGAAGCGGTTCTGCGCCCTGCCGAGCAGCCCAACCTCCAGCAGCTGGTCCGAACGTTCACACTGCGGACCAGCGAAGGCTTTGTGGAGAATTTCGGACCGGACCTGATTGCCCGCGTCGGCGAGCAAGCGCCTGGAGTTCGCCTTTGCTTTGTGCAGAAGTCAAACAAAGGGAGCGGCCCGCTTCGCGACGGCACGGTCGATCTGGAGACCGGCGTTGTCGGGAGCACGATAGGTCCGGAGGTGCGTGCGCAGGCGTTGTTCCGAGACCGTTTCATTGGCGTCGTGCGAATGGGGCACCCGCTGAGCCAGGGCGAGATCACGCCCGCGCGCTATGCAGCCGGCAGGCATATCCTGGTGTCCCGGCGAGGGCAGGACAAGGGCCCCATCGATGAAGCCTTGAGTTCTCTCGACCTGCAACGGCAGATCGTTGCGATCGTTGGCGGCTTTTCAGCGGCGCTGGCCTTGGCCCGGGCCTCCGACCTGATCGCCAGTGTTCCCGAACGGCACACGGGGAACCTGCGTGCCGGAATGCACAGCTTCCCCCTTCCGGTCCCTGTGCCGGAGATCACGGTTTCACTCCTGTGGCACCCGAGGCTGCATGCCGATCCGGCGCACCGGTGGCTGCGCGGGTGCGTACGGGAGATCTGCGCGGAACAGCACAGCGATTCCTGGCCATGCGAAAAAGCGGCCGAGAGCCCGGCGTGAAGCCGATGGCTATCCGAAGTGCGGCAGCGTGACTACAGCGTGAAATGAACATGGCGCAGCACACCGTCCCCGGCTATGCTCGGTGCCTTTGCCGTTGCGCAGTCGGTGCCCGCCGGCTCTCCAACGGACCTTGCCTGTTCAGGACCTCCCATGCACATCGAACCCGGCGTCGTCAGCCCCGAGAAAATCGCCCTCAGTTACGTCACTGCCGCAGCGGCCTTCGGCCTGACCGCCGCCCTGGCACGGCAAAGCCTGCGCGACAACGGCGGCGCGCTCGCGCTGCTGGTGCGCAGTGTGATCACCACCGCGCTGGTGTTCAGCTTCTTCGAGGTGTTTCCGCATGAGCCGGTCGGCGTATCCGAGGTCCATCTGATTCTGGGCTCGACCTTGCTGCTGATGTTCGGCGCGGGTGCTGCGGCCATTGGCCTGGCGTGCGGCCTGCTGGTCCAGGGCCTGTTCTTTGCACCCTTCGACCTGCCGCAGTACGGCATGAACGTCACCACCTTGCTGGTGCCGCTGTATGCGGTGAGCCAGCTGGCGCGCCGGCTGATTCCAGCCGGCACGGCCTATGTGGACATCAGCTACCGGCAGGCCCTGGCCCTGTCCACCACCTACCAGGGCGGCATCGTGCTGTGGGTCGCCTTCTGGGCCATCTATGGCCATGGCGCCAGCCTGGCCACCATGACCGAGGTCGCAAGCTTTGGTGCCGCCTACATGTGCGTGGTGCTGGTGGAGCCGCTGGTGGACCTGGCCGTGCTGTGGCTGGCCAAGCGTCTGGCCGCCTTCACGCAAGGGCCGCTTTTCAATACCCGCCTGCACGCAGCGGCCATCTGACAGCCGGCTTCCCGGTCACCGCACCCTCGGTGCTCCGCTGTGGCGGGCTGCTCAAGACTCCAGCCGCATCCGCGCTGACCAGCGCCACGGCGGCTGCATCACGGAAATCAGGCCGAAAATCAGGCAACGGGCTCCCGTTCACGGGCCGCCCGATCCGTGACTTCCACCCAACGGACTGCCGCGCAGCAAGGGCCTGAAGGCCCGCATCCTGCGACAATTCGGCCCGCGCGCTCCGCTCCATTTCAATGCGACGGCCCCGACCTGCGCCGCATTGCGCCTTGCCTGGCAGCTATTGCACGGGGCCTGCCTGCGCCGATATCTTCATCGTCCATGGTTCTCGATCCCTTCACCCTGCTCGTTCTCACCACGGCCATGGCCGCCGCCTCGGCGCTGTATCTGGCTGCGGAATGGGGCAGCGTGCGCGAACGCTCGCTGCTGCTGTGGAGCGGGGGGTTTGCCATCATCGCCGTGGGCTGTGTGCTGGCCCTGCTGCGCTCCAGCGGCCATGTGCTGCTGGGCATCTGGTTTCCCAACGGCTTGCTGATCTGCGCACACTGGCTGTTCCTGGCCGGCGTTGCCGCGTTCACGCACACCCGGCTGCCGCGCCTGTGGTGGCTGGTGGCCGTCGTCTGGCTGGCAATGCTGTTCATGCCCAGCGGACCGTGGTGGTCCAGGGCAATGCTGGGCATCCAGTCGCTGCTGATCGCCGTCATCAGCCTGCGCGCCGGCCTGCTGCTGCGCCCGCACGGCGGCACGCTGGGCGTGGGCGCGGCGCAGCTGCGCTTCGTTCTGCTGGCCCACGGCCTGTTCTATTTCGCCAAGGCCGCCTCGGCCGTGGCGCTGGACACCTTCATCAACCTGGCCAATTTCCACGGCACGGTGATCCTGGTCTCGCTAGTGGAAGGCGTGATGGCGATCATGCTGCTCGCCATGTCCATGACCGGCACGGAGCGCCATCGCCGCGAGGAACGCATCGCGCAGATCGCCGCCCGCGACCCGCTCACCGCCCTGGACAACCGCCGCGCGCTCTATCTGCGCGCACCCCAGCTGCTGGAGCAGGCCTCACCGGCCAGCCCCTGCGCCCTGCTGCTGATCGATATCGACCACTTCAAGCAGGTCAACGACCTGCACGGCCACGATGCCGGCGACCGCCTGCTGCTGACGCTGAGCGACCTCATCCGCAGCGCGCTGCCGCGCGGCGCACTGGCCGCACGGCTGGGCGGGGACGAGTTCGTGATCGTGCTGCGCAGCGTCGACCACGCGGCAGCGCAGGCGCTGGGCCAGGACTTGCGCGAGGCCTTCGCGCAGCAGGCGCGCACCATGTTCGAGACGCCGGAACCGGTGTCGCTGAGCATCGGTGCCACCTTGTTCGACCAGCCCGGGGTGGAGCTGTCCCACTGGCTCAAGCAGGCCGACGAAGCTCTCTACACCTCCAAGCGCAAGGGACGGGACCGGATGGAACTGGTCCCGCTTGCGCCCGGGCGGCCGCACTGAAGGCGCCGGGGGCGCCGGGGGCGCCGAGGGTGCCCTGGCCCTGGGCATGCCTCACGCCAGCTCTTCATCCGCCAGCGCCAGCGCTGCTTGCGCCAGCAGTTCGGCGGCATGCGCATCGTTGCCGGGGGTGAAGACCCGGTGGCGCTGCGGGTCCAGCGGCGGACCCCGGTCCACTTCGCCGGCTTGCGAGGCGACCACGCTGCGCGTGCCCAGGGCAGCAGCCATCATGGAGACGGTGGTGTTGTTGCACACGGCCACGCTGGCCGATGCCAGCGCCGCGCCCAGCATCCAGATGTCGGTGCGGCCGCTCAGGTCCAGCGCGGGGTGGCGCATTTGCGCGGCCACCGATGCCACCAGGGCGCGCTCGTCCTCGCTGCCGGTGAGCACCACTTCCAGCCCCGCCTGTGCCAGCCGGTCGGCCACGGCCGCGAAGCCGCTGGCGGACCAGCGGCGCACAGCCAGCCGCGCGCCCGGGTGCACGATGGCGTAGCGGCGGCTTGCGGGCAGCAGCGGGCGGACGCGGGCGCGGTCATCGGCATTCAGCGGCAGGTCCAGCTTGAGACCGCGGCGCGGCAAGCCCATGTAGTCGGTCAGGGCCAGCAGGCCCAGCACTTCGCTGCCCTGCCCGGGCCAGGGCACAAAGCGCAGCGCATCCGCCTCGGGCACCCAGTCATCGGGGTCCGCAAAGCCCGCGTTGCGGCGCGCGCCAAAGTCGGCGACCAGGGTATTGGTGTTGCGGCCCGAGTCGTGCAGCTGCACCACCAGGTCAAAGCGGCGCGAACGCATGCGGCGCTGGAAGAAGCTGTATTCATCGGCCTTGGCCGAGGGCACGCCGGGCAGACCGGGCCAGCCGGGAAACAGCTCGAAGTCATCGACCGAAGACAGCCTTTGCGCCAGGCCTTCGGCCTCGGGCAGCCCCACCAGGGTGATGCGTGCCTTGGGCCAGGCCGCAGCCAATGCACGCAGAACGGGCGTGGCGCACAGCAGATCCCCAAAGCGGCGCGCGCGGAACACGCCGATTCTGCGCAGCTGCGGCAAGACGGCCGACCTGCGGTGGTCCGTGTATTTGCCGGGCCTGAGGGCGGGGGTTGAATCGGCCAGCCTCAGCAAGGGGTGATTCATGGAATTCATGGGCACTCTCCGCCTGTGGTTGCAGGCCATGGATACGTAGCAATCGGCGTGCCCGCTGCGCCGTCCCCCTGCAAAAGCCGGACGCCGTCTACCACGCCTGGCTGGGTTGCCCTGTCACACCCATGAAACATGGGCTGCAGACAATGCCGGACTTTGTCAATCAGAGCGCCCCGCGCAACACGAAGAATGCAAGTCTGGAAATTGGGAATGGTGGCCGGTGCCGCAGCGCTGGCCCTGGCGGGTTGTGGTGGCAGCGATGGCGATAGGGCAGATGGGGGAACGAACAGCCAGGCCGTGGCCTTCATGGCCGATGTGCACTTCCAGGACGTGTACGGCGACCTCAAGAACAGCAGCTTCAAGGGCGTGCCCACGGCCAATGGCATGTTCGCCACCATCCGCACCATGTATGCGCAGCTGACTTCCACGCGGCTGTTCAACGAGAACTACTTCGCCTTCCGCGCCGCGCTGGACGATTCGCTGGCCAAGGGCGTGAAGCTGGTGGCCTTTCCCGGCGACTTCTCCGACGACGGCCAGCCGCTGAACGTGAACGGCTTTCGCGCCGTGCTGGCCGAGTACGAGAAAAAGGGCATGCGCTTTTTCATCGCGCCCGGCAACCATGACCCTGTCGCCCCCTACGACGATGACGAAAAGGGCAAGGACGACTTCATGGCCGCCAACGGCAGCACGGTCAAGGTCTACGCCAAGAACTACCAGGGCTGCCTGAACGCCGAAGCCAACGTGGTCTGTACCGACCAGTTGATGGAGCAAGGCTATGCCTCGCTGCTGCGCGACCTGGCCCCCTACGGCCTGATGCCCAATGAGAAGGACGTGTACTGGGAGACCCCCTACAGCACCTACGCGCAGGACAAGTACAGCTATGCCGAGGCGGCCAGACAGGCCCAGCTGGGCCAGCGCAGCTACGAGATCTGCAAGGAAGGCGAAGGCGGCAGGTTCAAGCAGGCCGGCTACACCAATTGCACCAGCATTGCCGATGTGAGCTACCTGGTCGAGCCCGTCAAGGGCCTGTGGCTGCTGTCGGTGGACGCCAACGTCTTCGTGCCGGACAAGCTGGACCCCGCCAAGCCCAACTCGCCCAAGGGCTTCACCGGCGCCGGCAATGCAGGCTGGAACAAGATGACCACGCACAAGAAGAGCGTGATGGCGTGGATCGAATCGGTGAGCGCGCGCGCCAAGGCCCAGGGCAAGCAGCTGGTGGCCTTCTCGCACTACCCGACCATGGACTTCTACGCCAACCAGACCGATGCCATCAAGGCCGCCTTCAAGCCCGGCGCCTTCCAGACGGCGCGCGTGCCCGAGCAGGCCACGGCCGAGGCGGTGGCCGCCACGGGCCTGCCGCTGCACATCGGCGGCCACATGCACTTCAACGGCACCAACGACTACCTGAGCAAGAGCGGCAAGTACCTGGTGAACGTGCAGTCGCCGTCGCTGGCCGTCTACGGCGCGGCCTACAAGATCGTGCGCTTCGACACGCCGCGCAAGGTGGACGTGCAGACCGTGGCGCTGAACAACGTGCCGCGCTTCAACGAGCTCTTTCCGCTGTACGAGATGGAATGGAAGTACGTGGAAGGCAGCAGCAAGCCCGAGGACGCCAAGCGCCGCTGGGACAAGGCCATTCTGTCCAGCACCAGCTATGGCGACTTCACCAGCCGCTACTTCGGCGAGCTGTCGCGCCTGCGCTTCCTGGACGAGTACTGGGCCTGCGACATGAAGGACCTGGTCAGCCAGCTCAACCTGCAGCAAATGCTGACCATGGCCCAGCTGGACACCAAGGTCACCTATGCCCAGCTCGCCGGCCTGGCCGCGCAAGGCGTTGCCGTGCCCTTCAAGCCCAGCGCCGGCTGCCTGCAAGGCAGCCCCGTGGCCGGCAATGCCGCGCAGTGGGCCGCCGACTGGAGCGTGGCCGAGAACGCCGCCCGCGCCAAGGCCCAGGCCGCGGGCGTGGACTTCAACGCGCTGGCCAAGGTGTCGGCCTATACCTTCTACGGCGACTTCCACCGCACCGTCTACGCGGGCGGCCTGTCGCTGAACGACATGGGCAAGCAGCGCGTGGAGCAGTACCGCCTGCTGATGAGCGCCTTCCCTGCCCTGACCTCGGCGCCCCAGAAAACGGGCGACAAGCTGGCCGACAGCACGCCCGTGGGCCAGCCCTTCCAGTACAGCTTCAAGCAGGTGTTCTCCATCCTCAAGGGCCTGGGCTCGGGCAAGCCCAGCGACCATTTCTCGGTGGACTTCGACGCCAGGACGCTGCGCGCCGAAGGCAGCGACAGCCTGAAGTTCTGACGGACAAGGCGCGGCCTGTACAGCGCTGATCTGTGCCAAGGGGTGCCCTGCCCCTTCGTGCAGGTCAGCGCTTTCTTGCATTTGCGCAGGCATGACTACACGGCTTCCGATCTTTCCTACACCCGGATTTCACGGCGCGCCACACACTTGCTGCATTCGTCCCGCAACCCCTAAAGACCGGCGACATCGGCCTCCAGCCGCCACCCGCCGGATCAGGAGTTCTCCCCATGAAGCAGCTCATTCCCATGGCAGGGTCCCATCACCGTTCGTATGTCCCCATGCAGATGGGCCAGCCCATCAGCGACGGCAACTACACCCAGCAGCAGACCAAGGCCAACCAGCGACAGATAGGCCAGCCCTTGCCGCAAAAGCAGCAGCAATGAGGGCGATGCCGCGCCTGTGAGGCCGGCCACGTCAATCCAGGCCTGGAGCACCCTGCTCCTCTTGCACAAGCTCCCGCAAGCCCTGCCCGCCAGCGTTTGTGGGGGCTTGTTGTCCTTGGGCCCCGCAGCCGCCCAGGCCCAGGGTGCAAGCAGTATGGTTACATATGCAACAACGGGTTGCGCACCTACGTGACCCCCCTCGCGCAACGCATACCATCGCCGCCCAACAACTCAGAAAGGCGGAGGGCATGCAAGAAAATTCTCTCGAATGTTTCCTTTATCACAGCCAGCTGGCCCCAGGGGCTGACACCACATGCATCGCGGCGATCATCAAGGCGGCGCGCACCTTCAACTGGTCGGCCGGGATCACGGGCATGCTGGTTTTCGACGGTGAACGCTTCTTCCAGTATGTCGAAGGGCCGCCAGAGCAACTGGCGCTGCTGGTGGAGTCCATCTCGCGCGATGAAAGACACATCAACTTCACGCCCCTGTTTCCGCAGGCACGCCTTGATCAAAGGCGTTTTGCCAAGTGGTCCATGGCCTATGTGATTGTGGAAGACACGGAGCCGCTGGGCACCATCTCCGAGCTTCAAGGTCCAGGTGCACTGGAAAAACTGCAGGAGCTTTTACCGCTGCTGGACGCCCAGTAATCCCTTTGCCCCCAAAGGCGCGGCAGTTTTATAGTATGGGTTCACTGAGGCAGGAAATCGATGCTTACCCGTTGGACTACCGAATCCGAGAAAGAGCAACTGCTCGGACTGCAGACCGCTGAAATCCTGGACCTGAACGCCAGAAAGGAATTTCAGCGCATCACCGAGCTCACCAGCCGCATGTTCATGGCTCCGATTGCCATCATCACGGTTCTGGACGAGCACAGGCAATGGTTCAAGGCACCGGTGGGTGTGGATATGGATGGCAGCCTGCGCACGGATGCCTTCTGTGACCACACCATCAGAAACGAAGGAATCATGGTGATTCCCGATACGCACCTGGACAGCAGATTTTCAGAAAATCCCCTGGTCACCCACAAGCCCAATATCAGGTTCTATGCAGGCGTGCCTTTGATAATGGAATCCGGCCACGCCATCGGCAGCCTGTGCATCATCGATACCCAGCCCAGGACATTCTCCGAAGAGCAAGGCCAGCAACTGCAAGCCATGGCTGCCATCGTTCAGGCTCAACTTCACTACCATCACAGAATTGGAAAAATAAACGAAGTCACGGGCCTGCCAAATCGCACGCAACTCAAGCTGGACCTGAAGAGCCTTTGCATTCTGGCCCCGGGATCGGCACGCGGTCTGGTATTGATGGAGGTGCTCAACCACGCCAGCCTGCTGGAAATGAGCAATGCGCTGGGCTTGAACTATGTCGAGCAGCTCATGCGTGACATTGCCAAGGCAGTCACGGACATGACGGGGCCGCACGCAACCGTCTACCACGTGGGCCTGGCCAGGTTTGCCTGGGTGATCAGCGCCGGCAGGCAAGAAGATGAGGAGGCATTGGTCAACCAATTGCTGGAATACCTGCAAAAACCGATCACCAGCGCCGATCTGCGGTTCGAACTTCAACCCAGGGCAGGCGTGGTGCGGTTCTACCTGAACCAGGACGAGGTGGACGATGTCATCCGCAAGGCGATGGTGTGCGTGCAGCAGGCCGGATACAACGCACGATCGTTTCACCGCTATGAGGAGAATGAGGACAGTCTCCAGCAAAGGTCCTATCGGCTCCTGCGGGACTTCGGACATGCGCTGGGCAATGGGCAGCTGCGGCTGGTGTACCAGCCCAAATTCGACAACCACAGTTTCAGCTGCAAGGGGTTGGAGGCGCTAATACGCTGGAAGCATCCACAAATGGGAGAAATCCCGCCCAGCGAATTCATCCCTCTGGTTGAAGCCACGCCGTTGATCCACAGCCTGACACGGTTCGTGATCAAAACGGCGCTGGCGCAGGTGGCGGCCTGGAAAGCCGAGAAACTCGATCTTCAGGTCTCCATCAACATCTCCCCGCGCAATCTGGATGAGGTCGATTTTCCGGACTACCTGAACGCCATGTGCAACCAGCACGGCGTTCCGCTGAAAAACATCGTGATCGAGTGCACAGAAAGCGATGTGCTGACAGGCCATGGCACGGTTCAGGCGCTTCAACAGATCAGGAAACTCGGCATCAAGGTTGCACTGGATGATTTTGGCGCCGCATATTCCAATCTTGCATCGCTCAAGAATCTGCCTGCCGAGATATTGAAGATAGACCGGTCCATGGTCTGCGACATCGATACCAATGACCGGGCCCTGTCCGTATTGAAATCCATCATGACCATGGCCTCGGATCTTGGCTATCGCCTGGTGGCAGAGGGCGTTGACAGCGCCGAAGTCTTTGATTTACTGGTTTCCCTGGGTTTCGATGAAATACAGGGCTACTATTTCAGCAGGCCCATTGAAGCGTCGGAAATCAGGAAATTCGTTGAAGAGCGCAATCGGTACGCCAACGGAAAATAGCGGCAGCCACGAAGATACGAATCATTTCCAGAGAGCCGCATGCCGATGGGGGCATAGGCCCCGATCACGCCCTGCGCTCCTAGAATCACGCATCCCTTGGGGAGTAGCCTGCTTGCAACCTGCAAGCGCCTGCGTCAACACACTCGGCATCCTGCATGCTGTGGCGCAGGCATCCGTTCTTCGGTTGGCGAGACCATCGGCATTTCACCGCGACACAGGTCACAAGGTCGGGCAGCGGTGAAGTGCCGTTGTGCGCTTGCCCGGCCGTGAAGAACCCCTCCCAGATGAACGCCGCATCCATCCTGCTCCTGGCCTTTGCCATGTCCACCGACGCCTTTGCCGCCGCCGTGGGCAAGGGCTCCGCCCTGCTCAAACCCCGCTGGTCCGAAGCCCTGCGCACAGGCGCCATCTTCGGCGTCATCGAAGCCCTGACGCCGCTGGCCGGCTGGGCGCTGGGCTATGCGGCTTCCGACTACGTCAAGGCATGGGACCACTGGATTGCCTTCGTGCTGCTGCTGGTGCTGGGCGGCCGCATGCTGCTGGGCGCCCTCAAGGCCGCTGACGGCGAAGAAGAGGCCAAGCCCGCCCGGCACGGCTTCTGGCTGCTGGTGGCCACAGGATTCGCCACCAGCATCGATGCCATGGCCGTGGGCGTGGGCCTGGCCTTCCTGGATGTGAGCATCACCACCGTGGCCCTGGCCATCGGCTTTGCCACCTTCGCCATGGTGACCCTGGGCGTCATGGTCGGCCGCCTGCTGGGCAGCATTGCGGGCCGCTGGGCGGAGGCCGTTGGCGGTGTGCTGCTGATCGGCATCGGCTCGGTGATTCTGTATGAGCATCTGAGCGCCATCTGATTGGGGGCCTGCACCCCGCCAGCGCACGGTTGCGGGAGCTTGTAGGCAGGCTCCTCGCCGCGCCGCTCGATTGGCTGACAGGCCTTTGCTTGCTTTTCCGATCTCCGTGCGCTTGGGCAGCGCTCCTAATGAGGGCTTCAAATTTTGTTTTCCAGGAGTTCTCTATGACAGGTCACAAGACGCTGAAGATGGGTTTGATCGCTGCCGCACTGATCGCAGGCGCAGCCTCCACCAGCTGGGCCCAGCCCGTGGCGGGCACCACCACGCTGGGCGTGGCGGCCACTGAAGTCCAGGCCGTGGCCACGGGCTGGAGCCTGAAGAAGTCCGTGCTGGGCAAGAGCGTCTACAACGAGGAAGGCAAGGCCGTTGGCAAGATCGACGATGTGATCGTCGCACCCGACAAGGCCGTGTCGTACGCCATCATCGGCGCAGGCGGCTTCCTGGGCATGGGCAAGCATGACGTGGCCATTCCCGTGAACCAGTTCCGCGTGGAAAACAACAAGATCACCCTGCCCGGCGCCACCAAGGACGCGCTGAAGGCGCTGCCCAAGTTCGAATACGCGAAGAAGTAAGCCAGGCGCGCCCTGTCGCCTCATTCACAAGCCCTGCACTGCAGGGCTTTTTCGTGGGCGCGTGGCTGGCAGCCAGGCAAGCGTCCAGGGTGGCCGTGGAAGGCAATATGATCGCGGCGGATCAGATTCATACAAAAAATCCACGAGCAAATGAAAATACTCTTCGCCGCGTCATTGGGAATATCGTTGGCCATTCAGTCATCGCCCTGCTTTGCGGACAACAGCAATGGGAAGCAGCTCTATTCATCGAGATGCGCCATGTGCCACGGGGCAGACGCCAGGGGCACGGGCCCGCTGGCCAACAAGAGCAACCCTCCCACGCCCGACCTGACGACCGCCGCCTTCAGAAAAAGGCTGCATGATTATCCGGGGGTGATTGTCTCGTCCGTCATTCTTCGCCCGAATGGAGATTTGATTCCCCGGACCTTGCGGGAAAACGGCGTGAAAGCACCGCCCCATGCCTGGACGGTGAAGGATTTTCGTGACCTGAATGAGTATTTCAGTGGCCTGATCACGAAGAAATAAATTCAAATTGCGATTTCCTGCCTGCGCACATGCTCGCGCACGGCATCGACCAGGATGCGCGCAAGGCGCTCCACGGGCTCCGGGGCATCCAGCGCGGCGCGGCCCAGGATCAGGTCCATGGACGGCAGGGCCGGCAGGCCAAGGGCCTGTGCATCCAGCGGCCTGACGTGGGCGGGCAGGCCGAACGGCGTGCGCACGGACAGGCCCAGGCCGGCCGCCGTGGCGGCCCAGACGGCGGTCAGGCTGGCGCTGTTGAAGGCGTGGCGCCAGGCCAGGCCCTTTTTGTCCAGGGCGGCCGTCACGATGTCCCGCAGGGAGCAAGGCGCCTCAAGCATGGCCAGGGGCAGCGCCTCATCGCCCTGCGCCCCGCCGTTGAGGCCGCGCGCCCAGCCGGCCTCGGCCGCATCCAGCGATGCCGGGCCAATCCACTGAAGCGGCAGCCGCATGATGTGCTCGCCATGCACGCAGGCATGGTTCATGCCCACATCCCAGAGCAGCGCCAGGTCGAACTGGCCCAGGGCCATGCGTTCGCGCAGTTCATCGCTGCGGGCCACGCTGGCCTCGATGCGCACATGCGGGTGGGCCCGTGCGAACTGCCCAAGCACATGGGGCAGCACGCTTTCGCCCAGGTCTTCCTGCAGGCCCAGGCGCACCAGGCCGCGAAGCTCGCTGCCGCGCACGGCCGCCACAGCGCGGTCGTTGAGTTCCAGCAGGCGCAGCGCGTAGCCGCGCAAGGTTTCCCCCGCCTCCGTCAGCACCAGCCCCCGCCCAGACTTGCGCAGCAAGGGCGTGCCGCACTGGGACTCCAGCTTTTTGAGCTGGGCACTGACGGCGGATGTGGAGCGGCCCAGCCGGTCCGCCGCCCGGGCAAAGCTGCCCAGTTCGACGCCGGTGCAAAAGGTGCGCAGCACATCCAGGTCATAGAGAACGCGTGTCATTGCCAAGCCCCCAATCGTGCTGAAAAAAAGGATTGTAGATGCGAAATTATGTGATTTTCAGGATGGTTGAGGCCCAACATACTGCCGCCCATGACCTCCTCTTCTCCTGCACCCAGCGCCGATCCGGGCCCCCTGCCCTTGCCCTCCCCGCCCCGCCACCGATGGAAGGTGCTGGCGGCAGGCGTCATCGCCAATGCCGCGTTTTCCGTGGCTTTCAGCGGGATTCCCATGACAGCCATCCTCATGCGTTCGGGCTACCAGCTGGACACCCGGACGCTGGGCCTGGCGCTGGGGCTGATGGGCCTGGGCATTGCGCTCAGTGAATTGCCCTGGGGATTGCTGACGGACCGCTGGGGTGACCGGCCGGTGCTGCTGCTCGGCCTGAGCGGCACGGCCGTGGCCCTGGCGGCCATGGCGCTATGGGCTTCGCCATCGCCGGCCCATGTCCCGCCGTTTGGCTTGCTGGCTGGCGGCCTGGTGCTGGTGGGGCTGCTGGGCGGCAGCGTGAACGGTGCCAGCGGCCGGGCAGTCATGGGCTGGTTTGCCGAAGGCGAGCGCGGCCTGGCCATGAGCATCCGCCAGACCGCCGTGCCGCTGGGCGGCGCCATCGGCGCGCCCTTGCTGACCGGCCTGGCCACGCATGCAGGCTTTGCCGCCGTCTATGGCGTGCTGGCTGCGCTGTGCCTTGGGGCTGCCGCATTCGCCGCGCTGTGGATTCAGGAGCCGCCGCAGTCACCGCTTCGAAGCAAGGCCGCCGCGCCGCACCACGCCGGAGCCACCACGCCCGGACCATTGCGCGATCTGCAGGCCTGGCGCATGGCCGCCGGCATCGGCATCCTGTGCGCCCCGCAGTTCGCCGTGCTGTCCTTCGGTACGGTGTTCCTGCATGACCATGCCCAGTTGGGGCTGGGCGCGGCGGCGGCCCTCATGTCGGTCGTGCAACTGGCTTCCATGGCCTTGCGGATCTGGAGCGGCCGCTGGACCGACAGGCACCGGAACAGGCCCGCCTTTCTGCGCGCCTGCTGCCAGCTCACCCTGGCGCTGTTCGTGGGCCTTGCGGTCCTGAGCTGGGCCGGCCACCCGGCCGGGTCTGCTGCGATGGGCGGGGCTCTCATGGTGATGCTGGGCATCTGCGGCATCTGCGTGTCCGCCTGGCATGGCGTGGCCTACACGCAGCTGGCCGGGCTGGCCGGTGCGGCCCGCGCGGGCACGGCGCTGGGCATGGCCAATACCTCCGTGTTCGCGGTCTGTTTTCTGGTGCCCCTGGCCATACCGCATCTGCTGTCGGCCCAGGGCTGGGGGCTGGTCTGGGCCTGTGCGGCGGCCTGCGCGGGCTGGGCCATGCAGCTGTTTGCACGGGCCGGTGCCATTGCCGCGAAGACCCCCCAATTGCACGAGAATGTTGGCTGTCTTCCCCCACCGACCTCCCCCCGATCATGACCATCGCCCACTGGCTTGTTTTCTGCGGCGTCTCGCTGCTGATGTGCTTCACCCCCGGCCCCGCCGTGTTGCTGGCCATCTCCAACTCGGTGGACGTGGGCGCAAGGCGAACGGCACTGAGCTCGCTGGGCAGCTCGGTCGGCATCTTTGTGGTGTCCGGGCTGGCGATGATCGGCATGGGGACCATCCTCGCCATGTCGGCCCATGCATTTCTGGCCATGAAGGTGGCGGGCGCCATGTACCTGATCTGGCTGGGCGTCAAGCGCTGGCGCAGCAAGGACGGCTTGCTGGGCAGCGATGCGGGCCTGGCCCCCACCCAGCGGCGCGAGCGCAAGAACTGGCAACTGGTGGCCCAGGGCATGGGCGTGTCGCTGACCAATCCCAAGGCCATCCTGTTCTTCTCGGCGCTGTTTCCCCAGTTTGTCGTCCCGGGCGAGCCGCTGCTCACGCAGTACCTGGTGCTGACCACCACCTTCGCGGTCTGCGCCCTGATCTCGCACGCCTGCTACGTGCTGCTCATCTCCCTGATCAAGGGCCACCTGGTGGCACACGCCAAGCTGTTCAACCGCATCGTGGGCGGCACCTTCATCGCGCTGGGTGTGGGACTGCTCAGGACACGGCACAAGCTGGGCTGAGTGCGTGCGCAGCCCTTGCTCGCACGGGCCAGGTGCGCTGCGCAAGCCAATGCAAGCCCGCCCCCAGCGCCGGCCACGCCCGCGACACCCACGAAGGGCGGCCGCAGATGCCAGGGTCAGGTCGCCTGCGCATCCCTCACCACGAAATGCTCCACATGCGGTGCCTGCGCAAAGTATGGGCCGATGATGGCGCGCCACTGCGCGAAGGCGGGTGACTCGCGAAAGCCCACGGTGTGGTCTTCCAGGGTCTCCCAGTTCACCTGCAGCACGTAGCGGCCGGGCGTTTCCATGCAGGCAAGAATGCTGTGCCCACGGTATCCACCGGCCTTGGACAGCACGTCGGCCACGGCCTGGGTCAGGGCCTGGCCGAATTCCTCGTGCCTGGCGGGATCGACCCTCAGTTCGGCAATTTCAACAATCACGGATATCTCCTGGAGAGGCGGCTCGATGTCGGCGCGGGAGGGCGGCCGGGGTCATCGCTCCTGGTTGAGAGACTGGATGCGCGCAGGGCTGCGCGCATCCGGAGACTTGGAATATTGCAGAACTTGAGGATTCCTGCCCAGGGGGTGCGCGCCCCGGGCAAGCGCCTTACTGCCCGGCCTGCTCAGGGATCAGCAGCAGCTTGCCCACGCTCTGGCCCGATTCCATGCGCCGGTGCGCCTGCGCGGCCTCGGCCAGCGGGTAGGTGTTGTCGATCACCGGGCGGATGGTGCCGGCCGCCAGCGCGGGCAGCCAGCGCTGGGCGAAGCGCTGGACCATGGCCTGCTTGACTTCGGGCGGGCGCGACTTCATCACCGTCCCGAAGATCCGCAGGTGCTTGTACAGCAGCACATCCATGGGCACGGCCGCCGCCAGCGCGCCGCCCAGCAGGCCCACGCAGACCATGCGCCCGCCCATGCCCAGCGAGCGCATATTGCGCTCCAGGTAGGGGGCGCCAATGAAATCGACCACCACGTCCACCCCCTTGTCGCCCGTCCTGTCGGCCACCACGGCCTGGAAGTCTTCGCTGCGGTAGTCGATGAACACGTCGGCGCCAAGGCCCGTGACGGCGTCCCGCTTGTCGCCGCTGGCCGTGGCAAACACGCGCGCGCCGGCCGCATGCGCCAGTTGCACGGCCGCCGAGCCCACGCCGCTGCCCGCCGCGTGGATCAGCACCGATTCGCCGGGCTGCAGGCTGGCCAGGTGGAATAGCGCCTCATGCGCGGTGACGAAGACTTCGGCCACCGCGCCGGCGTCGGTCAGCGACAGGCTCTCGGGCACATGCATGGCCATGCGGTAGTCGATGCGCGACAGCTCGGCATAAGCGCCGCCGCCCACGATGCCCATGACGCGGTCGCCCACGGCAAAGCCCTGCACCTGCGCGCCCACCTCCACCACGGTGCCGGCGATCTCCAGGCCCATGAGGTCGGATTCGCCAAAGTGGGCGCGGCCATAGGCGCCCTTGCGGTGGGATACATCGGCACGGTTCACGCCAATCGCGGCGTTGCGCACCAGAAGGTCATGGGGCCGGACTTCGGGCCGGGCCACGTCGCGGGCCACGAGCACTTCGGGGCCGCCGAAGTCGTCGAAAACAATGGCTTGCATGCTTGTGCTGTCTTTCATTGCGCAATGAGTATTCAAAAAAGGGTTGAAGGTCCGATACCCAAAGCTTACGACTGCTCCAAGCCGCTCAAACGCAGCGATTTCGCTCTACAGTGCTGCAAATCTGCATCACCAAAACCGCCATGAACTGGGATGACACCCGCATCTTCCTCGCGCTGACGCGCACGCCCTCCCTGCGCGCCGCCGCGCGCAGCCTGGGCGTGGACCAGGCCACCGTGGGCCGGCGCCTGAACGCGCTGGAGGCCGAGCTGGGCAGCAAGCTGTTTTTGCGCGCCAGGGATGGCTACCTGCTCACCGCCGCTGGCGAGGCCGCGCTGGGCGCCGCGCGGCGCATGGAAGGCGCGGCGCTGGACCTGCGCACGCGCATCGAGGGGCTGGACGACAGCCCAGCCGGCCTGGTGCGCGTGACCAGCACCGACTCGATCGCCACCGAATTCCTGCTGCCCGCCATAGAACGCCTGCAGCAGCGCTGGCCCGGCATCCGCGTGGATCTGGAGGTGTCCACGCACATGCTGAACCTGGGCCGCCGACAGGCCGATATCGCGTTTCGCAACGTTCGCCCCGAGGCACCCGAGCTGGTGGTGCGCCGCGTGGTCGCCTGGCCCGTGGGACTGTTTGCGAGCGCAGCCTATGTGGCGCGCTTTGGCCAGCCGTCGGCAGAGGACGAGTTGCGCGGCCACCACCTCGTGGTCTATGGCCCGTTTCTGGAACAGCGGCCCGTTCCCACCATGGTCGATGTGCCCGCGCGCCAGGCCCGGATTGCCATGGCCGCCAACTCCAGCCTGCTGGTGCGCAAGGCCGTGGCGGCCGGCATCGGCCTGGGCGAAATGCCCGTGAGCATGGGCGAGCGCGAAGGCCTGCTGCGCATCTGGCCCCAGCGCCAGCGCTCGGACGACTACGAGGTCTGGCAGGTCATGCACCCCGACCTGCAGCGCACGACCCGGGTGCGCGTCACGGCCGAGTTCCTGGCCCAGGCGCTGGGCCAGACGATCAGCCCTGCTCCAGCAGCACCCGGATGAGGAGGTGCGGCTGCAGCGGCTTTTCCAGATAGTGGTCAAAGCCTGCCTGCAGCGCCTGGGTGCGGTCCTGCTCCCGGGCAAAGGCGCTGAGCGCCACGATCTTCACCTGTCTTGTTCCGCCAAAGTGCGCGGCCTCCGCTTCGCGCAGGGCCTTGACCAGCTGGAACCCGTCCTTTCCCGGCAGCCCTATGTCGCTGACGATGAGGCTGGGCCACTGCGCCTGGACCAGGGACATGGCCTGGTCGAAGTTCTCGGCACTCCTGACGGTGGCGCCCTGGTCGGTCAGCACCACTTTCAGCATTTCGCTGGTGTCCGCATTGTCTTCAACGATGACGATGTCCTTGCCTTTCAGGGATTCGCCATTTTCAAGATGCACATTCATCGGGTCGGCCTGGGAGGCGCTTGCCTCGTGCAGCGGAATCTCCACCCGCATGGTGACGCCACGGCCCACGCCTTCGCTGTGGGCGCGCACGGTGCCCCCATGCAGCTCCACCAGGTGCTTGACGATGGACAGCCCCAATCCCAGGCCGGAATGGCCACGGGTGGCGGGGGCGGAGGCCTGCGAGAAGCGCTCGAAGACATGGGGAAGGAATTCAGGCGCGATGCCCACGCCCTCGTCCGCCACGCTCATCACCAGGCTTTCGTCACTGATTTCAAGGCCCACCTTCACCGCGCTGCGCGCATTGGAGAACTTGATGGCGTTGGAGACCAGGTTCCACAGGATTTGCTGGAATCGCGTGACATCGATCCACGCCATGATTTCATCGGACGGCGCCTCGAACTGCAGGGTGATGTTCTTGTCGGCGGCGTTGTCGCGCAACGGCTCCAGGCTTTGCACGGCCAATGAGCAGACATTGACCTCCTCGCGGTGCAGATTGAGTTTTCCCGTCGTCAGGCGCGAGATATCCAGAATGTCCGCAATGATGCGGCTTTGTGCCTTCACGCCTTTCTCGATGGCATCTATGCCCTTCTTGAGCATGGCCTCGCTGAGGTTGGCGCGCTTGAGCAAATGCGTGCCCCCGTTGAGCAGGGACAGCGGGGTGCGCAGTTCATGCGAGAGCACGGCGACAAAATCATCCTTGGTGCGGCTGATGCGCTCTGCGGCCACGCGCGCCGCCTGCTCCTGCTCCAGCATCTGCTGGCGCTGCCTCTCGAACTCCAGGGACTCCGTCAGGTCCTGGGCCACGGCCAGGCGGATGCCGGGCTCGATGGGATCGGAGAACTTCCAGGAGATCAGGCGCTCCTGCCCGTCTGCCGGGAGGATGGGGAATTCGCCGCGCCAGGACTTTTCGGGGTCTTCGGCCAATTGCTGCGCAGCTTTTTCCCGAACGGCCTGCGGAACAAAGCCGGTCAGCGGCTTGCCCGCCAGGTCGTCAATGCCGCGCTGCAGCAGTGCCTGCGCCTGGGAGTTGGCATCGCTGATCAGGCCGCCGGCGCTGACCAGCATCATGGCCGCCGGCGCCTGGTCATAGATGGCGCGAAAGCGTGACTCGCTGCGGCGCAGCCCGTCTTCCGCCAGGCGTGCGCGGATCAGGGCATGCAGCGTGGCAATCAGCAGCTGCGGCTCCACGGGGTGCACCATGTAGGCATCGGCCCCGGCATTGAGGCCCGCCACCTGGTGGTTGCTTTTCACATACTCGGCCGACAGGTGCACCACGGGAATCAGGCTGGTGTGCCGCGCACCGCGGATAGTGCGACATACGTCGAAGCCCGAGATATCGGGCAAGTGCACATCCAGCACCACGGCTGCCACGCCGGTCTCCGACAGGGCAATGGCCTTTTCCCCGGTTTCCGCCTCGACCGTCTGGAATCCCGCCGCCCTGATGACCCGTGCCGTGGAGTAGCGCGTGGCAGGGTTGTCGTCAACGACAAGAATGGTGTGCAGGCTTCGGTCGAATGAGGGAAGAATCATTCCAGTCGTGTTCTTGGGCATGATGTTCCTGTTGTTTTTGATGGGATAAAGACCGGCTTGGCCGTATCAGGCCTTCAGATCCTTGGTATCGACCGGAAGATGCGCGGGAACGATCACGGAGAAGGTCGAGCCTTCGCCCAGGGCGCTTTGCACTTCCACCCAGCCCCCCAGAAGCTGCGCCAGCTGCTTGGACAGGGCCAGGCCCAGGCCCGTGCCCCGCAGACGCTTCTGGATGGGTGAATCGACCTGGGTGAAGTCATTGAAAATCGCGTCGTGGAATTCCGAGGCGATGCCTATGCCGGTATCCGCCACCGAGAATTTCACCAGCATGTCCCCCACCAGTTCTGCCGACACCTTGATCTCACCCTGCGGCGTGAATTTCAGCGCATTGGAGATGAAGTTTCTGAGGATCTGCGAGAGCTTGCGGTTGTCGGTGTAGAAGCGCGGCAGATCACCGGGCTCTTCGAACACCAGGCTCAACTCCACGTTGTCCGCCATGGCCTTGAACATGCCGCGCAAGGCAGCAAACAAATCCATCATCTCGAACCAGCCCGGCGAGATTTCCAGGCGGCCCGCCTCGATCTTGGCCAGGTCGAGCAGGTCGTTGACCATCTCGGAAAACTCGGCGGCGGTTTCCTGGATGAAGCCGACCTGCCGGGTCTGCTCGGTGGTAAGCGGTCCATCCACATGGTCCAGCAGCAGGCGCGCATTGCTGCGGATGGCGCCTATGGGCGTGCGGAACTCATGGCTCATGTAGGAGAGGAAATGGCTCTTGAGCTCGGTGGCCTTGCGCAGCTTCTCGGCCTGCACATCCAGCTCGCCGTAGAGCGCGACCACGCCGCGATTGGTCTCGTCCAGCTCCTCGCGCAAGGACCTGATCTCGGCGCGGCACAGTTCCAGTTCGGCTTTGAGATCGTCTTCGTTCATTGCTCTTCCTCGGCCTTGAGGACGACCACGGTGGCGTCATCCCTGCTGCGGGTGTTGTGCCAGAGAAGGCAGGCGGCCAGCAGGCCGGGGTCCCTGCCCAGCAGGCCCGCATAGTCCTCATGCTTCCAGCGGGCAGACACGCCGTCGGAGTGCAGCACCAGAACGCCATGGTCAAGGCTGGAGCAGTCGGCCACCCTGGGCCGCGAGATCTGTACACCTGCCGTGCCGTGCTGGCTGCTCAGGGAAAGGCTGGCCACGCCATTGAAAAGCCTGCCACTGATGTTTCCCGCACCGCAGCTGTGTACGGCCTGTGCGCCGAAGCGCACCGCCAACAGGGCCGCCCCGCGCGTGCCGCGCAGCGCTGCATGGGCCTGGGCCACGAACTCGTCCAGCGGCATGGCGGCATCGGCACCGCCGTTCCGGTTCTCGTTCCCGTTCCCATTCCAGTTCTGCGACGCAAAGACATCGACCGCCGCACGGGCCGCCTCGCCCGCCAGCGGTCCATGGCCCAGGCCGTCGACCACCAGCACCTCGGCCAGCCCCACGCCTGACCTGACCGCCCAGGCGTCGCCGCTGATGGTCTCGGGCGCAACGGCCAGACAAACGGCGCCCATGCGCAGCGACAGTGCCGACGGCGCCCTGCGGCCTTCGCGCAGCCGCGCCAGACTCACCGTGCCGGTGGCTTCGGAGACGACAAAGAAGTCGTCGGCCACCCTGGAGATGGCCCCCAGGCCCGTGCCCGGCGAGCCCGAGCCGGTGCTCACCCCGTCCTGCATGGCGGTGGCGATGTCCTCGATGCCCGGGCCGCGATCGACACAGATGATTTCGATGTCATGCAGGGGCGGCCGCGCGGCTATCCAGATTTCAGCATCCCGCGCATGCCGCACCAGGTTGGTGGCCAGCTCGGTCGCCACCAGCCCCGAACGGCCCATGTCCTCGTCGCCCCAGCCCATGTCGGAGGCCAGTGCAACCACATGGCGCCTGACCTCACCCACACGGCTCGCATCGCCTATTGGAAATGAACGATGGGTCCAGCCCCGGATTACTTCCACTTGGTGATACTCACTCGTGTGCCCTGGCCCAGCTCGGTTTCTATCTTGAAATCATTCACCAGCCGCTTGCTTCCCGGCAGGCCCAGGCCCATTCCCATGCCGGTGGTGAAACCATCGGTCATGGCCATTTTCAGATCCTTGATTCCAGGCCCTGTGTCTTCAAAAATCAATTGCAAGGCCTGTTTTCCATTGACTTCGATGATGGCCCAGTTCATGTGGCCACCTTTTCCATGAATCAGCGTATTGCGGGACAGCTCGCTTGCAGCGGTAATCATCTTTGTCTGATCGACCAGCGAGAACTTCAGCATCTGGCAAAGCGAGCGCACCGTCTGGCGCGTGGCAACAATCTGCTGCTCGTTTTGTAACGGCATTTGGCCGCTGCGATCATGTTCCAAGGGTGGCTCCCGACTGCTGGGCCCGCAAAAGGGCCATTCCCCTCTCGACGGTCATCGCCGTCCTGACCCCGCCAAGGGACAGGCCCAACTCCACCAGGGTGATTGCAACGGCAGGCTGCATGCCCACCACGACGGTGGCGGCAGACAGGATGCGGGCAATGCCCGAGATGGTCACCAGCATGCGCCCGACGAAGGAGTCCACCACCTCCAGCGCCGAGATATCGATCATGACGCCGCTGGCGCCCGTGCTCGCGATGCGCTCGGCCAGGTCGTCCTGGAGCGCCAGCGCCGTCTGGTCCTGCATGTCGATCTGGATGGAAACCAGCAGCACATCGCCCATGCGCAGGATTGGAATGCGGTCCATGGATGGCTCACTCCTGTGTCTGGCGGGTGATGCGCCAGCCGGTCTTGCCCATGGCCAGCTTGAGCGCCTCGGCCAGCGTGGCCTTGGTGGTGATGTCGCGCATGTCGATGCCCAGGTGCACGATGGTCTGGGCAATCTGGGGCCGGATGCCGCTGATGATGCAGTCCGCGCCCATCAGGCGAATGGCCGTCACGGTGCGCAGCAGGTGCTGGGCCACCAGCGTGTCCACCGTGGGCACGCCGGTGATGTCGATGATGGCCAGCTCCGACTCGGTCGACACCAGGCTTTGCAGCAAGGACTCCATCACCACCTGGGTGCGGTTGCTGTCCAGCGTGCCGATCAGCGGAATGGCCAGCACCCCCTCCCACAGCTTGACGACGGGGGTGGACAGCTCCAGCAATTCTTCCTGCTGGCGGATGATGATCTCCTCGCGTGCCTGCTGGAAGCTGCTGACCGTGTGCTGGGCCATGTTGTCCACCAGCACGGTGGCCCTCCAGATTTCCTGGATGGCCGCAGCAGGATCGCCCGACAGCCCGCGCTGGATGTGTGCGAACAGCGGCTTTTTCAGCGACAGAATGAACTGGCTGGTTTCACCGGCACGCTGGCCCTGGGCGGCGCGGGTGCGGGACAGCTCGGCCAGCAGGCGCCGCGCGGGATTCCAGCCCTCGTCCGAAAACCTTTGCGGATCGGCGCCGGAGGCGAAGGCGCCCACAATGGCGTTGATAATCCCGCGCGCATCTTTTTCAGCATTCTTCCCGAGCGTGGAATCACCCGCGCTGGCCTGGGCCATCCAATCATGGATCAAGGCATCAATATCATTTTGGAGTGTTTGCTGGATAATTCCGGTCATAGATATTTGCTGGATTTCAAATAAATTATTCGTTGAGGCTGCCAGAGAACTGCATTGGTGAAAATACAGCTGGCGTGCCAACCATGTTTTCTGCAGATTATTTACTGGCACCCTCGCCACGAGAGACACATTTTGTAATATCAAATAGCATCTTCCTGTAGGGGTTTTTCGACAGATGCATGTCCACCAAGCCGCGACCTGGTCAGCAAGCCCCCGGTACGCAGCCACGGGGGACGCGGGCACGCCGGCTCCCCCCTTCCTGGAGGGCGGAGCCGGCACCGGAAGCAGCCCGCAACCCGTTTGCTCACAGGTTTTCTCATCCGTCAAACTGCGCAATGCATGCCCTTGGAAAATCCCAAGGACATTTCATACCTGGGCGCGGCAAGGCCATACACTGCCCAGCCTTTCTGAAATACGCCATGCCTGATATTGACCATGCAAACAACGCCTTCCACAAAAACCATCGTCAATCAGATTTTTGATGAGGACCGTTTGTCGGAGCTATTGAAACAAGAAGCCTCTCATGGCCTGGGTTTCGAGCAATGCGAATTCGATGGATTGAATCTCTATCAACTCGATTTGCAGGGCGCGCAATTTGTGGAGTGCAGTTTTGCCGACACCTGCTTTGAAAGCTGCCAACTGGCCGGCACCCGCTGGCTGCATTGCAAGGCGGGCCGCGCCGATTTTCGGCTGGCCAACCTGACGGATGCCCTGTTTTGCCAGAGCGACCTGAACAACACCAACTGGGAATTGGCCAAGCTGGCCTCAGCGCGCTTTCTTGAAGTCAAGCTGACCGGCGCCAGGTTTGGCGGTGCGCAAACCCTGGGCATTGATTTTCATGAGTCCCTGCTGATTGGTGCCGATCTGCGCGGCATGTCCTTCCGCAAGAAAACGCTGGAAGGCCTGAACTTCAGCGATGCAGATCTGGCCGGCTGCGACTTCCGCGATGCCGTTTTCCACAAGGCAAGCCTGCGCGATGCCCATCTCAAGAATGCCCGGTTCGATGGCGCGGACCTGCGCTCGGCGGACTTGCGCGGCTTGACGATTGCCTCGCTCAGCCAGCATTTCAAGGGCAGCCTGATCTCGCATGAGCAGGCTGCCGAGCTGGTGGGCGGGCTGGGCGTGCGCGTGATGTGAAGTCGCGGCGGGCGTGCCGCCACCGCCATCCGCACTCAGTAAACGATGTCGTGCTCGTACAGCAGCCTGGAGATGTCCTTGGGCACAAAGCCTGTCAGCAGCGAGTTCTCGTCCAGCAGATTGATGAACTCCCCCGCCGTGCAGGACTTGGAGTGGTCAATGATGAAGTCCAGGAACTCCTCGCTGACGCGGTCACCGTCCTGCTCGAAGGACCAGCTGTGTTCCTGGCCGCCCGATTGGAAGCGCAGCGTGACGGTGTCGCCCTCCATGCCGGATTCGATGCCCTCATAGCCGATGGCGCCACCGCAAGCCTTGGCGAAGCGCTTGAGCAGGGCCACGTAGTCTTCGTCGGCCCCGTTGTCTTCGCCAATGCCGCCATCGAACAATTTGACCTGTGCAGCCTTGGTGTGCTGGCGCAGTGCCGCCATCAAGGCGTACTCGTCCTCGATGGAGGCGATGTCGAAGTCCGCAGGCACGATGCCGTGCGTCCTCATGGCGGAGGCAATCACGGCGACAGGGTTCTGGCTCTGGGTCATGGTGGTGTCTGAAAGGGTTGCGGGATCGGAGACGGTGCCGATGATAGGCACAGCCTGTGCCTGCGCACTGGACATCTTGTCCGGTGGCATCCGGCTTGCGCCTTCAGTCTGTGGAAGCGGGCCTGCGCCTGTCCTTGCGCAGCATGTCCAGATAGAGCGCTTCCACCTTCTCGCGCGCCCAGGGCGTCTTGCGCAGGAATTTGAGGCTGGAGCTGACGCTGGGGTCCAGCGTGAAGCAGCGCACCGGAACCTGCCGTGCCAGGTCGGGCCAGCCATAGCGGGCCTCCAGGGCACGGACGATGGCTTCGAGCGTGACGCCGTGCAGCGGATTGCGGGGCTGGGCGGCGGGGGGCGGAGTTTCTTGCATGGGGTGATTCTCCCTTGTGATGGACCGCAAGCCTGGCAGTGCGGTGCACGCGCTGGTGCCGAGGTTGGCAGCGGCAGGACAGATTCCGCAGGAACGGGGCCGCGCCGGCACTGTGCGAGCGCGGAAAAATTTGTAAACACATGAAACCAAAGAAGAAGTTTCTGTAGCATTCACGGCGTCCCTGCCTCTTCTTCGAACCCGCTTCCATGCCTGCCCTGTCCCTTCGCCAGAAACTGCTGGCTCCGCTGGTTTTCTGCCTGCTGGCGCTGCTTGCGCTGACCCTGTTCAACGCCTACCAGGCACGCAGCAAGGCCTATGAGGCCCGGCAGCAGGCACTGCGGGACTTTGTCGATTCGGCAGACAGCCTGATTGCCGCCATTGCGGCAGAGGCCAAGGCCGGCAAGCTGCCTGAAGAAGACGCCAAGGCCACGGCCATTGCCCGCGTGGGGCAGCTGCGCTATGCCGGTGGTGCGGGCTACATCACCAGCATCACGACGGATTCCGTGGTGCTGAACAACCCCGCAAGCCCGGGCATCAACGGCAAGAACATGGCCGGCTTCCAGGACGCCAAGGGCAGCTACCTCTACCGCAGCATTGCCGCCGTGGGCGCTTCTGCCCAGGGCAACGGCTACCTCACCTACTGGTGGCCCCGTCCCGGCGCGAAGGAGCCCAGCGAGAAGCTGGCCTATGCCAAGCGATCCACCTCCTGGAACTGGGACCTGATCGCGGGTGACTATGTGGACGACATCCAGCAGGCCTTCATCGCCACCATCATCAAGTCGGTGGCGGCGCTGGCGGTGCTGGGCGCACTGCTGTCGTTGATCGCCTGGATGACCACGCGCAGCGTGCTCCATGCCATCGGCGGCGAGCCGGCCGTGGCGGCAGCGATCGCCAACCGCATCGCCGCCGGGGATCTGTCGCAAACCGGGCTGGAGGGGGCATCGCACGCACCGGAAGGCAGCGTGATCGCGGCGGTGCAGCGCATGAGCGAGCAGCTGCGCCAACTGGTGACGCGCATCCATGACACGGCGGGCATCATCCACCGCTCGGCCGGCGAGATTGCCACGGGCAGCCTGGACCTGTCGCAGCGCACGGAGCAGCAGGCCAGCTCACTGGAGGAAACGGCGGCGTCCATGGAGCAGTTGACCGCCACCGTGCACCAGAACGCGGAAAACGCGCAGCAGGCAAGCCAGATCGCCTCGGGCGCCTGCGCGGTGGCCGAGCGCGGCGGCACCGTGGTGGACCAGGTGGTGAGCACGATGGGCGAGATCAATACCTCATCGCGCCGCGTGGTGGACATCATCGGCGTGATCGACGGCATCGCCTTCCAGACCAACATCCTCGCGCTGAACGCGGCCGTGGAGGCTGCCCGTGCTGGCGACCAGGGGCGCGGCTTCGCGGTCGTGGCGGGCGAGGTGCGCACCCTGGCGCAGCGCAGCGCATCGGCCGCGCGCGAGATCAAGACGCTGATCCAGGCCTCGGTGGAGCGTGTGGATGCCGGCGCCACCCTGGTGGACCAGGCGGGGCAGACCATGCGCGAAGTGGTCACCACGGTGCGCAACATCACAGGCATCGTGACCGAGATCGCCTCGGCCAGCCGCGAGCAAAGCACCGGCATCGAGCAGGTGGGCCATGCCGTGACCGACATGGACCGCGTGACCCAGCAGAACGCCGCACTGGTGGAACAGTCCTCGGCCGCCACGCAGGTGCTGCAGCAGGAGTCGGAGAAGCTCTCCCGCCTGACGGCATCGTTCAAACTCTAGGCTTCGCTTCCCTTCTCTTTTCAGACATGATCACCTGCTACCTGCGCTACATCATCGACCCGTTCAAGGCCAAGGAATTCGAGGAGTACGGCAAGACCTGGATTCCGCTGGTCGAGAAATTCGGCGGCAAGCACCACGGCTACTTCCTGCCGTCCGAAGGCGCCAACAATGTGGCGCTTGCCATGTTCAGCTTCCCCAGCATGGCGCTGTACGAGGAGTACCGCATCAAGTCCATGCAGGACCCCGAGTGCCAGGCCGCCTTCCGCTACGCGGAGGACACGCGCTGCATCCTGAGCTACGAGCGCAGCTTCATGCGCCCGGTGTTCGGCTGAACCTCCCCCCGCGCCACGCCCATGTGTGTGGCGCGCGTTTGCAAATACGGAATCGGTATTTTCACAACTGAAGCACGCTAACTAGCATCCATCCCATTGCAATCTTTTGAGGATGGAGCGCGTGAACAAGCGTCGTTTCCTGCTGGCCGGCCCTTCCCTGCTGGCCGCTGCCGCCCTGGCTTCCACCACCGCCGCGCGGGCTGCGGCCGACCCCAGGACCCGATTGGTCGTTGCCGACCAGAGCGAGCTGCTGCGCCACCTGCTGGACGCCAGCGGCGAGCGCAAGCGCCTGGGCTTTCAGCTGGAGCTGCCCAACTTCGCGGGCGGCCCGGCCATCTTCGAGGCCATACGCGCAGGCGCGCTGGACATTGCCTATGTGGGCGACACGCCGCCCATCCAGGCGCGCGCCGCCGGTGTGCAGCTGCCCATCATCGCCACCTTCACGCGCGAGCGCGCCCAGTACCGGCTGGTGCAGCGTGCCGATGCAGGCATAGAGCGCCTGGCCGACCTGCGCGGCAAGCGCCTGAGCTATGTGGAAGGCTCGGGCCGCCAGGTCTTCCTGATCGAGGCATTGACACGCGCGGGCCTGACGCTGGCCGACGTGAAGCTGGTCAACCTGCGCGTGGCCGAACTCAACGACGCGCTGCGCGCCAAGGCCGTGGACGTGGCCGTGCTCATGGAGCCCCATGTCACGCGCCTGGGCAAGCAGATCGGCGCGCGGCCCGTGCCCGATCCGCAGGAGCGCACGCTGCTGCCCGCCACCTCGTACCTCTATGCCCGGCCCGACGTGCTGGCCGACCCGGCCAAGTCCCAGGCCATCGTCGATTTCCTGGGCGCCTTCGTGCGCGCAGGCAAGTGGAGCAATGGCCACGAGCAGGAATGGGGCCGCCACTACTACACGCAGTTCCAGCGCATCGATGCGGAGAGCACGGCGGCCATCCTGGCATCGCAGTCCGACCTGCTGTTCCAGACGGCCGCCGAGGCGCAGCCGCACCACCAGAAGCTGATCGACATCCTGCACGCCGCCGGCAGCCTGCCGCAGCGGCTGGATGCGGCCGGCTCCTTCGTGTCCACCTACGACCGCGTGATCGTGGCCAACCGATGAACCGGCCAGAAAACACACGATGACGCAAGCGCAACTGGACATCAACGCGGCCGGTCTGGCACCGGCCACCGCAGCCACCGCTCAATCCGAGCCCGCCCCCCGGGCCGCCGTGCAACTGGTGCCCGCGCGCCTGTCGCAGGGCGCGCTGCTGGTGGGCCCCGGCCTGCTGCTGGTGCTGTGGGAGGCGGCCTCGCGCCTGGGCTGGCTGTCGCCGGAGACGCTGACCGCGCCCTCGCAGGCCCTGGTCGCCGGCTACGGCATGGTGGCCGACGGCAGCCTGCTGCCCCACCTGCTGGCATCGGCAGGCCGTGCCTACAGCGGGTTGCTGCTGGGCGTGGTGGCTGGCGTGCTGCTGGCCCTGGCCTCGGGCCTGACGCGCACGGGCGAGGCCCTGCTCGACGGCCTGGTGCAGATCAAGCGCGCCGTGCCCACGCTGGCGCTGATTCCCCTGGCCATCATCTGGCTGGGCATTGGCGAATCCATGAAGATCTTCCTGATCTTCACGGCCGTGCTGGTGCCCGTCTACATCAACACCCACGCGGCCCTGCGCGGCATCGATATCGGCCATGTGGAGCTGGCCCAGACCCTGGGCCTGTCGCGCGCCGAATTCATCCGCAAGGTGGCGCTGCCGGGCGCACTGCCGGGCTTCTTCGTGGGCCTGCGCATTGCCGTGTCGCTGTGCTGGACGGCGCTGGTGGTGCTGGAGCTGATCAACACGCAGACCGGCATCGGCTACCTCATGAACCGCGCCCGCGACTGGGGGCAGACCGATGTGATCGTGGTGGGCATCCTCATCTACGCCCTGCTGGGCCTTCTGTCCGACGCCGTGGTGCGCCGCATCGAGGCGCATGTGCTGTCCTACCGGAGGTCGCTGGGATCATGAGCCATCACCCCACCCCGGGCGCCGTGCGGCTGCAGCGCTTCACGCGCAGCTTTGGCGGCAAGAACGTGCTGGACGCCATCGACCTGGACATTGCCTCGGGCCAGTTCGTGGCCCTGCTGGGCGAGTCCGGCTCGGGCAAGACCACCTTGCTGCGCGCGCTCGCGGGGCTGGACGGCCATGCGCAGTCCAGCGGCGCGGCCAGTGCGCAGGGCAACGTCTCCGTGCTGTTCCAGGACGCGCGTCTGCTGCCCTGGCTGTCGGTGCTGGACAACCTCACGCTGGGGCTGGACGCCCGCGCCGTGCTGCCCGCAGCACGGCAAATCCTGCACGACGTGGGCCTGCAGGACAAGGCTGGCGCCTGGCCCGCCACGCTGTCAGGCGGCCAGAAGCAACGCGCATCGCTGGCCCGCAGCCTGCTGCGCGACCCGCACGTGCTGCTGGCCGACGAACCCTTCGGCGCGCTGGACGCGCTCACGCGCATGCGCATGCACGGACTGCTGCTGCGCCTGGTCGAGCGCATACGGCCCACGGTCATCCTCGTCACGCACGACGTGGACGAATCCCTGCTGCTGGCCGACCGCATCCTGGTGCTCAGGGACGGCCGCATCGCCGAGGACCACGCCGTGGACCTGCCCCATCCCCGCCGCCCCGACCATCCTGCCTTCATGCAGCTACGCGCCACCTTGCTGCGCAGCCTGGGCGTCGAGACAGAGATCGCCTGACGCCGGCCCCGCCCGCGAAACAACCCACACAACAAAGGACTGCTCCCATGTCTCGGCAACTGCACCTGAACCTGTTCCTCATGACGCGCGGCCACCATGAAGGCGCCTGGCGCCATCCCGGCGCCAACCGCAAGGCGCTCACCGACCTGGAGCTGTACGTCGATGCCGCACGCATCGCCGAGGCCGCCAAATTCGACGCCGTCTTCCTGGCCGACAGCCTGGTCGGGCCCGAGAACGGCCAGCAGATCACCTCGGGCCTGCTGGACCCGCTGGTGCTGCTGACGGCACTGGCGCTGCGCACCGAGCGCATCGGCCTGATCGGCACCGCCTCCACCACCTACAGCCATGCCTACACGCTGGCGCGCCAGTTCGCCTCGCTGGACCATCTGTCCAAGGGGCGGGCGGGCTGGAACATCGTCACTTCCTGGGCGCCCAACGCGGGCCTGAACTTCGGCCTGGCCGACAACGTGGACCACGGCGACCGCTACCGCATCGCCGAGGAATTCGTGTCCGCCGTCGATGCGCTGTGGCGCAGCTTTCCGGCCAGCGCCCTGCTGGACGACACGGCGGCCGGCCAGTTCCTCGACGCATCGCAGATCCGGCCCGTCCACTTCGAGGGCAAATACATCCGCACGCGCGGCCCGCTCAACGTGCCCGGCAGCCCGCAGGGCCGGCCCGTCTTCGTGCAGGCCGGCCAGTCCGGGTCCGGCCGCGCCTTTGCCGCGCAATGGGCCGAGGCCATCTTCACGGCCCACGGCTCGCGGGAATCGGCCCAGGCCTTCTATGCCGACATCAAGGGACAGGCGCAGCAGCTGGGCCGCCGCCCGCAGGACATCGTGATCCTGCCCGGCATCAGCGCCGCCATAGGCTCCACCGAATACGAGGCGCGCCAGGTCTGGGAAGAGCTCGACAGCCTGACCAGCATCGAGGTCGGCCTGGCCCGCCTGTCCGCACGCTTTGGCGGCCACGACTTCTCGGCCGTGCCGCTGGACCGCCTGCTCACGCGCGACGACTTCCCCGATCCCGACAAGGTCGAAGCCTCGCGCAGCCGCGCCGTGGGTTACGTGGAAACCAGCCTGCGCGACGGCCTCACCCTGCGCGGCCTGCTCAAGCGCCTGGCCGGCGCCCGCGGCCACCTGGCCGTGGCCGGCACGCCCGAACAGGTGGCCGACATCATCGAAGACTGGTTCAGGCACGGCGCGGCCGACGGCTTCAACGTCATGCCGCCCATACTCAACCAGCAGTTCGAGCTGTTCACCAGCGAAGTCGTGCCGATCCTGCGCAAGCGCGGCCTGTTCCGCGAGGAATACGACAGCCGCACGCTGCGCGGGCATTTCGGGCTGGGGGAGCTGGCGGGGACGGGAGCGGTTGGTGCCCCAGCCGCCCGCCCAAGGGAGCAAGCGCTGGCGGCTTGACCGATGCGGCGCTGCGGCTGCACAGACAGGCCTACAGCAGAATGTCCGCCGTGGGGTACTTCCAGAAGTCGCGCAGCAGGTAGCTGATCGGCAGGTTCAGATTCGTGGAGCTGGGTGGAATCGGCTGCAGGAACCACTTCTCGTAGATAGGGTGGATTTCGCGGCTGGTGATGATCCGCTTCATCTCTTCATCGACCAGTTTCTTGAACGCGGTATCGGCCTTCGGCAGCATGATGGCCAGGGGTTCGGTGGACAGGAACTTGCCCACCACCTTCAGGGCGCGTGGATCGGGCCGTGCAGCGGCCAGCCCGTTGAGAAGCACGTCATCCATCACGAACGCGTCGGCTTCGCCCTTCTCCACCATCTCCAGGGCCCTCGCGTGATCGGGGGCCTCCACAATGGTGATGCCCATGAGGCGCTGCCTGTTGGCCTGCGTCACCAGGGCCATCGGGCTGGTGCCCTTGGTGGAAACCAGCTTTTTGCCCTTGAGATCTTCCATCGCGTTGATGGTGCTTTCGGCCTTCACGAGCATCCGGGCGCCGGTGATGAAATGAGGAACCGTGAACGCCACGGTCTGGCGCCGCTGCGCGTTGTTCGTGGTCGAACCGCACTCCATGTCGGCCTTGCCCTGCTCGATCACGGCCATGCGATTGGCGGGCGTGACCATCAGGAACTCCACCTTCATGTCCTTCCTGCCTGTCTGCTTGCGCACCGCCTCGGCCAGGCGAAGGCACAGATCCAGCGCGTAACCGACGGGCTTGCCGCTGCGCGTGTCGATGTAGGAGAAGGGGACCGACGATTCCCGGTGCGCAATCACCAGCGCGCCACCGGCCTGGACCTTGTCCAGCACACCGGCTGCAGATACACCGCTCAAGGCCGACAGGCCCAACGCACCCAACGCAATTCCCCACTGGCGAAAGATCATCGAAGTCCTTGGATCGCAGGCGCCGGGCGGCGCCCAGCAGTGTCGTGACAGGTTATACACGTATTGTTACCAAATGCGCAAACCTGGGCTGCTGGCGGTTTTGCCGGCACCTTGGCCTCTGGCTTTTCCCCCTCTCCCGTTATGGCAGGATCACCAGCACCAGAATTACCGAGGGAACTCCCATGCTGATCAACTGCGTCGCCTACGAAAACGGGGCCAAGCTGGCGGACATTCCCGTCGCCGACATCAGCAACTACATAGAGCGGCCCGGCTGCTTCGTCTGGGTGGCGCTGGCGGACGCCACGCCGGCCGAGCTGGAGGAGATGCGCCAGGAGTTCGGCCTGCATGCCCTGGCCGTGGAGGATGCGCTGCACGGCCACCAGCGGCCCAAGCTGGAGGAGTACGGCAGCTCGCTGTTTGCCGTGATGCACCTGCTGGAGCCCGAGCCCGAGCGGCCCGGCCACTTCAACCACGGCGAGGTCGATGTGTTCGTGGGCTCCAACTACGTGCTGTCGGTGCGCAACCGCAGCAAGCGCGGTTTCCTGGGCGTGCGCGAGCGCTGCGAGAGCGAGCCCGAGCTGCTGCGCCACGGCTCGGGCTTTGTGCTGTATGCGCTGATGGATGCGGTGGTGGACCGCTACTTTCCCATCATCGACGCGCTGGAGGTGGAGCTGGAGCAGATCGAGCAGCAGATCTTCACCAAGGGCGCGGCGCGCGACAACATCAAGCAGCTGTATGAACTCAAGGGCCGCGCCATGGACCTCAAGCACGCCGTGGCCCCCCTGCTGGAAGCCGTGGGCAAGCTCAACGGCGGGCGCGTCCCCCAGATCTGCGTGGGCTCCAGGGACTACTTCCGCGATGTGATGGATCACCTGGGCCGCATCAACGCCCAGATCGACACCATGCGCGACACCGTGGGCACGGCCATCCAGGTGAACCTGTCCATGGTGTCCATCGAGGAAAACGAAGTCACCAAGCGGCTGGCAGCCTGGGCCAGTATCTTCGCCATCTGCACGGCCTTCTTCGGCGTCTGGGGCATGAACTTCGAGAACATGCCCGAACTGAAGTGGCAATACGGCTATCCGGCCGCACTGCTGTTCGTGCTGGGTGTTTGCGGCCTGCTTTACTACAAGTTCCGCAAGGCGGGGTGGCTGTAGGCGGCGGGAAGGCGACGAGTGCCAGGGTATTCACCCAGCCGCACCGTCACAGCCGCGTCACACATCCACGCCACCATCCCAGGCGCCAACTCCTGGACGCCCGGATTCCCCACCATGTACGACGAACTTCTGCCCGACCACCATGATTCGCTGATGCAGCGCATCGAACGCGATCTGCTCGACAGCTACGACGAAGAACTGGAGATGGAGATAGACGACGCCCGCCTGAGCAGCGGTGGCGACGATCTGGACGGTGCCGACTCCGTGAGCCGCCAGACCTACTTTCGCGAACTGCTGCGCCTGCAGGGCGAGCTGGTCAAGCTGCAGGACTGGGTGCAGCACCACAGGAAAAAGGTGGTCATCCTCTTCGAGGGCCGCGATGCGGCCGGCAAGGGCGGCGTGATCAAGCGCATCACCCAGCGCCTGAACCCGCGCGTATGCCGCGTGGCCGCCCTGCCCGCGCCCAATGACCGCGAGCGCACGCAATGGTATTTCCAGCGCTATGTCTCCCACCTGCCTGCGGGCGGCGAGATCGTTCTCTTTGACCGCAGCTGGTACAACCGCGCGGGCGTGGAGCGCGTGATGGGCTTTTGCTCCGACGAGGAGTACGAGGAGTTCTTCCGCTCCGTGCCCGAGTTCGAGAAGATGCTGGTGCGCTCGGGCATCACGCTGGTGAAGTACTGGTTCTCCATCACCGACGACGAGCAGCACCTGCGCTTTCTGGGGCGCGTGCACGACCCGCTCAAGCAGTGGAAGCTCAGTCCCATGGACTTCGAGAGCCGCCGCCGCTGGGAGGACTACACCAAGGCCAAGGAAGCCATGCTGGAGCGCACCCACATCGCCGAGGCGCCCTGGTGGCTGGTGCAGGCCGTGGACAAGAAGAAGGCCCGGCTCAACTGCATCTCCCACCTGCTGACGCAGCTGCCCTACGAAGAGATAGAGCACCCGGCCATCGTGCTGCCAGAGCGCACGCGCAATCCCGAATACACACGCAACCCCGTTCCCCAGCACATGTACGTTCCGGACAAGTACTGACACCCCCTGAGGCGCTTCGCGCCTTCCCCCTCTCTACCCGCCTTGCGGGGGAGGGGGACGACACCCTCGGTGCGGGGGCGGCCCTTCCTTGGTGTCTCTGGCTTCAGCAAGTGCCCATTTCATGCGCACGGCCGACTTTCAGACCTTATGCGCCTCGCCGTCCTCCACGGATGCCTCGGACGCCTCAGGCGTCTCTGGCGTCTCTGGCGTCTCTGGCTCTGCCCCGGCGACTGCAGCCGCCTGCGGCACCTCGGCAACCTCGGCCGCACGCTTGCGCCGGTCCTGCTCCAACAGCTCGGTCAGCGCCGCGTGGATGCGCTCCAGCGTGCCGCCCGGGTTGACCCACCAGTCCGTGGACCAGATGCGCAGTATCTGCCAGCCCAGGCCGCGCAGCACCTGCTCGCGCAGCTTGTCGCGGTCGCGCGCCGTGGCCGAGCGGTGGTATGTGGCGCCGTCGCACTCCACGCCCGCCAGGTAGCTGCCCGCATGGTCCGGGTGCACCACGCCCAGGTCCACGCGGAATGAGGATGCGCCGATCTGCGTGTGCACGCGCCAGCCCTTGCGCTCCAGCGCCTGGGCCACGCTGGCCTCGAAGGGGCTGTCGAAATCGCCCTGGCTGCCATGGTGCGACTCGGCCAGCGCGCGCGGGCCGCGCTCGGCAAATTCCAGGAAGTGCTTGAGGTCGCGCACGCCCGCCGCCTGGGTGCGCGACAGGTCCATCTGCTCGCCGCGCAGGCTGGAGAAGATGCGCAGCTCCTGCCGCGCTCGCGTCACCGCCACGTTCAGCCGCCGCTCGCCGCCATCGCGGTTGAGCGGGCCGAAGTTCATGGACACCGCGCCCGAGATATCAGGCCCGTAGGTGATGGAAAAGTACATGATGTCCCGCTCATCGCCCTGCACGCTTTCCAGGTTCTTGACGAAGACGGGCTCCAGCAGCGCATCGGAGAAAAACGGCTCCAGCCCCGGGTCCTTGCGGCGCTCCTCGTCCAGCAAATCCTCGATCAGGCTTTGCTGCTCGGAGTTGAAGGTGACCACGCCGATGGTGGCACCCGACTGCGCAAACCCCGGCGACTGCAGCCGCGCCACCAGGTCGGCTACGAGGGCCTTGGCCTCGGGCTGGTTGATGCGGGCACCACCCTTCTCATAGCGGCCCTGCACGGCGTGGAAGCTGACGGCGCGGTCGTCGGTGACGGGCGAGGGAAAGGTCACCAGCCCGCCGCCGTAGTAGCGGTGGTTGCTGAAGGCGATCAGGCTTTCATGGCGCGAGCGGTAGTGCCACGACAGGTTGCGCGTGGGCAGGCTGGCGCCCAGGCATTCATCCAGGATGCTTTCCATGTCGCCTTCCACGCCCTGCGTGTCGTCTTCGAAGGTGTCGGAGGTGTCGGCGCGGCCGAAGAAGCTGGTGGGCGGCAGCTGCTTGGGGTCGCCCACCATGACCACCTGCTTCGCACGCGCCATGGCGCCGATGGCGTCCCAGACGGGGATCTGCGAGGCCTCGTCGAAGATGACGATGTCGAAGTTGCTGGTCTCGGCGCTCAGGTACTGGGCAATGGACAGCGGACTCATCAGCAGGCAGGGCGTCAGGCGCAGCACGGCCGAGGGGATCTGCTCCAGCAACTGGCGCAGCGGCAGGTGCTGGCGCTTCTTGGTGATCTCGCGCCGCAGGATGCCCCACTCGCTGTTGCGCTGGATGCTGTCGGCCGACGGCAGGCCCGCGCACAGCCGCGCACGTATCCACTGGCGCGTGACGGAGGTGAATTCATCGTCCAGCGCGCGGAAGTCGGCAATGCGCCGCTCATGCTCGGCAGAGACGAAGCGCTTGAGCACCTCGTCCTCGTCCACGGCCAGCGCCAGCCACCAGCGCGCGTAGTTGACCTCGAAGGCCTGGGGCGCCTGGGCCGGCTCCAGGCTGCCGGACTTGATGGCGTCGGCCAGCGCACCCAGCCCGCCCGCGCGGGCCGTGGCCTGGGCATTGCGCCAGGCGCACCAGGCATGCAGGCCGCCCTGCCCGGCCAGCACGCCGCCCGCCGTGGCCGCCAGTTGCTCGGCCGTGCGCTGGGCCAGGGCACGCTGCTGCGGCTCGCCATGGGCTGCCGCCGCGCTGAAGGGGTCTATGGCCGCGTGCAGGCCGGCCAGGCTGTCCAGCAACTGCTGGCAGGCCATGCCGATCGCGGTGCCCTCGCCCAGCTCGGCGCTGCGCAAGGCCAGCACCTGGTGCAGGGCCTGGCGTGCCTGGGCCAGTTCAGCCTCCTGCCAGCCCAGCCCGGTCAGCCCTGCCTGCAGCGACCCCTGCAGGCGCAGCGCATGCTCCACGGCTTGCGGGCGCGTGTCCAGGCCGTCCCAGACGCCGGGGCAGCGCAAGCGCAGATCGTCCAGCGCCTGCAGCTGTTCCTCGATGGCGCTGCGGGCCGCCAGCTGCGCATGGGCCTGCTGCAGCGCCGCGCCACAGCGGCCCTGGGGCACGGCGGCGTGCGATGCCATCAGGCCGCCGCGCCGCGTCAGTTGCAGGCGCTCGCGCTCGAAGGCCAGCGCGTCCTGCAAGGCCTGGGCATCGGTTTCCAGGCCGCGCCACAGGCCGTGGCTGGCATCGGCCAGCGGCAGGTAGCCATCGAGCTGGCGGTCGATCTGGTACAGGGCCTGCAGGCGCTGCACTTCGGCCGCCCAGCGCTCGCCGCCATGGCCTTCGGCCACGGCCTCCAGTCCATCGAGCGAGAAGGATTTCTGCGCACGCGCGGCCAGCAGGGCCGCATTGGCCTTCAGGGCGCTGCGCGCATGGTCGGTGCGCGTGCGGTGTCCGGCCCACAGGCCGTCGGCTGCGGCGCCGGGCTGGATCTGGTCCAGTTCCTCGCGCAGGCCTCGGATGCGCACCAGGGCGGCCAGGTCATCGGCCACGCGCGGCTCGCCCGTGCCCTCGATGGTGGCCTCCAGCGCCGCGCGTACCTTGCGCCGGCCCAGCCAGGACAGCGGCCACAAGGACTTGCCGGCCCTGGCCCATTCGCGCTGCAGCTGCGAGACATTGAGCTGGCCCACGCCCGCGCCGTACTTGACGGACAGGCCCTGGCGCAGCGCCGCGATCTCGTCGATGCACTGCAGGCCGCGCTCCAGCTCGTCGCCCAGGGCCACGGGCCAGGGCGTGCCCAGCCCGGCCTGCAGGCGCCGGCGCTGCGCCAGCAGGTCCAGCGCCTGGGCCAGGCGCGTCTGCAGCTCGGCCGGCCAGGGCGCCGGAATCTGTGCGGACAGATCACCGTGCTGCGCCAGCAGCTGCAGCCCCGATTGCAGGGATTCTCCAATGCGCGCGCCGTCAGGCAGCATGCAGAAAGCCAGGTTGCGGCCTGCGGCCGCAGGCAGCGCGCGCGCGATCACGCCCAGCGCCGAGCGCGCCTGGCGCCCCAGCGCCGGCCACTCGATGCGCAGCAGCCGGCCCAGCTGCTGCGCCGCCTCGGCAAAGCCCTGGCCTGCATCGTGCAGGGCCTGGGCGGCATCCACCATCTGCTGCTGCCAGCGCACGGACCAGTCGCTGGCCTGCACCGTGGCCAGCGGCCCGTCCTTCAGATGCTGCGCGCCCACGGCCTGGGCATTGGCCTGCAGGCGGCCCGCAGTCTCGCGCAAAAGGGCCAGGCCCGCTTCGTCATGGGCCTGGGGCGTGGGCCAGTGAAATCCCAGGCGCGGCAGCGCCTCGCCACCGGCCACGGCGCCAATGGCGCGGTAGATGGTCCAGCCGTTGGCGTGGCGCCGGTGCAGGCGCTCCACATAGGCCGACAGCTGCTCGCGCAGGCGGCCGAGCTGGCTGGCCTTGGCGGCCCAGGCCTCGGCATCCACCTGGCCATGCGAGTCCCAGGATTTCTGCAGCTGGCCCAGCACATCGAGCTTGCGGCTCTTGTTGGAGTGCAGCTCCAGGCAGAACTCGCCCAGGCCCACTTCGCGCAGGCGGCGGTAGACCACGTCCAGCGCGGCGATTTTCTCGGCCACGAAGAGCACGCGCTTGTCCTCGGCCAGGCACTGCGCGATCAGGTTGGCAATGGTCTGGCTCTTGCCCGTGCCCGGCGGGCCGATGAGCACGAAGTCCTTGCCGCGCGCAGCGGCCATCACGGCCGACAGCTGCGATGAATCGGCCGGCAGCGGGCTGAAGACCTGCTGCGGCGCGAACTCCTGGTCCAGCCGCCGCGTGTCGGGAAAGGCGATCTCCGAGCGATAGGGCTCGCGCGGCGTGTCGATCAGGTGGGCGACCACGGGCGAGCTGCGCAGCTGGTCGGCGCGCTCGGCCAGGTCCTTCCACATCAGGTATTTGGCGAAGGAGAACATGGACAGCACCACGTCCTCGCTGACCTCCCAGCCGCGCACGTCCTTGATCGCCTCGCGCACGCGGGCCCAGATGCCGGTGATGTCCAGCCCGGCCTCGTCGCGCGGCAGGTCGCCTGCGGGCACGCCCAGCTCCAGCTGGAAGTCCTGGCGCAGCATCTCGACCAGGGTGGGGTTGAAACGCGGCTCGTCCTCATGCGCCTGCAGCGTGAAGCCCGAGCGCGCGCTCTTGCGCTCCAGCGTGACGGGCAGCAGGATCAGCGGCGCGCGCACGCGCACATCGGGCTTGTCGGGCCGGCTCCAGACCAGAAAGCCCAGGGCCACGAACAAGGTGTTGGCGCCGCCTTCCTGCAGCGCGTTGCGCGCGCCGCGGAACAGCTCCACAAAGCGGCTGTCCAGCTCCAGCGGCTCCAGGTCGATGAAGACCTCGCGCCGCTGCAGCGCCTCTTCGGCGTGCGCGCCGCGCAGGTCTTCCAGGCTGCGCGCCTCGTGCAATGGCTGGCTGCGCGGGTCCTTGCCCTGCATGAGCTCGGGGCTGGGCAGCAGCTTGAGCACCTGGCCCCGGGCCAGCGTGTCCTCCAGCGCGGGCGCGGCCACCTGCAGCAGCAGCGATTTCTTGCCGGGCTTGAAGTTGAGCAGGGCATTGCGCAGCGACAGGTCCAGCAGCCGGCGCTGCCAGCGCGCCAGCCTGTCCTTGGGATCGAGCTGGGAGGTGGGCACTTCGCGTGTCTGCGCGTGCGGCAGGAGTTCGGGCGGCGGCTCCACGGTGAGTCGGGGCTCGGCCTGGCCTTCGCCGGCCTCGGGCGCGGCGTCCTGGGGCTGGGCCAGCGCCAGCGGGCGGATGCGCTGCATGCGCGCGCGCCGCACGTCCACCAGCAGCTCGAACTGGTCCTCATGCTCTTCGGCCAGTTGGCGCGCGCCCTGGGCAATGGCCTGGCTGAAGGCCACGGCCTGGCCTTGCGCGGCCAGCGTGGTCTCGAAGACCACCAGCTCCTGCAGCTTGAGCCGCTTGCGCACGGCCGTGATGTCATCGACCACGGCGGTCGAGAATTCCTGCCTGCCCAGCCACAGACCCACGAAGGCATGGCCGCGCGTGAAGACCAGCAGCGGGTTCAGGTGCGCCTGCTCCAGGCAGGAGGCGAACAGCAGCGTCAGGTCCAGGCAGGTGGCCAGGCCCGCATCCAGCACCTGGGTCGCGCCGCGTATCTTCTGGCCCGCATGCTCGAAGCTGGCCGGCGGCAGCGCGTAGTTGAGTTTCTTCTGGAGCACGGAAGTCCAGATGGCCGAGGCCAGTTCCCAGGCCCGCTGCGGCCCCTGTTCATAGCCGTTGATGGCGCCGGACTTGCCCGCCGCCTCCAGCGCCTGCGCCGCGCCCTTGAGGATGCGGTCCACGGCCGGATCGTTGGGTTGCACGAAGGCCGCCACCATCTCGGGCAAATGCCCCAGGCCGCCCCACTGGTTGCGGGCCAGCAGTTCCAGCGGGTGTTCGTGCCGGGCCAGCACCGTCTCTGCCGGCTGGCCGCTGCGCAGCTCCAGCCGCAGCACGGCGGGCTCGGCCTCGGTCAGGCGCGAGAGCAAGGCGCCGTCCAGCGCCACATCCAGGTCGGTCAGCGCATAGGTGCTGTGCGCGGCCACCGACTCCAGGCGCCAGGTGCGCGGCTTGATGAAGGCAGGCTCCGAGGCCAGGTGCAGGCTCAGCGCCTGCAGCGGCAGCTCGCCCTCGTTGACGATGGCCAGCTCCAGCAGCGCGGGCACGGCGTTCTGGAAGTCGGCGAGATTGAGCTTGGCGACGGTGCCGATGCGCAGCTGCGGGGCCGTCTGCGGCGCCTGGGCGGCGGCGGTGGCGGCATCTGCGGGGGAATCTCGGCGGGGGTCTTCTGTCATGCGCGGTAGTCCTTGGCTGGCCAGCAGGCGGCGGGAACTGTCGAAATCCCGTCATATTCCTGGCCCGACGATTGTCCGCTGCGAATGGGGCGCCGTGTCCGAGATGGGCGGTTTTCAGGGGTCACTGTTTGCAAAAAATGAGAGCATGGATGAAGGTGCCGGCCATCGGCGCGCCCGGCTCCAGTACGATGCCGGCCAGCCATGCGCAACATCCCGCCCCTTCACCTCATCGCCGCCTTCGATGCCGTGGCGCGAAGCCAGAGCTTCAAGCAGGCGGCCGAAGAACTGAACCTTTCGGACAGCGCCGTCAGCCACCGCATCCGCGAACTGGAAAAGCTGCTGGGCACCCCGCTGTTCCACCGCACCACGCGCGTGGTCACGCTCAGCGCCGAGGGAGCCTGGCTGCACCAGCAGACCCGCGCCCCGCTGCAGGCGCTGGAGACCACCTTCGGCAGCCTGGTGCAGGGGCGCGACGTGGTGCGCATCAGCGCCCTGCCCTCGTTCGCACGGCTGCGGCTGGTGCCGTCGCTCACGGCCTTTCAGCGCAGCCACCCGGACGTTTCCATCGCCATCGATCCGACCACGCGCACCGTCAATCTCCAGCAGGGCGAGGCGGACATCGCCATCCGCTTTGCACACCAGGCGCCTCAGGCACCTCTGGCATTCCACTGCGAGCGCCTGCTGGACGACGAATGGTTTGCCGTGGCCGCGCCACGCTACCTGGAGAAGTTCGAGGGCCTGGATCTGGCGGGGCTGTTCCGGCGGGCCAACCTGCTCTCGCACAGCCGCCAACCCTGGGAGCCCTGGCTGCAGGCCGCGGGCCTGCGCATCTCGGCAGCCCAGCGCCAGCTCAGCTATTCGGACACGGGCTTCATGCTGGACGCGGCGCTGAACCTGCAAGGCATTGCGCTGGGCCGCCGCTCCCTGGTCCAGCGCCTGCTGGCCGAGCGCAGCCTGGTGCGCGTCTCGGACACGGCCATCCCCTGCAGCCAGAGCTATTTCCTGCTGGCTTCCGAGCGCGCCATGGTCTCGCGCCATGGCGCGGCCGTCATGGACTGGATTCGTGCGGTGGCGGCCGAGGCCGGATAGCCGGGCGCCGCCGCCCGCCGCCCGCCATCCGCGTTCACGCTTCACACGTTCACGCCCTCACATCCTCAGCGCGCCATGGTCAGCGCAATGCCCAGCAGCACGCCCGCCATGGCCGCCGCCTTGGGCCGCAGATGGCGTTCGGCAAAGAACCGTGCCGAAAGCGCAAACACCATGACCAGATTGGCGCGGCGCAGCACCGAGATCACGGCAATCTGCGCGCCCTCCATCTGCACGGCGGCCAGGTAGATGGACTCGGCCAGCACATAGGCCAGCGCAATGGCGGGCACGGCCCAGTTGCGCCCCAGCAGGCTGCGCAGCTCCAGCCCGCGCCAGATCCAGGGCAACAGCAGCAAGGCCAGGGCGCCGCGCTGCAGCGCAGACCAGGCCTGGACGGCAACCAGGTCCATGCGCAGCGTGGCCAGAATGTGCTTGTCGTACAGGGCATTGGCCGAGGACAGCAGCGTGGCCGCCAGCATGCACAGCACCCAGAGATTGCGACCAAAGCCTATGCCCTCCTTCCGGCCGACCAGGGAGAACAGGTAGTACGAGGCCATGGACACCGCCAGCCCCAGCCATTGCCACCAGCCCAGTTGCTCGGACAGCAGGAGCACCGCGCCCAGCGCCGTCCACAGCGGCCCGCTGGCACGCACGCCCGCAGAGATGGACAGCGGCAAGGCCTTCACCGAGTAGTACGACAGCACCCAGGTGGCCACCATCATCAGCGACTTGGGCAGCAGCAGCATCTGCTGGCGCAGGTCCAGCTCGGCGGACGAGGAATCGCCCATCGCCACGAAAGGCAGCCACAGCAGCGCGCCCAGCGCCGAGCACCAGAACACCACCTCCAGCACGGACTTTTCCCCCAGCGCCAGCTTGGTCAGAAAGTCATATGCCCCCAACACCAGGCCGGCCAGCAGCCCCAACACCATCCAGTCCATATCCGCCTGCACTCCTGAATTGACACGGGTGCAAGCGTAGGAGCGATGGCTGCAGGCATTGCTGAGACCTGTGCGGCGATTGCGCAATCGCGCTCATGAATGCGCGGCCCCGCGGCAGGGCCGGCCGTCACTTCATGTACGAGCGCATCACCGACAGCACCAGGTCCACATCGGCGTCCCGGGTCTCATGGGCCTCACGGGCCTGGCTGCCGGCCGTGCCATCGCCCAGATGGGTGCGCACATGGCCTTCGAGCACCTCGAAGATCATGCCGTTGACGGCGCCGCGCACGGCCGCCAGTTGCTGGAGGATGGCCGCGCAGTCGTGCTCGGCCTCGAGCGCGCGCTCCAGCGCCTGGGCCTGGCCCTGGATGCGGCGGATGCGCGTGAGCAAGCGCTTCTTGTTCTGAATCGTATGTGCCATGAGGGCCATTCTAGGCGCCTGCACATACTGGGGTACAGTATCTGCATGCGCAGCATTCCATCCCTCTCGACCGCTGGCGTCGCCAGCCCCAGGCAGCATTCACACCGTTTCGACGAAGGCAACCCGCTGGGCGAGCGCCGTGCCATGCTGGCTGCGGGGCTGACGGCGGCCATGATGGTCGGGGAGATCGCAGGCGGGTACGGATTCAACTCCATGGCGCTGCTGGCCGATGGCTGGCACATGGGATCGCACGCGCTGGCGCTGGGGCTCTCAGCTGGCGCCTATGCGGCCGCGCGCAGATTGGCGGGAGATACGCGCTTTGCCTTCGGCACCTGGAAGATCGAGGTGCTGGCCGGCTACACCAGCGCCATCTTGCTGCTGCTGGTGGCGGGCGGCATGGCCTGGCAGTCGGTGCAGCGCCTGTTCTCGCCCTCGCCCATCCACTACGAGCAGGCCCTGGGCGTGGCCGCGCTGGGCCTGCTGGTCAACCTGGTCTGCGCCTGGCTGCTGAAGGGCGGGCACGGGCATCACCATGGCCATGGTCACGACCACGGACATCACCACGGGCACGGCAGGCATGCGCACGGCGGCCACGCGGGCGACCGCCATCACGGCGACCATGGCGATCTCAACCTGCGCTCGGCCTACCTGCATGTGCTGGCCGATGCCGCCACCTCGGTGATGGCCATCGCCGCCCTGTTCGGCGGCATGGCCTGGGGCCTGGGATGGCTGGACCCGGCCATGGGCCTGGCCGGCGCCGTGCTGGTGGCGGCATGGGCCCTGGGCCTGCTGCGCGACAGCAGCCGCGTGCTGCTGGACGCCGAGATGCACGCCCCCGTGGTCCGCGAGGTACGCGAGGCCATCGCCCAGGCGCCGTTTGCCGCGCAGATCTCCGACCTGCATGTCTGGCGCGTGGGCAAGGCGCGCTACGCCTGCATCGTGGCGCTGGACGCGCCCGCAGGCGTGGACCCCGATGCCGTACGCCAGCTGCTTGGCGTGCACGAGGAACTGGTCCACGTCACGGTGGAGGTCAACCGGCCGCAGCCGGCTGCGACACACTGAGCCTACTGCGCGCCGGCCACCGCAGCCTGGCGCGCACCGGGCTGCTTGAACAGCTTGAAGTACGGCGTGTTCGACGGATTCACCGGGATGTCGAACTTGCGCACCATGGCATAGGTCTGGATCTGGTCGTGCAGCGGCAGGTAGATCAGCTCCTTTTGCACCGTGCTCCAGATGGAGTGGATGGTGGCATCGCGCTTGCGCGCATCGCCCTCGGAGGCCAGGGAGACGATCTGGCTGTCCAGCTCGGCATTGCTGTAGCGCGTGGCATTGGTGTTGCCCCGGCCATTCTTGCCGCGCGTGTGCACCAGGTAGTCGAAGACATAGGCCGAGTCATAGGTGGGCACGCCCCAGCCGTACAGGTAGAAATCCGTCTCCTGGTTGTTGATGGCCGCCGTCTGGATGGCCAGCGGCCGGGACGACACGGCGGTCTTCACGCCGATGCGGCCCAAAAAGCCGGCGATGGCCTGGCAGATGGCCTCGTCGTTCAGGTAGCGGTCGTTCGTGCAGTGCAGGGTGATGCCGAAGCCGTTGGGGTAGCCGGCGTCGGCCAGCAGCTTCCTGGCCTGGACAAGGTCGGCCTTGCCCACAGCGCCAAAGGATTTCTCGTAGCCGTGCACAAAGGGCGGCGCAATGATGTTGGTGGGCACGGACAGGCCGCGCATCACGGCGCGCTGTATGGCCTGCCGGTCGATGGCCAGCTGGAAGGCCTGGCGCACGCGCAGGTCGGCCAGGGGGTTCTTGTCCTTCACATCGGAATGCGCCAGCGGGGCGGCGCCCACGTTCAGGCCCAGGAAGATGGTGCGGTTCTCGGCCGCCTGGTTGATGCGAAAGCGCGGGTCGGCGCTCAGGCGCGCAATGTCCTGGATGGGCAGGTCCTGCACGAAGTCCACCTCGCCCGACAGCAGCGCCGCCACGCGCGTGGCCTGGGACTTGATGGGCAGGTAGACCAGTTCGTCGATCTCCAGCGGGAACAGCCCCTTGCCCCAGTAGCCGGGAAACTGCCGCAGCACGGTGCGCGTGTCCTGCTCGCGCGAGGCGATGACATAGGGCCCCGTGCCGTTGGCGTTGCGCGTGGCGTAGTTCTCTTCCTTGGCCAGCGCGTTCTGCGGCTGCTCGGCACCATGGGCCTTGGCCCAGGCGGCGCTCAGGATCTGGATGTTGATGAGGCTGGCCGGCAGCAGCGGGTTGGGCCCGTTGGTCCTGATGTGCACGGTGAAGGCATCGACCTTGGTCACGTCGGTGATCGAGGTCAGCAGCGAGCGCATGTCCGAGGTGGCCGAGCGCGCGCGGCGCAGCGAGAACAGCACGTCGTCGGCCGTGAACAGGCTGCCGTCATGAAACTTCACGCCCTTGCGCAGCTTGAACTCCCAGACCGAGGGGTCGGCAGTCAGCGCCCAGGACGTGGCCAGGGTGGGCAGCAGCTTGCCATCGGCCGTGCGGATGATCAGCGGCTCGTAGATCTGGTGCAGCAGGTTGTGGTTGGGGCCGTTGTTCAGCGCGTGCGGGTCCAGCGTGGATGCGTCGGTGGAGCGCGCCCAGCGCAGGGTTTCGGCCTGGGCGGGCGATGCGCACAGCAGGGCTGCGGCCAGAGCGGGAAGCAGTGCGGAAGTTCGCAGGGTGCGCAAGTGGGTGCGCAGCAGGGAAAGGCGAGGCAGGAAGCGTCTTTGGGTCATGAAGTGTCCTGGCAGCCGGAACAAGATCGCAGGAAGGCGGCGGCGGGTGCCGCGCCGGCTGCACCAGACGGCCGATTGTGTGGAGCCACCAGCCCGCCGCAAAGCCTGATTGCGCCTATGCAAATGCGCTGCGCGCAGATGCAAAGTGCTGCGACAGCAGGGCGTACAGCGCGCGCAGGCCCTGGGCCTCGCCGCCCCTGGGACGGCCGGGGCGCTCCTCCAGATTCCAGGCGAACAGGTCCAGGTGCAGCCAGGGCAGCTCGGGCGGCACAAAGCTCTCCAGGAACAGCGCAGCCGTGATGGCGCCGCCCTGCGGCGTGCTGGCGGCGTTGAGCAGGTCGGCCTGGTCGGAGCGGAGCATGCGGCGGTACGGGGCCCACAGGGGCAGGCGCCACAGCGGGTCGGCTTGCGCGCGGCCCTGGGCTAGCAGGGCCTCGGCCCAGCCGTCATGGTTGCTGAACAGCGCGGGCAGGTCCGGCCCCAGCGCCGTGCGCGCAGCGCCCGTAAGCGTGGCCAGGTCGATCAGCAGCGCGGGAGGCATGGGCGCGCTGCGAATGGCGTGGTGCAGCGCATCGGCCAGCAGGAGCCGGCCTTCGGCATCGGTGTTCTCGATCTCCACGCGCCGGCCGTCTCCGGCCTCGATGATGTCGCCGGGCCGCAGCGCACCGGCACCCACGGCGTTCTCCACCGCAGGCACCAGCAGCTTCAGGTGGATGGGCAGGCCCGCCTGCATCAGCAGATCGGCCAGGGCCAGGGCGTGCGCGGCGCCGCCCATGTCCTTCTTCATCCAGCGCATGCCTGCGGCGGGCTTGAGGTCCAGCCCGCCGGAGTCAAAGCACACGCCCTTGCCGATGAGCACCACATGGGGCAGCGCGGCATCGCCCCAGGTCAGCTCGGCCACGCGCGGCGCCTGGGCCGCCGCCCGACCCACGGCGTGCACCAGGGCAAAGCCTGCGGCAGGCAATTCGTCGCCCACCCATTGCCGGTAGCGCGCGCCATGGCGCGCGGCCAGGTCGGCCACGGCCTGGGCCAGCTGTTCGGGACCCAGCTGGTTGGCAGGCAGGTTGACCAGCCGCCGCACCTCGCCAATGGCTGCGGCCATTGGCGCGACGGCGGCCTGCTCATCAGGGCTTGCCACCAACTGAGCGAGTGATGGAGCGGTTGCCGCATCCGACTGCCGCGCCTGGCGGGTCGATGGCAACGCGCCCAATGCCCAGCCCAGGAGCAGATGCGGCCTCTGAGCCTCATCCGCATCGGTGAGCGTGTAGGTGCCGGGCGGCAGCGCAGCCGGCAGGCCGGCCAGCTGCCACAGCGGCTGGTCCGGGTCCACGCCGACCAGCACGCCAGCGAGGACAGTGCCCTCGCCCTGCCCTTCCCTCTGCACTTCAGCCTGCATGCCGGGCAACAGCAGGATGCGGCCCGGCTGCGCATCAAAGCCTGCGGCGCGCGCCCATCGGGCCTGGGCCGGGGACAGTTGCTCCAGCACGGCCGCCAGCGTGGCGGGCGTGGCACGGTGCAACGCCGTGGCGGGTTGGGATGAAATGGCAAAGGCGCCGGGGCGGGAATCGGAATGGACAGTTGCGACGGGGCTGGACATGGCGTGGTCAAAGCGCGCCAGCCTAAAGGCCAGCCCGGCTATCGCAAACAAGCCTGCCGCATATGGATATGCGCATCTGGCGCTTTCCCGATACCGCCGCGCGCGATGCCCTGCTGGCAGGCATCAAGGCCAGCGGCTGGTACGGCTACTTCGACCATGTGAACGCGGCCAGCGGCACGGGTGGCCTGGAAAGCCATCTGAAGGCGCTGGCCGAGGCCTGAGGCGGACGGGCCATGGGTGCTGGATGGGTGCCGGATGGGTGATGCCGCACCGGCCCTACGGCTGAATCGGGCACCCCAGACGCTTGAGCGTCTCGTCGATCCATGGCGCGCTGTAGGTACCGGCAGCGATGTCGGCCACCATCCTGGCCTCAACGACCTGCTTTCCGTGTGCCGCATCCAGCAGGGCCTGCGCCTGCGCATGCGGTACGCACAGCAAACCATCGTCATCGCCAATCATGAGGTCACCTGGCTCGATCACCATGCCATCGATGGCGATCGGCACATTGATCTCGCCCGGGCCGTCCTTGTAGGGTCCGCGGTGCGTGACGCCCGCTGCGAATACCGGGAAGCTGCCAGCACGAATCCATGCCGCGTCCCGGATCGCGCCATTGATCACGATGCCGCCCAACTGGCGACGCATGGCGTCTCCCACCATGATTTCTCCGATGAGTGCGTTGGTGAGGTCGCCGCCCGCATCCACCACGATCACGTCACCTGGGCTGGCCAGTTGAAGTGCCTTGTGGAGCATGAGGTTGTCGCCCGGGCGTGTCTTGATGGTCAACGCGGGGCCGGCCATGCGCCCGCCGCCGTGCATGGGGCGCAGCCGCGCGCCGCCAGCCGTCATGCGGGCCATGCAGTCGCTGACGTTGGCAACAGGCACGTCGAGATAGCGCCTGGCAATATCAAGGCTGACAGCGCGTTGCCGCTTCAGAATTTGAAGACCGATCATGGTGTGGTTCTCAGAGTGGATGGAATGAAAGCCGTGCCGCTCAATCGAGCGTGGTGCCAGAGCTCTTGACGATGGGTGCCAGGCGTGCGCGGTCGCTGGCGTAGAGCCTGGCCATGTCCTGCGGTGTGCCGGTGATGAGTTCGGCGCCGGAGTCGGCGATCTTCCTGGCCGTGTCGGGTGCGTTCACCACCTTGTTGATGGCTTCGTTGAGCTGCTTGACGATGGCGTCGGAGGTGCCGGCCGGGGCCATCACGCCCCACACGCTGGCCAGCTCCACGCCCTTGATGCCGGATTCGGTGTAGGTCGGCACGTCGGGCAGCAGCTTGGAGCGGCTCGCGGTGGTCACGCCGATGGCGCGCACCTTGCCCGACTGGATGTGCGACAGCAGCGTGGGGACGGAGCCCATGTACATGTCGATGCGCCCGCCCAGCAGGTCGGGCATGGCCTGCGCCATGCCGCGAAACGGCACGTGGGTGAACTTCACATTCGAGCTTTTCTGCCAGGCCTCGCTGATGAGGTGCGAAATGGTGCCGGTGCCCGGCGTGGCAAAGCTCAGGCGCCCGGGGTCCTTCTTCGCCGCCTGGACGATGTCGTCCAGGGACTTGTACGGCGAATCGGCATTCACCACGAGCACGGCCGGGCCGGCTGCGACCAGGGCCACGGCGCGCAGGTCCTTGTCGGGGTTGTAGGTGAGCTTGGAGTACAGCAGCGGGTTGAGCACCACGTTGTCGGTCTGCGCCATCACCAGGGTCAGGCCGTCGGCGGGGGCCTTGGCCACCTGGTCCAGAGCCAGGTTGCCACCGGCACCGGGCTTGTTCTCCACCACGATGGCCCAACCATGGGCCTCGGTGAGCTTGGTGCCGACCAGCCGCGTGAGGTTGTCGGTGCCGCCACCGGCCGGAAAGGGCACGATGAACCTGATGGGCCGCTGCGGATAGGTGCCCTGGGCATGGGCCGGGGCCATGGCGGCAGCGGTCAGTGCCAGCAGGCCGGCGAGGGCCAGGCGGCGTCGGGTCGGGGTCGTCATTGCGGATGTCTCCTTTGGTGGTGTCGGTTGGCGCAGGGGTACGTTGATCAGGCTTGGCTGGCGAGCACGTGGCTGCCCAGCCAATCGATGGCCTCGTCGGTGGAGGTGCCGGTGAACGGCTGGGCCGCATGCGCCCGGGCCGTGGCGGCGAACAGCGCCTCGACGGCGGGCGAGGCGATGGGCGCCAGGCCGTTGCGGGCCATCTGCTGCCGGGCCTCGGCCACCTCGTTGCGGCGGCGTGCGGAATGCGGGATGTGCGTGCGCACCATGGACTCCATCAGCGTGCGCAGCGGTGTCTCGTCGATGTCCTGCAGCACGGCATGCAGCTGCTCGCGCAGGCCCATCTGCTGGGCCGTCACCAGGCACTCCACGGCCAGCGCCTCGGTCCCCTTGGTGTAGATGCTGCGCAGGAGCTTGAGCGCGGCGGCATCGCCCGGCTGTCCGCCCACCACGCGAACGAAGCCGCCAAGGGGCAAGAACAATTCCTGTACAAAACCGGCCTTGCCACCGGCCACGAGCAGCGGCGTCTTGCTGCCGCCCAGGTTGACCGCGCCGGTGATGGCCACGTCCACGAAGTGCACCGCCCTGCCCTGGGCGACGCGCCGGGCCAGCTCGCCGCATTCGCGCATCTCCTGCGGGTCGGCCGTGGTCATGTCCACATAGACCACGCCATCGCGCAGATGGGGCAGGCAGGCCTCGAACAGGCTGCGCGCCACGGTGCCGAACACGGCGCTCACCACCACGTCGGCCTCGGCCAGCCAGGCACCGGGCGCGGTATGCACCTGCGCGCCAGCGGCCTGCACGGCGTCGGCCACCGCAGCGTTGAGCTGCAGGTCGCACAGGCCCACCAGGCTGTGCCCCTGCTCCACAAAGGCCTGCATATAGCAGGCGCCGACCATTCCACCACCCAGTATTGCGAACTTCATAAAAGTACAAATTTAAAACATTGAGCGCAGTCTATGGAGCGCACCTGCTATCCACTCATAGAGATTTCCCGTAGAACTGCAGATTTTTGTACTTGTTTTGTACTTTTCTGAATGGAGCGCAGCACAGCGAGCCCCTCCGTCGTCACCTAGAATCGGCGCACCATCCCCACCCACCTGGTGCAAACACAGTGCAAAACGTGAAAGACAAGGCGTACGAGGTTCTGCGGCAGCGGCTCATCGGCGGCCACTACCGACCCGGCGAACAGCTCAAGGAGGAGCCCATTGCCCGCGACCTGGGACTGAGCCGCACGCCGGTGCGCAATGCGCTGCACCGCCTGGTGGAAGATGGCCTGGCCACCGATGGCGCGGGCCAGGGTATCCGCGTGTCGGAGTGGAGCGATTGGGATGTGGAGGAGACCTTCCAGCTGCGCATGCTGCTGGAGCCGTACGCCTCGTTCCTCGCGGCCACACGCGGCGGCGAGGGGCTGGCCGATGAGCTGGAGGCCAGCAACCAGCGCATGGAGGCCGGCATTGCCGCTGGCCACGACGGCATTGGCGAGGTGCAGTCAGCCAACCGGGATTTTCACCACGCGCTGATCGAGGCATCGGGCTCGCCGCGCCTCAAGACCATGCTGGCGACGATGATCGACATGCCTATCATCAAGCGGTCGTTCTACATCTACACGCCCGAAGAACTGGTGCAAAGCCTGCACCACCACTGCGACCTGGTGATCGCCATACGTGCCAGGGATGGAGAGCTGGCACGCCAGGTGATGCAGCTGCACCTGCGCATGTCCTACCACCGGTTCATGAAGCATCGGGGGGAATACCGCGCGGATGCATGAACAGCGTCATGACCGGGGCTGAACCCTTTGCGCTGACTGCACCCGGTACAGCCACGGCAGCCAGACAAAGGCGATGAGGACCAGCACAACGCCTGCCAGCGCCATGGGCAACACCATCGGCCAGGCACCGTGGCGCATCGTCGGATCGACAAATTGCGCCGCCAGCTGGCCGGCGCAGAAGGCCACGCACATGATCGCGAAGCCCGAACACGACACGGCCCGCCCAGCCAGCTGCGGCGGCAGGCCACCCACCGCGCCCGCCTGGCCGCAAGGCTGGTGCAGGCCATGGCCCAGCGCATACACCGCGTGCCCCAGCAGCAGTGGAAAGGGCGAGGTCGGCGCCAGCACGCAGCCGGCGATCTGGATGCACGGCCCCAGCAGACTGAGCGAAGCGCCCAGCTGCACCGTGCGCACCGGCCCGTGGCGCGACAGCAGGCGCCGGCACCATGTGATGCCGAGGATGTAGACCAGCGAGCCGCCCGCTGGAATCCAGCCGTAGAGCACGGGCGACAGGCCGAACAGGTCGACGTACACCATCGGCGACAGCAACAAAAAGCAGAAGATGCCGCCGTAGGTGGCTGCGGCCAGTGCCGTCCAGGCGCAAAAGCCGGGGTCGGCGATCACCTGGCGCACACCGCCAGCGGATACGGATACGGGTACGGATGCGATGACCGGGGCAGACTCCGCTGGCACTTGCCGCGTCTCGCTGAAAGTGCGCCAGCACAGTGCCAGCAAAGCCAGCGAGTAGACGCCCATCGCCACCAGCACCCAGCGCCAGCCGGTGGCCTGGACTGCCCATGCACCGGCAATCGGCGCCACCAGGGCCACCAGCCCCAGGCCCATCAGGCCGCGGGCCATGATGCGCGGCCCTTCATGGGCCGGATACAGGTCGCGCACCGCAGCCCGTGCGCACACCAGGATGGCCGCCATGGCCGCGCCCTGCACGGCGCGCCAGGCCACCAGTGCGTCCGCGCTGCCCGCCAGCGCACAGCCTGCCGCCGCTGCCGTGTAGCAGGCCAGACCCGTCAGCAGAACGGGCCGGCGCCCGAAGCGGTCGGCCAGCGGTCCGCACACCAGCTGGGCGACACCGAAGGCCAGCATGAACACGGTCAGGCTGCTGCTGGCCGAGCCCAGGTCGCGCGCGATCTCGGGCAACGCCGGCAGATAGCCATCGGTGGCGACCGGCTGCGCGGCCAGCAGCAGCGGCAGCAGCAGAAGAAAGGAAACGGAGCGGCGCGGGCCGGGATCGGCGAAGTTCATCTCAATGAAGCCTGGTCACGGCATGCAGCGCGTCGAGCGAGGGAGTTCGAAGGACGATACATGGCCAGTTGCGCGCCATGCATCCTATGCGACGGCGGACAGCACGGCCCGCAGGCCCAGCAGATAGCTGTCCGCGCCGAAGCCGCAGATCTGGCCCCGGGCGATGTCGGCAAAGACCGAGTGGTGGCGGAAGGGCTCGCGCGCATGGATGTTGCTCATGTGGATCTCCACCACGGGCACGGTGAGCATGGCCAGCGCGTCGCGGATGCCGTAGCTGTAGTGCGTCCAGGCGCCGGCGTTGATGAGCACGCCATCGACGCCGTCCCGAAAGCCCTGGTGGATGCGATCGCACATGGCGCCTTCGCAATTGGTCTGGAAGCTGTCCACCTCGCAGCCCAGCTGGCTGCCCAGGCTGCGCAGCGAGGCGTCGATCTCGGCCAGCGTGACCGTGCCGTATTGGGCAGGGTCGCGCTGGCCAAACATGTTGTGGTTGATGCCGTGCAGCATCAGGATCTTTTTCATGGAGGCTCCGTGGCTTGATGTCATGGATGGAGGATGGCGCGCCGGTGGTGTCCGGGTCACGCCGTGGTGTCGATGGCGGCGCCCATGCGGGCAGCCTCTGCAATGGCCTCGGTGATCTGCAGGTTGCGCAGGCCGTCGTGCACGCTGACCAGGGGCTGCGCCAGGCCGCGCGCCACCTGCGCGAAATGCGCCATCTGGCGCACCAGCGGGTCTTCGCGCTCCACGGCGGCCACATCCAGGTCGAAGGGCTCATTCCAGGAGCGCTGCCCGGCCGATGCATAGGTCTTCAGCCGCATGCTCGGTATGGCCAGCGAGCCGAAGGTGCCCGCCACCAGGTAGCAGTCTTCGTCCTCATAGCTGGCATAGGCCTTGTTTTCCTGCGAGGTCTGCTCCCAGCTGCGCGCGCTGGCGGCCGTGTCCGAAAGCACAAAGCTGCCCAGCGCGCCGCTGGCAAAGCGCAGGTTGATGGCCACCGTGTCTTCCACGGCAAAACCGCGCGTGGCATGCGAGGCGAAGGCCTGCACGGCCACGATGTCGCCGCACAGCATGCGCAGGTTGTGGACCTCGTGGATCATGTTGAGCAGGATGGGGCCGCCCCCGGCCTCGCGGCGCCAGGGGCCTTCCTCGAAATAGGCGTCCGGCTTGTAGAACAGGGCCGCGCCGGTCACGGCCACCAGGCGGCCCAGCCGCCCCTGGGCGATGAGGGCTGCGGCCCGCGCCATGATCGGGCTGTGGGCGCGGTGGTGGCCCACCAGCACGCGGGCGCCGCTGCGCTCGGCCAGCGCGGCCAGGCGCTGCGCCTCGGCCACGGTGGAGGCGACGGGCTTTTCCAGCAGGATGGGCAGGCGCGCATGCATGCACTGCGCCGCCTGCGGGGCATGCAGGCGGTTGGGCGTGGCCAGCACCACGGCGTCGGGCCGGTCATGGGCGATCAGCTCGCCCAGGTCGGGCCACAGCGGCACTCCGGCCCTTTGGGCAAGCTCCCGGGCTGCGGGCGCCGGGTCCACGATGGCGGACAGGCGGCAATCCGCCTGGGCCCCGATGGCGGCGATATGCGCCTGGCCGATCGCGCCGGCGCCGGCCACGGCAATGCGAAGCGGGTGCAGCTGTGCCATGGCATGCCCCTCAGAAGCGGTGCAGCACGCCCAGCTGCACGCCCTTGATGGTGCGGCCGTTGACGTCGTCGGCCGATGTGAAGTTGGGCTTCATGCCGCCCGAGGCCGCCAGCCGGAAGCCCGCATTGCGGTCGTTCTTTAACTGCTCGGCCACCGCGTAGAGCATGGTGCGCTTGGACAGGTCGTAGTAGGCCGCGACCGCGCCGCCCGATGCGCCGCGCCCGCTGTCCGATCCATCCTGTATGCGGCCCCACAGTGCGCCCACGCGCAGCTGCGGCGTCACGCGGTAGTCGGCCGACAGCTGCCAGACGCGGTAGAAGCGGCGCACATCGGCATTCGTGCCCGCAACCAGCCCGCCCACATTGCCCAGCACCGTGCCCGTGTTGTTGCCCGCCGAGCCTGCCGTGCTGTTGTTGGACCGCACAAAGGCCAGCTGGACCTTGCCCTTGCCGTAGTCGTAGTTGGCGTAGAGGTTGTCGTAGCGGACCGCGTCGGTATAGGCCGCGTTCTGCGGCGCACGCGCATACAGGCCTGCATAGCCCACGCGGTAGGGGCCGTTCAGGTAGTCCAGGCCCAGCTGGTAGATGGCCTGGCGCGCTGGAGCACCGGTCTCGGCCATGGCGTAGTGGGCCTCGAACAGGAAGCCGGCCACGCGCGGCGAGGTGTAGGAGATGTCGTTGTCGAAGCGCGAGGGCACGCCGAAGTTGTTGACCATCGATCCCAACGTGCGCGAGGTGAAGTCGATGTAGTCGCCGCGCCCGAAGATCACGGTGTTCTGCCGGCCCAGCCGCACCTCGCCCCAGCCGCCGCCCAGGCCCACCCAGCTTTGGCGGTCGAAGCCGCGCGTGCTGTCGGCCTGCGTGCCGTTGTCGGCGTTGATGCCCATCTCCAGCTGGAACTTCGCGTACAGGCCACCACCCAGGTCTTCCTGCCCGCGAAAGCCCAGGCGGCTGCGCAGCAGGGCGCCATCCTCCAGCGTGGTCATGGATGCGCCCGAGCTGCTGCGCATGTGGTTGACGTACTGGTCCACGCTGCCGTAGATGGTGACCGAGGACTGGGCGTGGGCACCCGCGCCCCAGGCGCCCAGCACGGTGGCGAGGGCCAGGATGCGAAGGGCCCCGCGCTGCGGCACTCGCGGTGTCTGGTGCATTTGCTGTTGCATGGTCTTGTCTCCTTCTCTGTGGAAAATGCTTTTTCGGGCGTGGCTGCGCCCTGCCCTGGACGCATTCAGGGCCGGTTGTCTGTCGGCTGGATCAGTAGGAGATGTGGGCGGTGGCGCGCAGCTCGTCGGGCGTGGCGCTGCCGAAGCCGAAGAATTCGAGGTAGGCGGGAATCATCTCGAACAGCATGTCCGTGCCCACCTGGAAGTCGCAGCCCTTGTCGCGCACGGCGCGCAGCAGGGGCGTGAACTCGGACTTCATCACCACCTCGCCCACAAAGGTGGTGGGCGCGATGCGCTGCACATCGAAAGGCAGCGGGTCATCGGCCTTCATGCCCAGCGGCGTGGCGTTGACGACCACGTCAAAGCCCTGCGGGTCCCTGGAGCCCGTGCCCACCTTCATCCTCGGGTAGTAGGCAGCGAGCCGTCCTGCCAGGGCCTGCGCGCTCTCATCACGCGTGTCGAACAGCATCAGCTCGCCCACGCCGGCTGCCGCCAGCGAGGCGGCAATCGCCGACCCTACGCCACCCGCCCCGGAAATCAGCACCCGCGCGCCCTGCAGCTGCCGCCCCTTGCGCAGCACGCCGCGCACAAAGCCCGCGCCGTCGAACTGGTCGCCCAGCAGCGAGCCGTCCTCGCGCCGCAGCACGGCATTGCAGGCGCCTGCAATGTGCACGGCGGGCGTGACCTCGTGCACCAGGTCCACCACGGACACCTTGTGCGGCATGGTGATCAGCGCGCCGCGCAGGTTGGTGAAACGCATGATGGCCGCGAAGTCCGGCGCGAAATGCGCCGCCTTCACGCCCATGGGCACGACGCAGGCGTCTATGCCCCGGCCGTCGAACCACGGGTTGTAGATCATGGGCGACTTGAAGGTCTCGGTGGGATCGCCGATGTGCGCGATGAGGGTGGTTTTTCCGGAAATCATTCCCTGGGCTTTCGGATGCTTGGGTTGGCGGAATGTGGCGTGTGAAATTCAGCGGCCGGACTGGGACAGTGCCTGGGTGCGCAGGCGCTCGTACTCGGCGGCGTCCACAGGCTGAGCACCGGCCTCGCCCAGATCCTCCATGCGCACGCGGTACGTCTCGCGGGCGCTCCAGGCGGCCAGGGCTGCCACCACGGTGATGCCGAAAGCGATCAGCCCCACCGTCAGCCAGATGTTCTGGGATCCCGGAGGCGCCACGGCCGTGAACAGCGCGGGCAGCATGGCGGTGATGGCCGTGCCCACGTTCTGCGAGATGGCCATGGCCGAGACGCGTGTGCGGGTCGGGAACAGCTCGGGGTAGAAGCTGGGGAACACCGCGTTGTAGCCCTGGTAGACCACGCCCCACATCAGGATGGACATGGCGAAGGCCAGCGGCATGTTGCGCGTGCTGATGGCGTAGAGGTAGCCGATGGCCAGCAGCCCGGACAGCAGCGCGCCGAAGATGATGGGCGGGCGCCGGCCGATGCGGTCGGACAGGTTGCCCACCATGGGAATCACCAGCACCGCGACGATGTTGCCCACCACGGGAATCCACAGGTACATGTCCTTGGCGAAGCCGATGCCGTAGGCGGGCTGCACCGCATAGGCGGCACCGAAGATGGTGGCCACCACGGGGATCACGTTCATCAGCGCCATGCAGACCACGCGCAGCATGTCGGGCGAATGGTGGCGGAAGGCCTCGACCACGGGCGAACGCGGACGCGCCTCGCTGCGGCCTGCGGCGGTGAAGGCCGGGGTCTCGTTGACCTCGCGGCGGATGATCCAGCCCGCGATGATGACCACGAAGCTCAGGATGAAGGGAATGCGCCAGCCCCAGCTGTTGAACTGCTCGGTGGGCATGTAGTGCGCCAGCGGCAGGAACACGGCCGCTGCCAGGATCTGGCCGGCCTGCACGCCCTGCAGCGTGAAGCTGGCGAAAAAGCCGCGCCGCCCGAACGGGGCATGCTCCAGGATCATCGAGCTGGCGCCCGAGATCTCGCCGGCCACCGCAAAGCCCTGGATCAGCCGCATCAGCACCAGCAGCGCCGGTGCCCACAGGCCGACCTGGTCATAGGTGGGCAGCAGCCCCACGGCGATGGTGGAAAAGCCCATCAGGAACATGCACCACACCAGCACCTGCTTGCGCCCGTGCGTATCGCCCAGGTGGCCCAGCACGAAGGCGCCGATGGGCCGCGCCACATAGCCCACGCCATAGGTGGCCAGCGAGGCGATGATGGCAATCGCCGGATCACCCTGCGGAAAGAAGATCTGCGGAAAGATCAGCGCCGCAGCCGTGGCGTAGATGAAGAAATCGTAGTACTCCAGGGCCGAGCCTATCCAGCCGCTGGTTGCGGCCTTCCTGGGTTGGTGCTGCGTTGACTGCGTATGTACCGGTGTTGCGCTCATGTGTTGTCTCCTCCAGGCAAAAGATCCCCGCTGCGGCAAGTGATGGATGCTTGCGGCCAGGCCAGCGGGATGTAAAAAATGTAGTTCCCGCCTATGAATCTGCCCAAGCCAATTTCCAGGGGCATGTGCGCTGATCGCACCGCGCTGTTCGATAATCGCACGCACCCAGGGTTAATACGGAAAAATCAAAACCGTCATGACAACACCTTCCACCCTCGCCCAGCGCGACTGGATTGCCGGACTGGAACGCGGCGTATCGATCATCGAAGCCTTTGACGACGCCCACCCGCGCATGACGGCGGCCGAGGCCGGCCAGCGCACGGGCATGACGCGCACCGCCGCGCGGCGCTATCTGCTGACGCTGCAGCACATGGGCTACGTGGCGGGGGACGGCAAGCTGTTCTGGCTCACGCCGCGCGTGCTGCGGCTGGGGCAGTCGTACCTGGAGTCGGCGCGGCTGCCGCGCATCGTCCAGCCGTTCCTGCAGCGCGTGGCGGCCGGCACCCATGAAACCGCCTACCTGGCGGTGCTGGACGACGACGAGGTGGTCTACATCGCACGCAACGGCCCCAACCGCAACATGAACACCGGCTACGTGCTGGGCGCGCGCGTGCCGGCCCAGGTCACGGCGGCCGGCATGCTGATGCTGTCCATGCGCAGCGACGCCGAGCTGGAGCACTGGCTGGACAACCGCGCGCTGACGGTCTTCACCTCGCACACCATCACCTGCCCCGCCGAAATGCGCCGCGAGCTGGCCCTGATCCGCACCCAGGACTGGGCGCTGTGCGAGCAGCAGCTGAACCTGGACTCGCGCGGCATTGCCGTGCCGCTGCGTGACCGCCACGGCGCGCTGGCCGGCGCCCTCAACATCACCATGCCCATGGGTCGCGAAACCGGCAAGGACGCCGTGGCCCGCGTGCTGCCCATGCTGCGCGAGACGGCGCAGGCGATGCGGGATTTGATTTGATCGAATGCAGGGGGCAGCCGGCCCGACAATTCCGCAAGAGTGCCGCATTCTTCAAACTTGGTCCCTCTCACCATGGCGATCTGTCTTTTCCATTGCGCCAATCTTCTCGGCCATTCTTTTCAAATGCCCTTCATCGGCTCTTTGGTGGTCGTGGGAGGATATATAGCCCTCATATTTATCAAAGAACTTTTTGACGTTTGATGATATTTTCTGCCAGGGTTGCGTCTTGCTGGTTCCATGCATCGGGAATAGCTTGGCATGGACATGGTCGACTCCGTACCCTTCAAATATCATTCCATTACGCCCGACATCGTCAAATGCCCGATCCAAGAGCAGTGCCACCTTCCTCGCCGCAAGCGTCAATCCTATCAACTCGGCATCTTCAAGTGCAAATGCATAGCTTGGCATATGGATCTTTGGGAATACCACGGTAAATCCATCGGTATTGGGGAAAATGGAGAGTATCGCCATGTACTTATCGTCTTCCCATATCTTGTGGGCTGGTGCAATGCCATCCACGATCTTGCAGAATATGCACATTTAGCAATACCTCCTTGGAAAAATCTTAGCATCCCATTGCATGGAAAAACCATCATTGCGGCTCTTAATAATCCCGCAAACTCTTTGAATAATGAAAGACGACATAATTCCAGCAATTTCGGTATTGGAAGGACCAAAACTAGGACCAATGAATTCTGGACCACGATGCCATTGAATAAAATCTTGCGAGAGATCTTTGGACCCCACCTCCAGTCTTGAGTAACCATGAAAATACCCACTGGATACCACCTTCTCTGCGCAGCCATTTTTCAGGTTGCGACCAATACCCAGTGGCTCATCGGCAGTTATCGCAATATCTGAGAACCCTGCAGCCATCTCTTCAATAGCTCCATTTGATAAAGATGATAATTGCACCGTACATTCAACGTCAGGAAATCTCTTCCCTATCTCCCTCTCTAGAACCTCAACTTTATTTTTTCCAACATCCTCAAGCGTCCAGAATAATTGTCTATTTAAGTTGCTATTCTCTACAAGGTCGTCATCAACCAAATACAAATGACCAATACCGGCTCCAGCCAGATTCATGGCAACCAAAGACCCTATTCCACCGCAACCAACGACCAATACCGAACCATTCTTGATGTTCGACATCTTCTGCAGAAATTCACCGCAGTTTGCGCTATTTGCCATAACATAAGACGCCGTTCTACTCCTCCTTGATTCGTTCAAAATTCTATCGGCACAAAGCACTTCATTGTGTTCTCCGAAAATTATGGCACCGACTGAAACCAGGGACTTCATTAAATCACTGGATTCTGGTTTCACGTTATTTACCAAACCAGCTGGGCCAACAAAAGAATAATCCCCATTTTGATTTTCACCCCACACCAACGAGGGTATTATCAGCCCCACATAATTTCCATTTATGGAAATCAATCTTCCAGAGATTTTTTCATTCGCGTTTGATTCAAATATATTTTCAAGAAATTTCATGCGCCCAAGGGTGAGATTTCTCTCACCCCTCCCTCAAACATCAAAAGTTAGTTGCACTGAAAGCCTCGACCTAATCCTTCCAAGCGATGAATTTCAACATAAGTGTCATTTCCTTGTAAGTACGCCGGCAGAAATGCCATCCATGTTTGACAGCTGACAGACGCAACCTGCTTTACATCCGAATGCACTGTCTTTGATAGCTGCTCTACGGGGTAATCCTTGTTAATAAGCCGGTCTGCCGGTTGATTTTTATAAATAGCATGCGCCTGAGCCGCCAGAAGCATTAGACCTGCCGCAGAAATTTCTTTAATCACAGCATAAACTCCTAAAAGATCGCCAGAAATTTGGCAAGCCCATGCTACATAAGAATAGTTATCATTAACATCCAAATATATATAAAAAATATGTTTCTATTGAAACTATAATTTCTTTTGCCATTCATTTAATAGCACGAATGCCCCATGAAAAGGCGGTAGTACGCTATTTAACAAAATGTATATAAGACAGGTCCTATTCTTTGCAAAAATTCCATAACTAATGCATCGTGCGGAGGATGACGCAACAACCAGGGAGGCTTTCCGACGCTGATGGAATACGCAAATGGAATTGGAATAGGCCTCGGAAATTCCTTAGACCGTGCTACTGCATGCACAATGCAGATCAACCATGGCAGCGGACAGTTGCTATCAGCACTAATCCGCCTACTACTCAAGCCATGAGCCAAGACGAGATCCATCTGCTCCAACATCTACAAGCACTGGAAACGCAGCTGCACGATCCGCAGGTGCGATCGGACGCAGGCCAGCTGCAGGCGCTGCTGCATGAAGACTTCCTGGAATTCGGCCGATCGGGCGGCGTGCACGACCGGGCCGCCACCGTGGACAGCCTGGTGGCCGCCTTGCCAGCACAGGCCCCTGCCCGGCTGGTGTCAGGCGGCTTTGCGCTGGCGCGCCTGGGACCGGACAGCGCGCTGCTGACCTACCGCTCGGCCAGCGTGGCCGAGGATGGAACGGCCGGCCGGCATACGCTGCGCTCCTCGGTCTGGCTGCGCACGGCCCGGGGCTGGCAGATGCGCTTCCACCAGGGCACGCCCACGGCGCCATTCGACCTGGCCGCATCCATGCCATGAGCGGCCTGCGGCGTGTTCAGACCGTCTCGAACGCGTACTTTTCCGTATCCACCTCGCGCTGCGAGGCCACGGCATAGCGGTCGCCCTGGATGCGCTCGGGCTTGAAGAGGTCGTCCAGTTCGGCCAGCAGGGCCGCGTCCAGGCGCACGGCGCCGCCGCGCAGGTCTTCGTGCAGATGGTCCACGCTGGTGGTGCCCGGCAGGGCAATCACATGCTCGCCCTGGTGCAGCACCCAGGCGATGGCCAGCTCGGCCAGCGTGCATTCGGCGCGCTCGGCAATCGACTGCATGGGCGCGAGCAGCTGCAGGTTCTTCGCATAGGCCTCGGGCGCGAAGCGCGGCATGGCGGCGCGGATATCGCCCTTGACCAGGCCCTCGACCTCCTGGAGCTTGCCCGTGAGGAAGGCGCGGCCCAGCGGGCTGAAGGCCACGTAGGCAATGCCCAGTTCCTTGCAGGCCTGCAGCGTGCCCAGTTCGGCATTGCGCGACCACAGCGAATACTCGCTTTGCAGCGCGGCGATGGGGAAGGTGGCATGGGCGCGGCGCAGCGCGTCGGCGCCGATCTCGGACAGGCCCAGGGCGCGCACCTTGCCCTCTTCCACCAGGCGCGACATCTCGCCCACCGATTCCTCGATGGGCACGCGGCGGTCCCAGCGGTGCAGGTAGTAGAGATCGATGACATCGGTGCCCAGGCGCTGCAGGCTGTCTTCGCAATTGCGGCGCAGGGTCTTGGGGTGGCCGTCGATCACGCGGCGCACCACGCCGTCGTCGCCGCGCACGCCGGCCATGCCGCATTTGCTGGCCAGGGTGATGTGGTTGCGGTGGGACTTGAGCACGGGGCCGACCAGGGATTCGTTGGCGCCGAAGCCATACAGCGCCGCCGTGTCGAACAGGGTGACACCGGCGTCCAGCGCCGCATGCAGCACGGCCTTGCCCTGCTCGGGCGACGGCGGATGGCCATAGGCGTGGCTGAGGTTCATGCAGCCCAGGCCGACGGCGCTGACGGAGAAGGGACCCAGGTGGCGTGTGGACAGGTTGGTCATGGTTTTCTCACAGGGAAAAGAAGCAAGGGAGCGGCCAGCGCTCCCTTGCAATGTCGAAGGCCCATTTTGCCGTCAAACCGACGTGCCCCTCACGCCCGTGCGCGCCCAGGCCGGCAGCGGCACGGGCCGGTGCAGCACGTCGTCGTTGAGCCACAGGGCGCTGCGGCGCGCACGCTCGGCCACGGTGTCCAGCGGCAGTTGCTGGTAGTCGTCGTTGAAGACCTCGAAGCTGTAGTCACCCCGGTAGCCCAGGCGGTCCAGGCGCAGCACCAGATCGGCCAGGCGCTCGCTGTGCACGCCCTCGCCCGGGAACACGCGGAAGGTGCGCGCCGTGGTCATGCGCTCTTCGAAGGTGGGAGCGTCGTGCCACATGAAGTCGGACAGCTGCACCAGGAAGATCTTGTCGCGGTCGATCAGCTCCAGCGCATCCAGCGGCGTCTTGGCGGCCAGGATGTGGAAGGAGTCCAGCCCGATGCCCAGGTTGGACGTGTCGGCACGGCAGACCACGTCCCAGCTGGTGGTGAACTCATTGACGGAGCGGCCCCAGGACAGGCCCTCGTAGGCGATCTTCACGCCCAGCGGAATGCCCAGCATGGCCAGCTTGCGCAGGTCGCGCGCAATCACGTCGAGATCGCCCGTGGCATGGCGCGAGGTGGACGAGCAGGCCAGCAGCACGGGGCTGCCGATCTCGGCGCACATCTCCAGCATGGATTTGGCGATGTCCACCTTGTAGTGGTGCAGGTGGTCGGACAGGCCCTCGAAGTCGCGCAGCACCTGAAAGCCCGTGGGCCGCAGGCCGCTGGCGCGCACGGCCGCCGCTGCCGCCTTGACGCCGCCGGGGTGGCCGGCCAGGTCGCGCGCACTGAGCATGACCTGGGTGAAGCCCGCGCGCCGGATGGCGTCGAGCTTGGCCTCCAGCGAGCCATTCAGAGTGATGGTGTCCATGCCATAGCTGTCCAGCAAGCCCATGTTGCCCTCCAGGATCGTTGTGTGTATCGGCGGTTGAATCGGACGGCGGCGCGCCAGGCTTTGCGCTAGGCGTCGCGGTGCACCAGCTCGAACACCACGGTGCCCATGGCGTTGCGCGTGAGCGCGCCGCGGTCATCGGGGTGCAGGCGGCTCGATTCCACGAACTCCACGCCGCGCTGGCGCAGCGCCTGCACGGCGCCAGGCACGTCGGTGGTGCCCAGGCCGATGCGCTGCAGGCGCTCGGGCATGTCGTCCCACTCCAGGCCCGGGTCGGGCTCGATGAGCTGCCACAGGAAGCGCTTGCAGGGGCTGCGCATGAGCTTGCCCTTGGGCAGGATGCCGAAGCGCTGCGCGTCGGGCAGCAGGTGGAAGTCGAACATGCGCTCGAAGTAGGTGATCCAGTCGGCGCTGCGGCCACGCCCTATGTACTGGACCACGCCGAAATAGCCCAGGCCGGCCAGCGCCAGTGGATGGGGATCGGCCCCGGCGATGGGCTTGAAATCGATGTCATAGATGGAGAACTCCTGCCATCGATCGACAAAGTAGAAGCGGCTGCCACCCGGGCCGTGGATGGCCGGGATGTGCAGCTCCATCGCCTGGGCCTGGCTGGGCGCCGCCCAGGCTCCCAGTTCGATGCAGCGCGTATGCGCCTGCAGGGCATCCTGCACGCGCAGCGCCACGGCCGAGATGACGGGCTGCCCGTCCGAGGCGGCATTGGCCAGCGCATCGGCAGCGCCCGCATTGACCACCAGGTTCATGTCCCCCTGCCGGTACAGCGTCACCTCGCGCGAGCGGTGCCGCGCCACGGGGCGAAAACCCAGCCCCTCCAGCACCTGGCCCAGGGCCTGGGGCTGGCTGGTCGTGTACTCGATGAACTCTATGCCGTCGATCCCGAGGCGATTGGACGCCTCGGGCACGTCTTCCCGGCTACTGGAGGAGGAATCGGTCATTGCGGTACTCCGGATGGAAACATGGTGCGCTGCGACGGCTCGCCGGGCGGGTCAGGCCTGCAGTTGCTGCTCGAGGTCGTGCAGGACCTGATAGCAGGGCAGCACCTGGGCCACGCTGGAATTGGGGTCGCGGCCTTCGCGGATGGCGGCGAAGAACTCGCGGTCCTGCAGCTCGATGCCGTTCATGGACACATCGACCTTGGAAACGTCGATCTTCTCCTCCTTGCCGTTGACCAGATCGTCATAGCGCGCGATGTAGGTGCCGGTGTCGCCGATGTAGCGGAAGAAGGTGCCCAGCGGGCCGTCGTTGTTGAAGGACAGGCTCAGCGTGCAGATGGCGCCATTGGCGGCCTTGAGCTGGATGCTCATGTCCATGGCAATGCCCAGCTCCGGATGGATGGGGCCTTGCACGGCGTTGGCCTTCACGATGGGGCTGCCGGCCTGGTAGGCGAACAGGTCCACGGTGTGGGCGGCGTGGTGCCACAGCAGGTGATCGGTCCAGCTGCGGGCCTGGCCCAGCGCGTTCATGTTGGTGCGGCGGAAGAAATAGGTCTGCACATCCATCTGCTGGATGTTGAACTCGCCGGCCGCGATCTTCTTGTGCACCCACTGGTGGCTGGGGTTGAAGCGGCGCGTATGGCCGCACATGGCCACCAGGCCGGTCTGCTTTTGCAGATCGGCCACGGCCTGGGCGTCCTTGAGGCTGTCGGCCAGCGGGATCTCCACCTGCACATGCTTGCCGGCCTTCAGGCATTCGATGGCCTGGGCGGCATGCATCTGCGTGGGCGTGCACAGGATCACGGCGTCCACCTCGGGCAGGGCCAGGCTGTCGGCCAGCTCGGTGGTCACATGTTGGATGCCGTACTTGTCGGCCACTTCCTGGGTCTTGGCCAGCTCGCGGCCCACCAGGGAGACGACTTCAACGCCGTCGATGTTCTTGATGCCGTCCAGGTGCTTGATGCCGAAGGCACCGGCGCCCGCCAGGGCGACTTTGATGGTCTTGTTGCTCATATGAGTCTCCGTAGAGCCGCCTCAAGGAGGCGAAGGCCCCCTCGGGGGGCAGTGAATACACGCAGTGATGAACGTGGGGGCCTCAGCCGTTCTCCAGGATGAGATGTCCCACGGCCGTATTGGACGCGGGCACATGGTAGAAGCGGTGGTTGACCTTGGGCAGCGGCGCGGGGCCATCCACATCGGCCATGGCACCGCGCGCGATCAGCCACATCACCAGCTCGATGCCTTCGGAGCCAGCCTCGCGCACGTAGTCGATATGCGGCATCTTCGCCAGGCCGGCCGGATTCTCGATCAGCAGGTCCAGGAAGCGGTTGTCCCACTCCTTGTTGATCAGGCCCGCACGCGCGCCCTGCAGCTGGTGGCTCATGCCGCCCGTGCCCCAGATCTGCACGTTCAGGTCTTCGTCGAAGCTTTCCACGGCGCGGCGGATGGCACGGCCCAGGTTGAAGCAGCGCTGGCCCGACGGCACGGGGTACTGCACCACGTTGACGGCAAACGGAATCACCGGGCAGGGCCAGGCGCCCGTTCGAGCGTCCTGCTGGCCGCACATCAGCGACAGCGGCACGGTCAGGCCGTGGTCCACGTCCATCTTGTTGACGATGGTCAGGTCGAAGTCCTGCTGGATCACCGACTGCGCGATGTGGCTGGAAAGCTCGGGATGACCGACAACCTTGGGCACGGGGCGCGGGCCCCAGCCTTCGTCGGCGGGCTGGTATTCAGCGGCCGTGCCGATGGCAAACGTCGGGATGAAGTCCAGGCTGAACGCGGTCGCGTGGTCGTTGTAGACCAGGAAAATCACGTCGGGCTTGTTGTCCTTGAGCCATTGGCGCGAGTGCTCGAAGCCCTTGAACAAAGGCTGCCAATAGGGCTCGTCTGCCTTGCCCAGGTCCATGGCCGCGCCGATGGCGGGCACATGCGAGGTGTAGACGGATGCGGTGATGCGCGCCATGTCAGTTGCCTTCCTTGTTCTTGTTCGCTGCGCCGGCCAGGCCCTGCGGCTGGCGGTGGGCCTGGGCATCGCCCTCCTCGCCCACGCGGCGGTTGCCTTCGGCCGAACGGCCTCCGCCCACCATCATGTTGCGGTATTCCTCTTCGGACATGCCGGTCATGGAGCCTGCCATCTGCTGGAAGCTCTTGCCGTCCGTGGCGCCGATCTTGGCCAGGAAGTAGATGTTGCCGCCCGTGCGCATGCACCAGTTGAGGTCGCGGGCCAGCACGGCCTGCTTCTGTTCCTCGCTCATGGCCCATTCGTCCAGGTAGGCACGTTCGTCGGCCTTGAAGCGCTCGCGGTTCTCGGCCTTCATCAGCGACATGCAGAACTGGTTGAGCCAGTAGCCTTTGCGGGACTGCTCGGCATCAAAAATGATGGTGCCGGGCACGTCCAGATAGGGTTTGTCCAATGCCATGGATATCTCCTTGAATATGTCCGGCACCCAGGCCGGACATGGTTGCCTTCAGGCCTCTTCGGGCCAGTAAAGGCGCATGGGGTTGTCCACCAGCAGCTTGCGCTGCAGTTCGGCCGTGGGGGCGATGTGCGGGATGAAGTCGACCAGCAGGCCGTCATCGGGCATGTGGTCCTTGAGGTTGGGGTGGGGCCAGTCGGTTCCCCACAGCACGCGGTCGGGGAACTCCTCGACCACGCGGCGGGCGAAGGGCACCACGTCACGGTAGGCATTTTGCTCGCCGTCCAGCGCCTTGGGGCCGGTGACGGACAGGCGCTCTGGGCAGCTGACCTTGCTCCAGACGTTCTGGTGCTCGCGCATGAACCTGAGGAACAGCTCGAACTCGGGGCCGTCCACGGGCTTGTTCACATCGGGGCGGCCCATGTGGTCCACAACCACGGTGGTGGGCAGGCTGGTGAAGAAGTCCCACAGCTCGGGCAGGTCCACGGCCTCGAAGTAGATGACCACGTGCCAGCCGAGCTTGGCGATGCGGCCCGCGATCTCCAGCAGCTCGTCCTTGGGCGTGAAGTCCACCAGGCGCTTGACGAAGTTGAAGCGCACGCCGCGCACGCCGGCGGCGTGCAGCTCCTGCAGTTCCTCATCGGTCACGCTGCGGCGCACCGTGGCCACGCCGCGCGCCTTGCCGTTGGCGGCCTTGCAGGCATCGACCATGGCGCGGTTGTCGGCGCCGTGGCAGGTGGCCTGCACGATGACGTTGCGCGCAAAGCCCAGGTGGTCGCGCAGCGCGAACAGCTGCTGCTTGCTGGCGTCGCAGGGCGTGTACTTGCGCTCGGGCGCGAAGGGGAATTCATCGCCGGGGCCGAAGACGTGGCAGTGGGCATCCACGGCGCCTGCGGGCACCTGGAACTTCGGCTTGGAGGGGCCGGCGTACCAGTCCAGCCAGCCGGGGGTCTTCTCGAAATTGCTCATGCGCTTCTCCTCCTCAATCGATATAGCGCAAGCCGGCCTTTTCCAGGGGCTCGCGCATCTTGTACATGTCCAGGCCCAGCACGCCGGAAGCCAGCTTGGCGCGCTTCTCGCCCTCGAAGCTTTCGCGCTTTTGCGCGGCTTGCAGCGTGGCGGCGGCCTTGGCGGCGGGCACGCAGACCACGCCGTCATCATCGGCCACGATCACGTCGCCGGGCGTGACCCACATGCCTGCGCAGACCACCGGGATGTTGACCGAGCCCAGCGTGGCCTTGATCGTGCCCTTGGAGGAGATGGCGCGGCTCCACACGGGGAAGTTCATTTCCTGCAGCGTCTTCACGTCGCGCACGCCGGCATCGATGATCAGCGCCCGTGCGCCGCGCGCCTGAAAGCTGGTGGCCAGCAGGTCGCCGAAGTAGCCGTCCGTGCATTCCGAGGTCACGGCCGCGACCACGATGTCGCCGGGCTGGATCTGCTCTGCGGCCACATGCATCATCCAGTTGTCGCCGGGCTGCAGCAGCACGGTGACGGCCGTGCCCGAGACCTGCTGGCCCGCATAGATGGGACGCATATAGGGCTTGAGCAGGCCCACGCGGCCCATGGCCTCGTGGACGGTGGCCGAGCCCAGGGCGGCCAGGCCATCGGCGGCTGCGCGGTCGGCGCGCTGGATGTTGCGGTAAACCACACCGAGTTCGTACATGGTGTTCTCCTTGGATCTGTGGTGGCGGCCTGCTTACAGGCCCTTTTGCTTGAGGGCGGCGTCCATGCGCGGGAACACGCGGCGCGCGTTGCCCTCGTAGACCTGGTAGCGCTCCTCTTCGGTGAGATTGGCCGTGGCCTCGATGTAGCGCTTGGTGTCGTCGTAGTAGTGGCCCGTGGTCGGGTCGATGCCGCGCACGGCGCCGATCATCTCGCTGGCGAACAGGATGTTCTTGACGGGGATCACCTTGGTCAGCAGGTCGATGCCGGGCTGGTGGTAGACGCAGGTGTCGAAGAAGATGTTGTTGAGCAGGTGCTCGTCCAGCAGCGGCTTCTTGAGCTCCTGCGCCAGGCCGCGGAAACGGCCCCAGTGGTAGGGCACGGCGCCGCCGCCATGGGGGATCAGGAACTTGAGCGTGGGGAAGTCCTTGAACAGGTCGCTGGTCAGGCACTGCATGAAGGCCGTGGTGTCGGCATTCAGGTAGTGGGCGCCCGTGGTGTGGAAGCACGCGTTGCAGCTGGTGGAGACGTGGACCATCGCGGGGATGTCGTACTCCACCATCTTTTCGTAGATGGGATACCAGGAGCGGTCCGACAGCGGGGGCGAGGTCCAGTGGCCACCTGAAGGATCGGGGTTCAGGTTGATGCCCACGTTGCCGTACTGCTCCACGCACTTGACCAGTTCGGGGATGCAGGTGGCGGGGTCCACGCCCGGCGACTGCGGCAGCATGGCGGCCGGGATGAAATGCTCGGGGAACAGCTCGCTGACGCGGTAGCACAGCTCGTTGCAGATGGCGGCCCAGGTGCTCGATGTCTGGAAGTCGCCGATGTGGTGGGCCATGAAGCTGGCGCGCGGGCTGAAGATGGTGAGATCGGAGCCGCGCTGCTTCATCAGCTTGAGCTGGTTGGTCTCGATGGTCTCGCGGATCTCGTCGTCGCTGATCTTCAGGTCGCTGGCCCTGGGGGCCTTGGACGGGTCCTTGAGGCCTGCGATCTGCAGGTCGCGCCAGGCGCCCAGGGCCGCGGGCGCGGTGGTGTAGTGGCCGTGTACGTCGATGATCATCGGATGGTCTCCTGCGTCTTTATGGGGTGGGAATGTGTCAGTGGAGGGGTCAGTGGAGGGGTGCGGCAGGCGCCGCGCCGCCCTGCGGCTCGGGACTGCTGTACTGCTTGATGATGAGGGCGGCCATGGCGATCACGCCCGGAATGGCCACCACCGCAAAGATCTCGCTGAAACCCAGCTGGCGCGCCGACAGCTCGGCCACCAGGAAGGAGCCCGCAATGCCGCCGAAGCGGCCAATGCCCAGCATCCAGGCCACGCCCGTGGCACGGCCCCGCGTGGGGTAGTAGGCGGCGGCCAGCGCCGGCATGGACGACTGGGCGGTGTTCATGATGGTGCCGGCCAGGAAAACGGCCACCACCAGCCAGCCCAGGTGGCCAGCCGTCTGGCCTATCCACCAGATGGAGGCCGCCGTCAGCGCATAGCCGATGGCGATGATGCGGTTGGCATTGAAGCGGTCCATGAGCCAGCCGAACAGCACGGCGCCCACGCCGCCCAGCGGGAACAGCGCGGCCACCAGGGTGCCGGTCTTGGGGTCCAGGCCCGCTTCCCTGAACAGCACGGGCATCCAGTTCATCAGCGCGTAGAAGATGACCAGTCCCATGAAGTAGGCGATCCACAGCATGATCGAGCCCACGCGGTACTCGCGCGACAGCACCACGCCCATGCCGCTGCTGGCCTGGGATTCGGGCTGGGGCTTGGACTCGGTCATCACGAAGCGCTGCACGCCCTGCACGGCATCACCGGCAATGCGCGCCAGCACCTTGCGGATGCGCTCGGCCGGGTAGTTGTTGGCCACCATGTGGCGCACCGACTCCGGCAGCAGCACGATCAGGGCCACCAGCAGCAGCAGCGGCGCGGCGCCGCCCAGGATGAGCACGCTGCGCCAGCCGAAATGCGGAATCATCCAGGCCGCCAGAAAGCCGCCGAAGGCCGCGCCCAGCGGAAAGCCGCAGAACATGGCGTTGGTCAGCGTGGCACGGCGCGAATCAGGGCAGTACTCGCTCATCAGCGTGACGGCATTGGGCATGGCGGCGCCCAGGCCCAGGCCGGTGACGAAGCGCAGCACGGCCAGCGTCCAGATGTCGGGCGAAAAGCCCGAAGCCAGGCAGGACACGGCAAACACCGCCACCGAACCCACCAGCACGGACTTGCGGCCCAGCCGGTCAGCCAGCGGACCAGAGAACAGGGCGCCTGCGGCCAGGCCGAACAGCGCCGCGCTGAGCACGGGCGCCAGTGCAGGCTTGCTCACGCCCCACTCGCCGATCAGCGAGGGCGCGATGTAGCCGATGGCCGCCGTGTCAAAGCCATCGAGCAGAACGATCAGGAAACACAGCGCAAAGATCACCCACTGGAATCCCGAAAACGGGTGCTCGTTGAGCAGGGTCTGCACATTGACGCCGGTTGCTGCGGCGTCCTTCTGGACGGATGTCATGACTTGTCTCTTCCACTGTCTCTCGGCCTGGCGGATACCGCATCTGCGCGCGCGACCCGCCCCTTGCACTGCAGGGGCCGGCAAGCCCCTGCGCTGTTTCTTCAGTCCTGCCTGCGGCCGTCCCAGGCCGAGCGCGGCACCATCACTTCGCCACGCATCAGCAGGCGCGCCGTGCGCAGCAAGGCGGCCTTGGTCACCACCTCGGGGTGGGCCGGGTCGCTGTCCAGCGTCACGCTGAATTCGCCCGTGGGATGCTCCACCGACACCGTGAGCGGGCCCGCGCCCTGCGTGAGCTGCGCCACGCCGTCGCACACGGTGCCCGGCATCTTCACGGCCGTGCCCACGGTAACGGCTGCCAGCACGCCGATGGCGTCATGGCAGACGTGGGGGATGAAGCTGCGCGTGGTCAGCGCGCCGCCATGCTGGGGCGGCGCGATCAGCGTCATCTTGGGGTAGTTCTTGGCCGAGACATCGCCCAGGCCCATGGTCCGGGAGATCTGCAGGCGCAGCGCCTCGATGCGGCGCTTGAGATCGGTGTCGGCGTTGAGCTCGGCCACGGTCTCCAGGCCGGTGGCGCCCACGTCGGCGGCCTTGAAGATCACCAGCGGCATGCCGTTGTCTATGCAGGTGACGTCAAGCGTGAAGTCTTCGAAACCCTCGCCCGTCACCGTGACCGTGTCCCGGGGCTTGCCCGTGGGCAGCAGGCCCGAGCAGACCGAGCCGGCCGTGTCCAGGAAACTGATCTCGATGGGCGCCGAGCTGCCGGGCGCGCCGTCGATGCGGGCCGAGCCTTCGTACTCCACCTGGCCGCCGGGCGTCTGCACGGTGATGTCGGCCGCCATGCCGGTGTTCAGCGTCAGCACGCGGAAGGTGCTGGTCTCGCCGCGCGAGAAGACCATGCCGGTCTCCAGCGCAAAGGGAACCACGCCGGCCAGCATGTTGCCGCAGTTGGGCGTGGTGTCCACCGTGTCCTTGTCGGGCTGCAGCTGGGCGAAGAGGAATTCGAGGTCGATGCCCTCCTTGTCGGAGAGGCTGACGATGCCGACCTTGCTGGTCAGCGGATGCGCGCCACCCACGCCGTCGATCTGCCGCTTGTCGGGCGAGCCCATGGCCGCGAGCAGCACGCGGTCACGCGTGGGCAGGTCGGAGGGAAGATCGGTGGCCCGGAAGAAGGGGCCCTTGGAAGTACCGCCCCGCATCAGCAGGCAGGGAATGGCCGTTTGCATGGCTGTCTCTATCAGTATGGGTATGACAGCTATTGTGAGCATGGCGCGGGCCAGGCACCACTGAGCAAGCCCGCTAGCAGCTATAGCAAACCGGCATAGCTCAGTGCCAGGCTTGCGCTGCGGGTTGCGGCGCCCGTGCGCCGCAACTGCTTGATACAACTTATTTTTGTGCGGTGCCGCTCAATCGCGGCCATGGCCCCGGCCGCGATCATGGCCATGCCCGGGGCCACGGTGGTCATCACCACGCCCGCCATGGCGATCGTGGCGGTCGTCACGGTCCCAGCGGCGGTCATCGCGGCGGTGTTCCCATTCGCGGTGGCGGCGCTCCTCGCGCCAGCGCGGATCGGGACGCGGCGGCCCGGCATGCCAGTGCGGCGGCGGGTTGCGCAGGAAGTACACCGGGCGGCCGCAGGCGCCGTAGCGGGCGCAATGCTTGCCCCAGTGCTTGGCGTGGCCCGGGGGCACCCACATGTAGACAGGCGGCGGGGCCATGGGGGCCGGCGCAATGATCACGGGGCGCTGGTACAGCAGCGCTGGCGGCGGCGCGTTGCCGATGTCCACGGTGCCGTAGACGCCCGGTGCCAGCTGGCCCGAGACCGAGCCGCTGATATAGGTCTGCGCCTGGGCCGCAAGGGCCGAGCAGGCCAGCGCAAAGGCGGCCGCAGCGCGCAAGGTGGTTCGCAAGGTGAGCAGGGCCATGTTCTTTTGAAGTGGGTGAAACAGGAAAGGCCCCGTTTCTACCAAGCGCGCGGGGCCGCGTGGGCCGCTGCGCCTGAAAAGGTGTAAGAACCCGTTCAGGCCAGCGCCCGTTCCTGTTCAACGCGCCAGGGCTGCCTGCGGTGCACAGCAGACCGCAATGGTCCGCTTTCTGGCCTGCACGCGCTCAGTCCAGCTTGAGCCGGGAATCCTTCACCACCTTCTGCCATTTGGCGATCTCGGCGCGGCGGAAGGTCTCCAGCTCGGCCGGCGTGGAGCCTATGGGCTCGGCGCCTATGCCAGCCAGCCGCTCCACGATGGCGGGTTCGCGCAGCACCTTGGCCAGCACCGTGGACAGCCGGTTCACGATGGCCTGCGGCGTGCCGGCCGGCGCAAAGATGGCGTTCCATTCATAGGTCTCGTAGCCGGGCACGCCCGACTCGGCAATGGTCGGCAGCTCGGGCGCGGCCTTGGAGCGCTCCAGCCCGCCCACGGCCACCGCGCGCAGCTTGCCGGTCTTCACGTGCTGCCAGGCCGAGCCCATGCTGGCAAACATCAGCGGCACCTGGCCCGACATCACATCCATCATGGCCGGGCCGCCGCCCTTGTAGGCCACATGGTGCAGTTGCGTCCTGGCCAGCAGGTTGAACAGCTCGCCCGCCAGGTGCTGGGCCGAGCCCGGGCCTGCGGACGCAAAGTACAGATGCCCGCCCCCCTCGGAGCGGCCGGCCTGGATCAGGTCCTGCACGCTCTTGATGGGCGACGAAGGCGCAACCACCAGCACATTGGGCACGCGCAGCAGCAGCGAGACCGGCGCGAAGGCCTTGAGCGTGTCGAACTGCATGCGCGCGTGGATGGCGGGATTCTGCGCGTGGTTGGAGGCATCGAGCATCAGCGTGTAGCCGTCGGGCTGGGCCTTGGCCACCTGGGCACCGCCGATCATGCCGCCTGCCCCGCCCCGGTTCTCGATCACCACGGGCTGGCCCAGCTCGGCAGCCAGCCTGGGGCCGATCAGGCGCGCCACCACATCGACGGTGCCGCCGGGCGGATAGGTCACGACCAGGGTGACGGGGCGATCGGGGTAGTTGGCCGCTGCAGCCGCCGCAGCCGCTGCGGCCGGCGCGGCTATGCCGGTAACAGCCGAAAGCAGGCCTGCGGCCACCCACAGGCTGGCGGTGCGTCTGGACAGGGAATTCATGGTGTGTCTCCTTGGTTTGGCATGTCGTTTTGGAATCGGAACAGCTCGAAGGCGGTGCGGCCCAGCACGGCCTGCAGGGGACCGGCATCGTCCAGCCAGTCCTGCATCCAGCGCACGGCCGCCGGATAGCTGGCCTGGCCGGCGTGCTGCGTGTGCGGCCAGTCGCTGCCCCAGAGCAACCGCCCGGCCGTGAAGGCCTGCAGCAATTGCGCGGTGGCCTGCCGGCCCGAGGCGGCGCAGTCGGCGGCCCGCCAGATGCGGTAGGGCGCAGACAGCTTGACCCACACACGGCCGCTGTCGGCCTGCTGCAGCAGATAGCCAAAGCCAGGGTCGCGCACGCCCAGGGCCGGGTCAGGACGCCCGAAGTGGTCAACCACCACGCGGCAGCCGGCGGCCAGCAAGGCGGGCAGCAGGTCCGGCAAGCGCTCGGCCTGCAGGTGCAGCTCCACATGCCAGCCCAGGGTGTTGGCCTGCTCCAGCACGCGGCGCCAACCGGGCGCATTCAGATCGGGCAAAGGCAGACCGATCAGGTTCAGGCGCATGCCCACCACGCCGGCATCGGCCATAGCCTGCAGTTGTTCATCGCCCGTGCTCTCATCCACCACGGCCACGCCGCGCAGGCGCTGCGGCTGGGCGTGTAGCGCCTGGAGCAGGTAGCTGTTGTCCGTGCCCAGAAAGCTGGGCTGCACCAGCACGCCATGGGCCAGGCCGTGCGTGTCCAGGTGGTGCAGATAGGTGCCCAGGAGCGCGTCCTCTTCGGGCGCATAGCGGCGCGCATCCGGCATGGGCAGGCCACGCTCGAAGACATGGGCGTGGGTATCGACGCTGGACGCAATGGCGAACCGGGGCACTGCAGACACGGGAAGAACTCCTTGTGGGTTGCGCCACGCAAGGCGCGGCGCTGGGGGCATGGGGCCGGATTCTAGGAACGGGGGGTATATATTTCCATTCTTCAAAATGGATTTATTCATACCGGATCAATATGGAAACCCGGCATCTGCGCTACTTTCTCGCGGTGGTGGACCAGGGCAGCGTCAGCCGCGCAGCCGACTGGCTGGGCATTGCACAGCCGGCCCTGAGCCAGACCCTGGCCCGCATGGAAAAAGACCTGGGCGTGCAGTTGTTCCAGCGCTCACGCCAGGGCGCCCTGCCCACCCCGGCCGCCCTGGCCATGCTGGACGATGTGCGCACCAGCGTGGCCCGCATAGATGCCGCCGCCAGCCGCGCGCGCGAGATCGCCAGGGGCAGTGCGGGCCAGTTGACCGTGGGCCTGGTGTCCTCGGCGCTGTTCGGCACCCTGCCCCGCGCCCTGCGCGCGTTGCGGCAGCAGGCGCCCGGCGTGCGAGTCATCCTGCGCGAGATGAGCAATGCCGAGCAGGCCGAGGCCCTGCAGACCGGCGCCATCGATATCGGCCTCATGCACACGCCCGTAGCCGTGGGCGGCCGCATGCGCGAGCGCCAGCTGCTGCGCGAGCGCCTGGTGGCCGCCGTGCCCGATGAATTCCAGATCGGCGAGGACGGCCAGGTCAGCCTGGCCCAGATCGCCGAGGCCGGGCTGGTGATGTACCCGCAGGCGCAATTGCCCGTGCTGCATGCCGGCATCCTCGACGCGCTGCGCAAGGCCGGGCACGAGGCCCATGTGGCGCAGGAAGCCAACCGCACCCTCACCGTGCTGGCTTGCGTGGCCGGCGGCTGCGGCGTGGCCCTGCTGCCCAGCTGGATACGCTCCATGGACTTTCGCGGCGTGCGCTTTTGCGAGGTGCGTGACGGCCAGGCCCTGCCCAGCCTGGACCTCAGCGCCATCTGGCCCGCACGCTCCACGCCCACGCTGGCCGACCTGTTCGCGCACCTGGAGCTGGGCGAAGACTGAGCGCTCCCTAGCGCGCTGCGACCATGTGCAGCGCGGCACGGCCCGGCACCACCGAGCGCGGCCCGGCGCCCGTGCAAGAAGCGGGATGCGCGTCCGCCTGCGCCGCACTACAAACCGCTTTCCCTTATTCACGGAAAGAAAAGGTGCGAGATGCAGCCATCGCCACAGCAACTCCACGGAAAAGTCGCCCTCATCACGGGCGCCAGCTCAGGCATAGGACGCGAAGCCGCCAGGCTGTTTGCCCGCCACGGCGCCAGGCTGGTCCTCACGGCCCGCCGCCAGCCGGAACTGCAGACGCTGGTGGCAGAGATCGAGCAGGACGGCGGCCAGGCCATCGCGCTGGCCGGCGACGTGCGGGACGAGCCGCTGGCACAGGCGCTGGTCGAGACCGCCACGGCGCGCTTTGGTGGCCTGGACATCGCCTTCAACAATGCCGGCATGACCGGCGATCCCTGCGCCCTCCCCGATCTCTCGCTGCAGGCCTGGCAGGACGCCATCGCCACCAACCTCACCAGTGCCTTTCTGGGCGCCAAGCACCAGATACCGGCCCTGCTGGCACGCGGCGGCGGCTCGCTGATCTTCACGTCCACCTTCGTGGGCCATACGGCGGGCCTGCCCGGCATGGGCGCCTATGCCGCCAGCAAGGCCGGCCTCGTCGGCCTCACCCAGGTCATCGCAGCCGAATACGGCCCCCGCGGCCTGCGCGCCAACGCCCTGCTGCCCGGGGGCACCGACACTCCCATGGGCCGCGCCAGCACCCCCACGCCCGAGGCGCGCGCCTTCGTCGAAAACCTGCACGCGCTCAAGCGCCTCGCCACGCCCGCAGAAATCGCGGCGGCGGCGCTGTTTCTGGCGTCGGACGCGTCCAGCTTCATCACGGGGACGGCCATGGTGGTCGATGGTGGCGTGTCCATCAACCGGACTTGAACGAGATCCCTGGCCGGCATGCCCCGGGCCAGGGGCCGCAGCGCCTGGACCGCATCTGTCCCCGTCCTGGCCATGCCTGCCCGTGCAACTTCAGGGCCTCGCTGCAATGGCGGTCCGGCTTGATTTACTGCTCCAGCTGCCGGGCGTGGATGTTTTGCGGATCGCCTGCGCCGGCCTTTTCAGGAGGATGGAAAGGAATGGATTCATCCCCGGGCAATGCGCTGTGCGAGGCATGCTCGAAGAAGAAGTAGATGCCTTCGTGCAGCATCCACCGAGGGACAAGGTCGCAATCGCTTTCGTTGAATTGAACGCAGCAGTACCCGCTGCGATAGCCGCGCGTGAGTTTCTTTCGCAGCGGATGGCCATAGACGCCCAATACCTGCTCGATGATGACGGGCACGGTCTGGTTCTGGAAGATGCGAAAGTCGCTCCTGCGTTTGGCCAGCCACAGCCAGGGGCTCAGGCGGGCCTTGCAGGCGTGGCCGCGGTGGACCTGGCCCTGCATGCCCAGGCGGGCGACGATGCCGTCCATGTAGCGCATTGCGCCGCCCTGGATTTGTATTCCTATGGTGGTGCTTTACCCAACAGGGCCTTGGCGAAGATGCTTTCGCTGAGCATTTCCCAATCGTGGCGGAAAGGCCGGCTGATCTTTTTCCGCCCGCGCAATTCGAGAAAATGCACTTCATCGCCCAATCGGCTGTGGATCGCGACTCGGCATGTCATTGCGCAAACCACCCTGGGTGGCAGTTCCAGGGCAGCCTCCTTTCCCCTTTCAAGGAAACGGATCATGGACAAACGAAGCGCATTGAGGCAATCTACCCGTATTGGCAATACACTGTCCATGTAAGTAATTGCATCTCACCTTGGGCCAGCGCCACCTCCTGCAGCCCTGACGGTAAGCACCACACATACCCTCATTCCAAGCACTCTTCAATCAATAGATCAATTACATCCCATTACAGCATTGTTGACGGCTATGGCATTTAACCAGCGCATAAGGTCCATCGAATGCTCACCACATATACTCGCGAAAACTGGCAGGAATGGAGCATCTGGTGTCTGTCAAATGGAATTTCTTCCCCTTGGGGCAGAGATCCATTGCACACACTGCATCTCCATGCTTGTGGGACCCGCAGGTAAACACAGTGTAAATTTCAGCTGTGAGCGCTCGTGAGCACTGATTAATCGCGTCGAGATTGTTATAGTAAATAACGGAACCACCATGACTAGACACACTCAGCCCATCGTGGAGCGCTTGTTCAGGCCTATGGAACGCTCGACCCGTCAACGCAGCTCGATACGCACGGTCATGGAAGAGGCTGGACGCCCCTTGCTGCCGGCCGAGATCCTCGGCGCAGCGCAGCGCGAGGTGCCAGCCATCGGGCTGGCCACGGTGTACCGCAACATCAAGCAGCTGATGGAAGCGGGCGAAGTGCAGGCCGTGGACCTGCCCGGCGAGGCCACGCGCTACGAACTCAGCGGTCGCGCCCACCACCACCATTTCCGCTGCATGAGCTGCAACCGCGTGTTCAACGTGCCCGGCTGTCCGGGCGACATGCAGCGCATCGCCCCCGAAGGCTTTGTGGTGGAGCGCCATGAGATGACGCTGTACGGCGTCTGCAGCGACTGCCACCAGAACGTGCAATAACAGGGAGCCGCCCGCCTCAGGCTCAGCCTCGGGCCCACGGATCAGGAAGATGACAGCCATGGTGCAGGCCCCGCCTGAACCATGGCTGTTTCCTTTTTCACCCGCCCTTGGCCTCAGCGCCTGCCCGGCCGCACGCGGCCTGCGGCAACACCGCCGGCCAGCAAGGCCAGCGCAGCCACCACCCACAGCATTGCCGTCTGCCCCCAGGCCTGTCGCTCAGGCCGTGGGCTGGCCGTGAAGACGGGCTGGGCTGCAAAATCCTGCGCACCGAATGTGCGGTCCTCAAACAGGTAGGGATAGAGGAAGGCGCGCAGGCGTGCGTGAAAGGCGGCGATGTCGTCCTGATAGGCCAGTTGCGCCAGCAGGTCGGTGCCGGCCTGGCGGTGCAGCGCAGCCTGCACGCCCACGCCGGGCAGCAGCCAGCCCAGGCGTCCGGTCCAGGCCTGGCGTGCCTGCAGGCCGGCGCGGTAGGCGGCGAACTGGGATGCGACACTTTCGTCGCCGAGCTGCTGGAAGGCGTAGTACCACTTCCAGTGAAAGCCTGCAGGCAGCGCCGCGGTGTCGCGCCATTCGGGGTGGCTGCGGAAAAAGCGCTCCATGGTCTGCTCGCGCGGCAGGTCCCAGGCGCCATGCACGGTCTGGCGCTGGGCCAGCATCAGCTCCACGCCCTGGCTCACGGGGATGGCGCGCGACAGCGCGGCATTGGCCAGCGTGGGCAGCACCAGGGTCAGCACGGCCCAGCAGCCCATGAGGGCCATGGCATTGGCGACCGAGCTGCCGCCCAGGGCGGCAACCACCAGGCACAGGCCGCTCCAGAAAACCACATAGGCCGTGGCGGACAGCAGCACCGTGGCAAGGGCACCCGCCGCTGCCCCGCCAGCCAGTGCGCCTGCCAGGGCAGGCAGCGCCACGCAGGCCAGCACCAGCACGGAACGCAGTCCCGCGCGGCGCAGCCACAGCCGCCGCCCGGTGCCAGGCATGGCCTGCAGCATGCCCAGGCGGCCCGATTCGCGCTCGCCCGAGACCAGATCGTAGAGCAGCGCAATCAGGAACAGCGGCACCAGGTAGACCAGCACAAAGGCGAAGTCGAAGCGGCCCGCCAGCGCCAGTTCCGGGTTGAAGCTTTCGCCTTCATGCAGCTGTGCCTGCAGCGCCAGGGCGCGCACGCGCAGCACATAGGGCGCGGCATCGCGCAGGCCCAGGGCAAGAAAGGCCGTGGACGATGGCGCATCCCAGGTGGCGTGAAAGCCGTAGTAGGCCACCGAGCCTGCGTCGCCGGACTGGGCATGCCGGCTTGCCTGGGCCGCCATGTCCTGCTGCTGCAGTTGCGCAAGGCGGTCCAGGGTCAGGCGTTGCGAAGCGATCTCGCGCAGACCAGACAGCACGGCCAGCGTGGACAGCAGCAACAGCAAGGCCAGGGCGCACAGCGCCAGGCGCGAGCGCGTCAGAAGACGCCATTCATGCAGGAGCCAGCTCATCGCGCCACCCTCCCCAGCCGTTGCGTGGCCAGTAGCAAGGCCACCGTCAATACAGCCAGCCATGCCAGCAGCACATAGGCGGCAGGCGCCGCGCGACGCAGGGCCGCCAGCGGTGGATCGGGCTCATGGTGGAAATCGGAGACGCCGCGCCAGTGCTCGTGGCCGATGCGGTTGTCGCGGCTCGATCGGTCGCCCGCATAGCTGAGCTTGTCCACCTGCAGGCGGTTGAGGGCCTGCACCATGCGGTAGCGATGCTGCTCGGCCTGCTCCAGAAAGCGCCGGTAGCCTTGCAGGTCGGTCCCGGCCACGGCCATGGACAGGCGGCGCAGCGCGAGCACGGGGCTGATCAGGGCAAATGCGTCAGCCCGGCGCAACTGCTCGGCCTGCAGATCGAAGCTGGCCTCGGCATGGCGCCTGAAGAGTTCACTCGTCAGCCGCTCGCCTTCCATGCCGACCAGGCCCTTGTAGTTGACGGGCAGGTCCTCGACGCGCGAGACACCGTACTGCGCCAGCACCCTGGCGCGGAAAGCGGCGAAATAGGGATCGTCGGGATTGTGGCTGTCGCCCAGCGCCGCCAGCTCGCGCGCGGTGGCGATGTCGGTCTCGAAGCGCGTGGGCAGCGCCAGGGCAGATCCCACCAGCTCCGGCACCAGACGGGGCAGCAGCACCACGGCGACGGCCCAGGCCGCCAGCAGGGCCAGCAAGGCATCGCGCCCGCGCCGCATGAAGGCCGAGACAGCGACGATGCCCACCGCCCAGAGCATCAGCCACAGCACATGGCCTGCCGCCAGCGTGGCCACCAGGCTGATGGGCACCGGCGTGGCCACGGCCATCCAGGCCAGGGCCAGCAGGGCCGGCAGCAGCACCAGGGCCGCCACGCCCGCCAGCGCCAGCAGCTTGCCGGCCACGAACTGCCGCGTGCCCACGCCCTGGGCCAGCAGCACGCGCAGGGTGCCGGCCTCGCGCTCGCGTGCAATGCAGGCATGGCCCATGAAGATCAACAGTAGCGGCGCCAGCACCTGCAGCACAAAGGCCGGCGTGAGCTGGCCGAACCGCAGCAGCAGCGAGGACTGGCGCACATCGCCGAAGTTGGCGCTGTTCTGGCGGTGGCCCTCCAGAAACAGCGTGTGGCCGGTGTAGGCGTCGATGCCCGCATCAAAGGCCGCCAGCGGATTGAGCGGGCGGAACACGAAGTGGCCGTAATGCACCATGCGGTGCGGATGGCGGTCGGGCTGGGCTTCGAACTCGCTGTCCACCTGGGACTGGTGGCGCTCGCGCTGGGCCTGGGCCGCGCTGCGCTGGTCCCAGGCGGTGAAGGCGGCAGCGGCGCTGAGCAGCAGCCACAGCGCCATCCCCAGCACGGCCACGCGGTCGCGCAGCAGCAGGCGCCATTCCTCGCGCGCAATGGTCCAGGCCGCGCTCATGCCGCCGCTCCCTGCGTGTCGGCTTCAATGTGCGTGTCCGTGCCCGTGTGCGTGTCCGTGCCCACCCCTGCATAGTGGCGGTGCAGTGCGCGCACATCGAAGCGCTCCTCGCCGCTGGCCGCCACTTCCTCGACCAGGCGCCCGCCTGTGATGAAGCCCATGCGGTCGGCCACGTCGGCGGCGCCCAGCAGGTCGTGCGTGACCATGAGAATGGCCACGCCCTGGCCGCGCAACTGCATGAGCAGCCGGCTGAACTCGGCCGTGGCCTGCGGGTCCAGGCCCGAGGTGGGTTCGTCCAGCAGCAGCGCCGGCACCCTGCGCGCCAGCGCCAGCGCAATCGCCACCTTCTGGCGCATGCCCTTGGAAAAGCCGGAGACGCGCCGGTCGTGCGCGGCAGCGTCCAGCCCTGCGGCAGACAGCGCCTGGCCGATGGCACCGGCCACGGCCGGCTGGCCCGCCAGCTCCAGCAGGTAGGCCACGTTCTCGCGCGCACTCAGGTGCTCGTACAGCGCCACGTTCTCGGGGATATAGGCGATCAGGGCACGCGCCTGCGCAGGCGCCGTCACCGGGTCCACGCCCTGCACGCGCACCTGTCCGCTGCGCGGCCGCACAAAGCCCAGCAGCAGGCTCAGCGTGGTGGTCTTGCCCGCGCCGTTGGCGCCCAGCAGCGCATAGATCTCGCCCGCATGCACGGCCAGGTCCAGGCCCTGGAGGATGGTGCGCTCGCCGTAGTCCACCACGGCGCCCAGCGCTTGGAGCACGGGCGTGGAAGCAGAAGTGGGGTTGGAAGAAACAGGAAGGGATGGATGCATGGCGGGGCTCAGAACTTTGCTTGAAGGCCTACGGTGACGGTGCGGGCCGTGCCCGGCGTCACCCACAGCCGGCTGTACGAGCTGGTGTAGTAGGTCTTGTCAAAGAGGTTGTCCACGTCCAGCGTCAGGCGCAGCGTGGGGCTGATGCGCCAGTAGGCAACCAGCTTGGCCGTGGTGTAGCTGGGCAGCTCGAAGGCGGCCTTGCCGGCATCGGCCTCGGCCTGCGTGCGGGCCTGGCCCAGGCGCTTGCCCATGTGGGTGATGCCGCCGCCGATGCCATAGCGCTGGCCGTTGGAGAAGGCGTTCTCGTAGACCGCCAGCACGCTGCCATTGACCTTGGGCACGTTGAGCAGGCGCCCGCCCACCTCCAGCGTGTTGTCGCGGGAGATTTCCACATCGTTGAGCACCAGGCTGGCATTCAGGCGCCAGCGCTGCGTGACCTGGCCGGCGAAGTCGAATTCCAGGCCCCGGCTGCGGATCTCGCCGGCCGAGACCGAGTAGCCAGCGTTGCCCGGGTCGGCCGTCAGCACATTGCGCTTGCGGATGTCGAACAGCGCGGCCGTGGCACCCATGCGCTGGTCGGCGCTTTCCCACTTGGCGCCCAGCTCCATCGAACGGCCGGATTCGGGGCTGAAGCCCGCACCGGCCACATCGATGCCCACGTTGGGCCGGAACGAGCGGCCCGCGTTGGCATAGAAGGTCCATTGCGGCAGCGGCAGCCAGCTCAGGCCAAGGCGCGGCGAGGTCGAGGTCGGGTCCTGCTGCGTGGTCGCCCCCGTGCGGCGGTTGTGCAGCGACTGGTCGTAACGGTCCATGCGCAGGCCGGCCACCACGCGCCATTGGGGCGAGAGCTTGATGGCGTCCTGCAGGTAGAACGCCGTGTTGCGCTGCCGCTCGAAGGTGTCGGTATTGGCCGTGGGCACGGGGCGCGCGCCGCCGTAGATGGGGTTGTAGATGTTGATGGCGTAGGGATTGGCCGCCGTCGGGTTGGCGCGCAGCATCAGCGTGTCCATCTCGAAGCGAAAGCTCTCCAGGCCCAGCAGCAGTTCGTGCTCGACGGTGCCCGTTTTCACCGTGCCCTGCAGCTCGGCCTGCACGGCGATGTCGTCGGACTGGTAGTCGCGAAATCGCCGCTGGCGCGTGAGGTCGCCATTGGCCAGCAGCGCGTGCGGCTCGGTGGAAAAACCGTTGATCGAGGTTTCTCGATAGGACAGGCCCAGGCGGCTGCGCCACTGCGCATTCCACTCATGCGAGAGGATGAACTGGTGGGTGCGGTTTTCCACCGTCACATCGCCGTCGCCCGGCTCGCCCAGGAAGCGGCTGCGCGAGATGGCGCCCAGCCGGTCGCCCACGGCCACCACGCCGCGGTCCAGCGGCGTCTTGTGGCGCAGCAGCTCGCCCGAGTACTCCAGCACCGTATCGCGCCCCAGCTTCCAGGTGAAGGCCGGTGCGATCACCTGGCGGCTGGCGCCCACGAAATCGCGGAAGCTGTCGCGGTCCTCCACGGCGATGTTGAGCCGGTAGGCAAAGTTCTCGCCCACCGGTCCCGTGGTGTCCAGCGCGCCACGCCGCAGGCCGTAGCTGCCCGCATAGGCTTCCACGGAATGCGAAGGCGTCCACAGCGGGCGCTTGGAGACCACGTTCAGCGTGCCGCCCGGCTCGCTGCTGCCGTAGAGCGCAGCGGCCGTGCCCTTGAGGAACTCGATGCGCTCCACGCCGGCCAGGTCACGCGGCGCATTGAAGCCGCGCCCCGAGGAAAAACCGTTGAACAGGGTGGCCATGCCCACGTTCTGGTCGCCGGGCAGGCCGCGGATGACGATGTTGTCCCACAGCCCGCCAAAGTTGTTCTGGCGCGAGACGCCGCCCACGTAGTCCAGCACGTCGTCAAGCTTGGTGGCGCCCAGGTCGTCCATGGCCTGGCGCGTGATCACGCGCACCGACTGCGGCAGCTCGCGCAGCGGCAGGTCGGTCTTGGCGCCGGCCGCCTCGTCGGTGTGATAGGCGCCCGAGGCCGTTCGGCCCACGACTTCCACGGCAGGCAGCAGGGTCTGCTCCTGCGGGGAAGCGGAGGCGGAGGCGGGGCCGGGGCCGGAGGACGGATCCTGGCCTTGGGCCAGCGCAGGCATGGACAGGAAGGCGGCAGCGCTCAGGGCAAGCGGCAGCGGGCGAAGGCGGGGAAGCGGCTTCGCGGGGAAGAAGAAGGCAGTCATGTTGAAAACGGGCACAGGCGCATGCCGCCGGCATCCACAGCCGGCGCGCGCAAACACGGACATGCCGCCGGCACCAATGGGCGCTGGCGGCAGAGAAGGAGAAAAGTGCTTGCGGGTTCAGCGCGGCGGGTCGCGCGATGCAAAGGCCCAGCGGTTCTGCGAGGGGATGGTGCCGCCCACGGTGCGCGGCGGCACCCTCTCAGGCGGCGCGGCCACGGCCAGCGGCAGGCCGAAGTGCGGCAGCCAGGCCGCCGCATGCGGTGCATGGCCCATGCACCATACGCAAACGGCTTCGGCAGCTTCGACGACTTCAGCCTTTTCGCCAGCCTGGCCGCGTTGGCCGGCCTGGCCGGTCAGCGCATCATCTTCGCAGCCGTTGAGGCCTACAAAAGCCTGTGCAGGCCCGGCCACCGCCTGCCGGATATGCGTTGCGCCGTGCAGGGGCATGCCAATGGCCGTGTTGAAGAACACGGCCAGCAATAGCAGGCGCAAAACAAGCAGACGCATAAGACGGCGATCTTACTATTGACAGTTAAATATCATTAACAACCCGCCGCCATTTTCTGCACAGGGCCGGGACAGCAGCGCGGGAATATGCCACCGGCATGTGACAGGCCGATTGGCGATTTTCAGCCTTGCGCCTATTTATCTGCCGGTCCCACGCCCCGGAAGAACATGTCGCAGATCTGGTCCGCCACCTTCTCCAGCGAGCCCTTGCGGGGGTTGAACCAGGACTGTATGGAGTTGATGCTGCCCAGGATCATGATGCGCGCCAGGTGGATGTCGGCGTCGGCCCGCAGGCGGCCTTCGGCACGCAGGTCTTCCAGCAGGCCGCTCCAGAATTTCTGGTGGCGCTCGCGGCGCTTGATCTGGCGCTCGCGCACCTTGTCGGGCAGCTGGCCCAGCAGCCGGCCGTGGGCCAGGGCGAAGTCGCCATGCTTTACCAGCCCCGCCATCTGGCCCAGCACGGCTGCGCGAAAGCGCTGCTCGGCCGTGGCGTCGGCGCCCAGGGCGGCAAGGCGCTCCTGCTGCTGGCTGATGATGCGGTTGCCGCCCTGCTCCATGACCTCGTCCACCAGTTCCTCCTTGGAGGCGAAGTGGTAGTAGATGCTGGCGGCCTCGATCCCGGACTGCTCGGCAATGTTGCGCATGGTGGTGGCAGAGTAGCCCTGCTCACCGAAGGTACGGGCGGCCAGCTTGAGAAGGGTCTCGCGGGTCTCGTTGCCGTCGTGGGCGCTGGTCTGCCTTCTTGCCATGTCTGCCAGGTGGTGGATCGTTGTAGTGCGGCGATCCTAACAGGCTGTTGGTAGCGCGCCAATCAAGCGTTCGGTGCCTGCCGCCCGCCGACTGCCGCATGGCCGGGCCGCGAAATCCGATTCAAGAATCACCCTTGAAACAACTGCAGACTGCAATGGCTTAGGCAATCGGTAAGCCGATGCGCTTGTCCTGTATAGACAGAAGGCGCCGCCATTCACCATTCGAACAAGCGGTCTTTGACAATAAAAAAAACCTATCCTGCAAATCGATTATTCAAATGAAACCACAGGCATCAATCAATGCATTGGATAACCCAATCAAATCACATGTAATATATTTTATAAATCGCTTTTATGATTTGATTGTTAAAATGCAAATGTTGATTGTTTTCCATAACCAAGGCGGAACTTTCGCGGCCAACGTTGCGCACTCCCCTGAAAAAGCCATGACAGCACGTCGTCTCCAGAGGAGGAAGCACCAACCACAGTGCTCTGCAAATGTAACAACGGCACAACAGCTTTTGTAAAGTGCCGGTTATCCAGATTGCCCTGGATATAATGCGGATCGCCTTGGAATATGCCCAGGCATGAGAAGAAGCGCCCTACCCTCCATAGAGCGCCAACATCATCAGTATTTGTACTTACGGTGAGTTCTTCATCCCCACTGCACATGCACCAGAATTGACCATTCTGCAAAGAGTCCTGGGTCCAGGCTCTTGCTGCGCAGTTTTCACACAAATAGCCGCACTTAGAAATTCTTCCATCAAGATGACTACATACCAAGAGCTGATTGCCCAGAAAAAATTGCTCGACCAGCAAATCGACGATGCCCGCAAGCTGGAGTCCAAAGCGGCCCTGGCATCGGTGCAGGAGCTGGTCCGTGAGTTCGGCTTCACGGCACAACAGGTCTTCCCCTGGAAGCCCGATGGCAAAAAGAGCGCTCCCGCCAAATACCAGGACCCCGAGTCCGGCAAGACCTGGACCGGCCGCGGCAAGCCGCCGAACTGGATCCTGGGCAAGGACCGCACCCTGTTCGAAATCAAGTGAGTCCCTGCCGCGCATGTGCCCGCCCGCTCGGCGGCACGCATGCGCGGGCATTGCCCGGTTGTCGCGCGAATGGCGCGCGGATGGACATCAGGCCGGCACCACCGCCGTGACCTCGATCTCCACCTTGGCCCGGTCTTCCACCAGATCCGCCACCTCCACCGCCGTCATGGCCGGGAAATGCCGCCCGATCAGTTCGCGGTAGTGCTTTCCAATGGCGGGATAGGCCGCCACGTATTCCTGCTTGTCGGTCACATACCAGGTCATGCGCACGATGTGCTCGGGCCTGGCGCCGCCTTCGGCGAGGATGGCGACGATATTGGCCAGCGCCTGCCGCACCTGTTCCGCAAAGTCGTCCGACTCGAATTGCTGCTGGCCGTTCCAGCCAATCTGGCCGCCGACGAACACCAGCCGGGAGCCGACCGTCATCTCGGTCAGGATGCCATTGGCATAGCCTCGGGGCGCCAGCCAGTCCGGGGGGTGCAGAGTCTTCATTGCTTCATCCTGTTCTCGTTGAATCCATAAAACCGTCCTGCGGCACCAGATAGGCCTGCAGGCGCTCGCGCAGATCGGCCGGCAGTGGCGTGGCCTTCATGCTGCGCAAATCCATGGTGACGATGGTCATGCGCGCAGACAGCCGGCGTTGGCCATCTGGCCCCTCGAAACGCACATCGAACTGGAACGATGCCCCGCCGATGCGGCGCACCTCCAATACCTGGCGCAGCGTGTCGTGCCAGCGGCTGGGCGCCGTGAAATCGCATTGCACCGACACCGTGGGCGTGCCCACCTGGCGCTGTACATGCAGGGTGTGGAATGGCAGGCCCATTCCCCTGTCGAACCATTCCTCGACCAGGTCGTTGACCATCTCGAAATAGCGCGGGTAAAAGACGATGCCGGCCGGATCGCAATGGCGAAACAGCACCTGCACCTGGCTGACGAAGGCGGAGGCCATGGCGCGCGCTCACGGCATCTTGCGCAGCACGAAGCGCTGCAGCTTGCCGGTCTCGGTGCGCGGCAGGGCCGGCACGAAGACAATGGCGCGCGGGTACTTGTAGGGCGCAATGCTGGCCTTGACGAAGGCCTGCAGCGTGGCGGCCATGTCGTCGCCGGCCGCAAAGCCGGGCTTGAGCACCACAAAGGCCTTGACCACCTGGCCGCGCTCGTCGTCTGCCGCGCCAATCACGCCGCATTCGGCCACGGCCTCGTGGCGCAGCAGCGCATCCTCCACCTCGGGGCCGGCGATGTTGTAGCCGGCCGAGATGATCATGTCGTCATTGCGCGCCTGGTAGAACAGATAACCGTCGGCGTCGCGCACAAAGGTGTCGCCGGGCAGGTTCCAGCCGTTTTGCACAAAGCGCTTCTGGCGCTCGTCGGCAAGATACCGGCAGCCGGTCGGTCCCTTGATGGCCAGGCGGCCGGGCGTGCCGTCGGGCACGGGCTGCATGTCGTCGTCCACCACCTGGGCCACGTAGCCGGGCACGACCTTGCCGATGGCGCCCGCGCGCACCTCCTCAGGCGGGCTGGACACGAAGACGTGGATGAGCTCGGTGCCGCCGATGCCGTCGATCATCTCGATGCCCGTGGCCTGCTTCCACAGCTGGCGCGTGGCGTCCGGCAGGGCCTCGCCCGCCGACACGCTTTTCCTGAGCGACGACAGGTCGAAGCGCGCTGCCTGCGCCGCCATCTGCCGGTAGAAGGTGGGCGCGGTGAAGACAATGGTGGCGCGGAAATCCTGCACCAGCTGCAGCAGGCCCTCGGGCGTGAGTTTTTCGGCCAGCACGGTGCTGGCGCCCACGCGCAGCGGAAAGCACAGCAGCCCGCCCAGGCCAAAGGTGAAGGCCAGCGGCGGCGTGCCGCAGAAGATGTCGTCCGGGCCGGGCCGTATCACATGGCGCGGAAACAGGTCGCACATGGCCAGCACGTCGCGGTGGAAATGCATGCAGCCCTTGGGCGCGCCCGTGGTGCCGCTGGTGAAGGCGATCAGGCAGACATCGTCTGCCGCCGTATCGCAGCAGGCGAAGGTGTCGGGCTTGGCTGCGGCCAGGGCGTCCAGCGCATCGGCTGCGCCGTCGTTGAAATACAGCACGCGCGAAAGGTCCGGGCAATGGTGTTCATGGCCGGGCTGCAGGCACAGCTGCACCTCGTCCTTGAGGCGCACATCGCACAGCACGGCCTGCACCTGGGCCTTGGCGATGATCTGCTGCAGCTCCTTGGCGCGCAGCAGCGGCATGGTGGGCACCGTCACCAGCCCGGCCTTGATGGCGGCCAGCCAGGACGCGGCCATCATGGCGTTGTTGGGGCCGCGCAGCAGCAGCCGGTTGCCGGGCACCAGCTGCAGGTCGTCCACCAGCACATGGGCGATGCGGTTGGTCAGCGCCTGCAGTTCGGCATAGGTCATGGCGGCCTGGTCGGCGCCCTGCCTCCAGCGCAGAGCCACGCGGCCGCCCTGGCCGCGCGCCACCATGGCATCGACCAGTTCGGCCGCGCAGTTCAGGCGTTCGGGATAGGCCACGTCCGGCCCGTCCAGCAGGAACTCGGGCCATTGGTCGGGCGGCGGCAGGTTGTCCCGGGCGAAAGTATCGATGTGGGCGGAGGCTTGCATGCGATGTTCCCTGGCTTTGCGTTGAATGGGCAGCCTGCCGCTCAGGCCTTGAGCAGCTCGCGCGCGATGATGAGTTTCTGCACCTCGGTCGCGCCCTCGTAGATGCGCAGCGCGCGGATCTCGCGGTACAGCGTCTCCACCGGCATGCCCGAGACCACGCCCCCCCCGCCGAACATCTGCAGCGCGCGGTCGATCACGGCCTGGGCCGATTCGGTGGCCGTCATCTTGGCCATGGCCGCCTCGCGCGTGGTGCGCGTCTTCTTCACATCGCGCATCCAGGCGGCGCGGTAGGTCAGCAGGGCCGATGCGTCGATGGCCGTGTCCATGTCGCCCAGCGCGGCCTGGGTCAGTTGCAGGTCGCCCAGGGTCTGGCCGAACATGCGGCGCGACTTGGCGCGTGCCAGGCCTTCGTCCAGCGCGCGGCGCGCAAAGCCCAGTGCGGCGGCGGCCACCGAGGCGCGGAAGATGTCCAGCGTCATCATGGCCAGCTTGAAGCCCTGCCCCGGCTCGCCCAGGCGCTGCGACACGGGTATGCGGCAGTTGTCGAAACGGATGGTGGCCAGCGGGTGCGGCGCGATCAGTTCGATGCGCTCGCCAATGGAAAAGCCCGGCGTGTCCGCATCGACCACGAAGGCGCTGATGCCGCGCGCCCCCGGCGCCTCGCCCGTGCGGGCGAACACGCAGTAGAAGTCGGCAATGCCGCCGTTGGAGATCCAGGTCTTGGCGCCATTGAGCACATAGTGATCGCCTTCGAGCCGCGCCTCGCAGGCCATGGCAGCCACGTCGGAGCCGGCATCGGGCTCGGACAGCGCAAAGGCCGCAATGGCCTCGCCGCGCGCCACGCGCGGCAGGTAGCGCTGGCGCAGCGCATCCGACCCCATGAGCGATATCGCACCGCTGCCCAGGCCCTGCATGGCAAAGGCGAAGTCGGCCAGGCCTTCATGGCGGGCCAGGGTCTCGCGCAGGATGCAGACCGCACGCGAGTCCACCTCGGGCAAGGCCCCGCCCCAGGCGCCGCCGGGGCCGGACGGCACGGCATAGCGCAGCCAGCCGGCCTGGCCCAGGGCCTTCACCAGTTGGCGGCAGGCCGCATCGGCATCGTGGTGGTCCACATCGCCCAGGGATTGGGCGCACCAGGCATCGGCCTCATGCGCCAGCGTGCGGTGGGCGTCGTCGAAGAAGGGCCAGTCCAGCCAGGAGGAATCACGCATTTTCAGTTTCCTTCAAAGACAGGCTTTTGCTTGGCCACGAAGGCCTCGTAGGCGCGGTGGAAGTCGCGCGTCTGCATGCAGATGGCCTGGGCCTCGGCTTCGGCCTCGATGGCCTCGTCCACGCCCATGTTCCATTCCTGGTGCAGCAGCTTCTTGGTCACGCCATGGGCAAAGGTGGGGCCGGCGGCCAGCTGGGCGGCCAGCGCGTGGGCGGCTTCGCCGATCTGTTCGGCGCCATGCAGGGCATTGAAGAAGCCCCAGGCAGCGCCCTCCTCGGCCGTCATGGCGCGGCCCGTGTACAGCAGCTCGGAGGCGCGGCCCTGGCCGATCATGCGCGGCAGCAGCGTGCAGGCGCCCATGTCGGCACCGGCCAGGCCCACGCGGGTGAAGAGAAACGCCGTGCGCGCCGCGGGCGTGCCCAGGCGCATGTCGGCCGCCAGCGCGACCATGGCACCCGCGCCCGCGCAGATGCCGTCCACCGCCGCCACGATGGGCTGCGGGCAGGCGCGCATGGCCTTGATCAGATCGCCCGTCATGCGCGTGAAGTCCAGCAGCTCGGGCATGCTCATCTTGGTGAGCGGGCCGATGATCTCGTGCACATCGCCGCCCGAGCAGAAATTGCCGCCCGCGCCCGTGACCACCACGGCCTTGATGTCGGTGGCATAGACCAGGGCACGGAACAGGTCGCGCAGCTCGGCGTAGGAGCCGAAGGTCAGCGGGTTCTTGCGCTCGGGCCGGTTCAGGGTGATGGTGCCGATCTTGCCGTCGGCCGATACCTGCCACACAAAGGTCCTGGCCTCGTAGCCGGCCAGGGGGCGCTTGTGGTGCTTCATGCTGTGTTCTTCGGGCTGGGTGCTCATGGTGTCTCCATCAAGAATTCAGAAAACGGGGGTGGACCGGGTTCAGCCGGTCATCACCTCGCCGCCGTCGACGGCAATGGACTGGCCGTTGACCGAGGCGGACGCCGGCAAGGCCAGCCAGGCCACGGTCTCGGCCACTTCCTCGGGCTGGACCAGGCGGCCCTGCGGGTTGCGTTCGGCCAGCCTGGCGCGGGCCTCATCCGCCGTCATGCCGGTCTTGTCCACGATGTTGGCCACGGCGCCGCGCACGATGTCGGTCTCGGTATAGCCGGGGCAGACCGCGTTCACCGTCACGCCCTTGCCCGCCGTCTCCAGCGCCAGCGAGCGCGTGAGGCCGATCACGCCATGCTTGGCCGCGCAATAGGCGCTGACATAGGCATAGCCGATCAGCCCTGCCGTGCTGGCCACATTGATGATGCGGCCCCAGCGCGCAGCCAGCATGCCCGGCAGCGCGGCCTGCATGCAGTGGAAGGTGCCCGTGAGGTTGACGGCCAGCATGGCCTGCCACAGTGCGGCATCGGTGCGCTCGAACTTCTGGCTGCTGGCCTGGCCCGCGTTGTTGACCAGCACCTGCACGGGACCGAAGGCCGCCTCGGCCTGCGCGAAGGCCTGGCGCACCGAGGCCTCGTCGGCAATATCCGCCTGCACGGACTGCACCATCTGTGCTGCCGGTGCCGTGCCGCCCAGCTCGCGCACGGCAGCCTCCAGCGCCGCACCATCGCGTCCCAGCAGCGTGACCCGCGCGCCGCGCGCCAGCAGCGCCCGCGCGCAGGCCAGGCCTATGCCGCGCGCCCCGCCCGTCACCAGGGCATGGCGCTCTTCAAGAAGATTCAAAGATATGGTCATTTCAATCACCCGTGGCGATGCGAGCCACCCGCAACCTATGAAACCGGCGCGCCACACAGCAAGGGACGCCGAGGAAGGGCCTGGGCCGGCCGCGCCGCCCCGCACCGACGGTGTCGCCGGTGGCCCGTATGCCCCCCTCCCGCGAAGCGAGAGAGGGCGCCGTGCACACGGGGGAAGGCGCGAAGCGACTCAGGGGGTGTAGTTTCATTTCGCGTCCAACTGCGCCATGGCGGCGGCGCGTTCGAAGTTGGTTTCCAACTGGCGCTTGCCGGGCTGGTACTGCGGCGGCCAGTCCACATCGTGGGCGCCCAGGCGTGCGGCCTCGCGCAGCGTCCAGGCCGCATCGGCCAGGTGCGGGCGCGCCAGCGCGCACAGGTCGGCCCGGCCCGAGGCGATGATGGCGTTGGCATGGTCGGCCTCGAAGATGGCGCCCACGGCAATGGTCGGTATGCCGGCCTCGTTGCGGACACGGTCGGCAAACGGCGTCTGGTACATGCGGCCGTAGACCGGCTTCTGGTCGGGGCTGACCTGGCCCGAGGAGCAATCGATCATGTCCGCGCCCGCCGCCTTGAAGCGGCGTGCGATCTCCACCGCATCGTCGGGCGTGATGCCGCCCTCCACCCAGTCATGGGCCGAGATGCGCACCGACATGGGCCGGTCCTGCGGCCAGGCTGCGCGCACCGCCTCGAACACCTCCAGCGGAAAGCGCAGGCGGTTGTCCAGGCTGCCGCCATATTCGTCATCGCGCTGGTTGGTCAGCGGCGAGATGAAGCTGGACAGCAGATAGCCGTGGGCGCAGTGCAGCTCCAGCCAGTCAAAGCCCGCTGCCGCGGCGCGCCGCGTGGCGGCCACGAAGTCCTCGCGCACGCGATCCATGTCGGCGCGGGTCATGGCGGCGGGCACTTGCGAGAGTCCCTCGATATAGGGCAGGGCCGATGCCGACAGCAGCGGCCAGTTGCCCTGCTCCAGCGGATGGTCGATCTTTTGCCAGCCCAGCTGGGTTGATCCCTTGCGCCCCGCATGCCCCAGCTGCACGCCAATGTGAGCACCGCCCTGCGCGTGCACGAAATCAACGATGCGCCCAAAGGCCTGCGCCTGCTCGTCGTTCCACAGCCCGGGGCAGCCGGGCGTGATGCGCGCGTCGGGCGAGGTGCAGGTCATCTCCACCATCACCAGGCCCGCGCCGCCCATGGCGCGCGCGCCCAGGTGCACCAGGTGGAAATCGCCGGGCACGCCGTCGGTGCAGGAATACATGGCCATGGGCGAGACCACGATGCGGTTCTTCAGCCGCAGGCCGCGCGCCTGGTAGGGCGTGAGCATGGGCATGGGCGGGCGGCGGCCTTCGGGCACGGTCTCGCCCGCATGCTCGGCAATCCAGCGCTCGAAGCCCTGCAGCCAGGCGGCATCGCGCAGGCGCAGGTTCTCGTGCGAGATGCGCTGCGAGCGCGTCAGCAGCGAATAGGCGAACTGCTCCGGCTCCAGGCCCGCATAGCGCTCCACGTTCTCGAACCATTCCGTGGAATTGCGCGCCGCGTTCTGGATCTTGAGCACCTCCACGCTGCGCACCTCCTCGTAGTGGCGCAGGCCGGCCTCGATGCCCCCCGCAGACCGCAGGCTGCGCGCCAGCTCGATCGCATCCTCCAGCGCCAGCTTGGTGCCCGAGCCAATCGAGAAATGCGCCGTGTGCGCCGCATCGCCCATCAGCACCACGGGCACGCTGCGCGGGCCGCGCGGCGTGTCCAGCGCATTCCAGTGCACCCAGGTATTGCAGATCACGCGCGGAAAGCGGATCCAGATGGCCGAGCCGCGCAGGTGCGTGGCATTGCTGACCAGGGCATGGCCGTCCAGCCAGGGGGCGAACAGCTTCTCGCAATAGGCAATGCCCTCTTCCTGGCTCATCTGCTCGATGCCGGCGGCCTGCCAGGTCTCCTCGGGCGTCTCCACGATGAAGGTGGACATGCCGTCTTCGTAGCGGTAGGCATGGGCCTGGAACCAGCCGTGCTCGGTCTGCACGAAGGCGAAGGTGAAGGCATCGAACACCTTGGTCGTGCCCAGCCACACGAAGCGGCAGCGGCGCTGGTCGATATCGGGCCGAAAGGTATCGGCATAGCGCGTGCGCACTTGGCTGTTGATGCCGTCCGAGGCGATGACCAGGTCGGCGTCGTACTCGCGCGCAATCGCCTGGTCGTCCTGCACGAAGTTCTCGAACACCAGCTTCACGCCCACGTCCTCGCAGCGCGCCTGCAGGATGTTGAGCAGCTTCTTGCGGCCTATGCCGATGAAGCCATGACCGCTGCTGCGCAGGCTGCGGCCCTTGAAGTGGATGTCGATATCGTCCCAGTGGTTGAAGGCGTCACCAATCGTGCGGGCCGACACGGGATCGGCCTCGCGCAGGTTGTCCATGGTGGCGTCCGAGAACACCACGCCCCAGCCAAAGGTGTCGTAGGGCCGGTTGCGCTCCACCACCGTGACCTCGTTGGCGGGGTCCTGCAGCTTCATCAGCAGGCCGAAGTACAGGCCGGCGGGACCACCGCCGATGCAAACGATCTTCATACCGCAAACCCTTTTCTCGCAGGGCGACGGCACAGGACGCCCCAGGTTCAGAATCCAGGCCCAAGAACTTTAAGCCTGAATAGTTTAGGTTTGAAATATATAGACGAAACGCCGGCACGAACCTAGGGAGAACACGCATGAGCCCCCCCGACAGCCGCTACGATGCCGGATCGCCAGGAGGATCTCCCTTGGAAAAATACCGGTTCAATGTCTTCGGCCGCATCATCGCCATCGAACGCGCGCAGGCCCAGTGGCGCTGCTTCAACGTCGGCGCCGACGGCAAGCGTGCTCCCGCCCTGCTGGCCATTCCCTGCGATGTCACCCACGCCGAACTGGCGCAGTACCTCTACGACATCTACCACGAGAGCGCGGCCGCATCGGACCAGGACATCTTCGAGATCACCCCCGGCACCACCACCCCCTCACCCAGGAGTTCCTCTTGACCCAGCAAACCGAAGTCCGCGAACTGAGGCCGGGCCTCACCCCCTTCCCCGATGCCGCCGACATCTTCGTGGCCGACCAGCCCTGGCTGGCCGAGCACCTGCTGCCGCTGATCTCCATCGACCTGGGCCTGGTGCGGCCCGAACTGGCCGGCACCGTGGTCCACATGCTGTGCCCTGTCGAGCCCTTCGAGGGCTGCATCGGCGATGAGACCGAAGCCCACCACAACGCCTTCACCGCCCCCAACTGGTTTGCGCTGGAGCTGACGCCCGACAACCGCTACCGCTTCCTGGGCAACGAAGGCTTCTTCCAGCGCGCGCCGCAGCATGGCGGCCAGTTCACCAAGGATGCCTTCGCCTGCGAGCACACCGACGAAATGCTGGCCAGCCACGCCAAGGCCAGTGCCTACTACGCCGAGCACGGCCGCCTGGCCAGCTACTCGCGCTACGGCACGGGCGAGCCCATGGAGCACGACTACCTGGACAGCCTGGGCGGCGGCATCTGGTACGGCAACTGGACCGGCCACCCGCCCATTCCCCCGGCCTTTCAGCTGGACGAAGCGGAAAACGCCGGCATGGGCGATGAACTGGAAGACGACGGCATCCGCATCACCCGCGACGGCAAGCCCTTCTTCCACGTGGCCAACGTGGCCGGCTACAACTGGTGCGCCACGGGCGCGGACAGCATCCTGCTGTTCTACGAGCCGGAAAGCCGCACGGTGCTGTTCACGTTCGACTGGACCTGAGCCGGCCGAGCAGCGCCGCTCAGACGCGGCCCTGCTCGGGCGTGACGATCAGATGCGCCAGCAGCGGGCGGATGCGATCGTCCTGGTAGTAGCCGCCGTATTCCGTGTAGCGCAGAAAAGCGGCATTGCAATGGTGGCAGCGCCAAAGCGTGCAGCGGTTGTACGGGTGCCAGCCCAGGGCGATGGGAGCATCCGGCGACCACTGGTTCGTGCCCTGTGGGTGATATTCATCGAGCAATTCCCGTGTCTCCGGCGTGCCCAGCGCACCAACCTGCTGCAGATGCGAAGTCTTGTCCGCCCCCGACAAGGACTCCCAGCCCGGCCTCCACAGCACAGCGCAGTCCGTGCATCGCTGCTGCTCGGCCGCCGCTGCGGCGAAGGCCCTCAATTCGGGTTCGGGAAGGGGGGTTGAAGTTGTCATGGAACGGTGCCTTGGTTTCCATGGATTGTCCGGCAGGTTTGGGGCGGGCTACCGGTGGAAAACATCTTGTTGTTCCACGAACCTGGCAACGCTACGGTACTCTTCACCATCGACTGGACATCACGATCAGCCATGGCCTTGCCCCGGCTAGTCGGCTGGCAGGCATGCCCGTGTCAATCCAGCGGCTCGGGGCAACCAGCGGCGTGGCGCCCCTCCAGACAATCGAACGCCCTTTCGGCACAGGCCACCACCCTCGTCCATTCGGCAACTTGTATGTAGAAGCTGTCCGGCATGTCCGTGCCGTACGCCTCAAGGACGGCATTGATGGCATCCACCAACTGCCCATCAGTGCTGCCTCCTGCTCATCGAGAAGAATTTCACCGATCGCCATACGAACATCGCTACCAAGATCCGTATCGTCAAAAATGAAAAGTATGGCCAAATCAAGATGGTCGTATTGAACGGCTGCAGGAAAATCCTGATTCACCCAGGCTTTCATTTGATACTTCAAATCCTTGAGTTTCCTCAAATATCCGAGCAATTCCATCCTCATTTCAGGATATTTCAAGCGAGGCATCTCAATATCTTCCTATCCTGTTACCCGCCGATTGTGAGTAGCCCTGGAGCGTGTTATGCACTTTATAAAATCAATAAGATTTTATACCATTTATTAACTAGATTAATAATTAAATTAATGGCAGCATTAAGATGAAAGGAACTTATAATACCCCGTTGGCAGCACCTTCACGATCTCTCCTGTAGATTCCAAATAAATCAAGGCAGATTTAATCGCATCGTCTGTATCTTGGTTTTTGAAATTAAATTTAATCGATTCGAAATAGAAGAATAATCTATTTGCGCTAAAAAAATCTCCATTTGACAGGAAATAATCATTTATATCAATAGCCGTACCTTCATGAGAGAATTCATAACCACACCCATGCTTTTTAAATTCCCATTTATTCATTTCTTCATCAAAAATAAATCCACTGCGAGGAAGAAATTCTATATTTGATAGCTTCACAAGATCACTATGGGCTCTGATGAAAGAAAGATGTAGAATCTCCTGTTTTTCTACATATTTTTTTATGCCAAAAGCAATATTTTTGATAAGGGAATAATCTACCATAATCAATACCTTGTTCTATTTAAACGAGCAGCGGCGGCGTCTTGAGCCTGCCCCGGCAGCCGCATCGCTTGGTGGATGCCTTGCGGGTTGTACTCCTGCAGCACATTGCCCCAGGGGTCCAGCTTTGCGGCCCAGGCCACCTGGCCGGTCTGGTCCGGCAGGGCCATTGGCGTGCCCAGTGGGTCGCAGTGGTAGTGGGATGGCGATGCGCTGTTGCCGCTCCTGTTCCTGCAGTTTTGCCTGCATGCCGCTCAGTAGGCGTGTGGCCCCCTCGGCCTGTTCGCCTAGGATCGCCTGGGCGCTGGGCTGCAGGCTGTGCGCATGGCGCTGAGCATAAAATCGCCCATCTGGCACATTCAAATTGGTTTATTTTTTATTTCAAATATGACAAAAATCATAGACGAAATGATGCCAGCAAAAAAACCAAATATCAGATAATAAAAATCGAGAAGATCAATTGTCAAGGATAAATTGAAAAATAATTTCTTAGTTATGATGACTGCAAGTGCCCCAATAGTTGCAGAGATACAGAAATAGAAAAATATGCCGTATTTGTTTTTTAAATGCACAAGAAATAATTGAAACAAAAAATTAAGAGGCAGCGAAATTAGAAAAACGAATAAGAAAAAATAAACATAAAGCGATTTATAATCTTTATCCGTCATTAACCCCGTAAAGAGAAATCCAATAATTACAGATGAAACGATGCTTGGCTGTATTAACTTAATCATTTGCAGCTTTCCGCATATTCGAAGACATTTTTATCAACTTGGCCCCAAAGTGTGTCTGCAAGTGCACTGTTTATTCCACCCATAGGACCAACACCTTCCCCGAACGTATGCACTGTCACCTAAGTTGCGCTTTCTGAGACCCAACGGCGTACTATTCTTGGGTAGAGTAGGTGCGAATTTCCCGTAACGTTAACGACCATTGTACGATCTGAATTAACTACATGGCTCAGGGGGCCCACAGGAATTGCGAAACCGCGCTGGCCGTTTTGTATAGGCTCCCCTTTTGCACCTGGAGCTGGATAACGCATTAGTCCTTCGGATACGTTTTTAAGAGTGCAGCCACTTGTGCTCTTCTTGCAAGAATTCCTCGTGTTGTAACTGTGAAAGTCGTTGTTGCCTTCATCAAAAAGCATTACTCCGTTACTGTCTTCGCCTAGCAATCCGGGGTAGCTCTTTCTATTTTTGCTTAAATAGCCCCGTTGCGCCATTGTTCCTGACTCAAGACCAAGCGGGTCGGCCAGATTAACAGGCGAATTTCTAACATATCCGCAGGGGTTAGTCCCACCCATCAAACCAATCGGGTCCTGATTGATATAACTCCCCACTACCGGGTCGTAATACCGATGCCGGTTGTAATACAGCCCCGTTTCACTGTCATGGTGCTGCCCCGGCAGCCGGATCGCCTGGTGGATGCCCTGCGGGTTGTGCTCCTGCAGCACATTGCCCCAGTGGTCCAGCTTGGCGGCCCAGGCCACCTAGCCGGTCTGGTCCGTCAGGGCCATGGGCGTGCCCAGGTGGTCGCAGTTGTAATGATGGATGGCTACGGAGCCCTGTTGCGCTCGCTCCTGCTTTTGCAGTTACTTGCGCATCTCCTGCGGCATTTTTATGGTGTGCTCGTCGTGGATACCCAACATGACCAAGCGATCTGCACGCGTTTTGGCCCCATCTTGTTATAATCCATGGGGCTGAACAATCCACGCATATCGAGACTCACTGTGACTGGTGATCTTTATTTTCAACAATCTCTTTACTTATTAGAAAATCACCGTATGGCCATACGGTTATGGTGGTCGTTCTAATAAAATTATTATTTCCGTCAGATCTTGAGTGTTTTGATAACTTGAAATAATGAGTTTCTTCTCCCAATGTATTTGAAATACTTATTGATGCAGGGAAAGCAGTTGGTTTAATGTTCGATTCTTTTATCCTAAGTTCGACATTTTGACGAATTAGATAACGATGGCTTTGCCATCCCAGTATATCTTTGACACTCAAATCATAGTCTGGATTTCCCAGTTTATTAAAAATATAAGATAAATTAAATCCCTCTATATCCGATAAATCAATTTTCATTGGTGCCATCAAGAAAGTTAGCAAAGATATTATTTGAAAACCAAGCGTTGCGGCTATTATGTAAATTACTGTCTTCATCATCTTTTTCAATCTTTGCATCTTCTATATATTGGATTGCCTTTAGGCGATGCCCCATTCCATGGCCAACCTGTTGAATGTGATCCGTCTTCTGAGCCTGCGCCAATGGTTGTACTACTCCCTGTCACGACTGCCACATGTCCAGTAGCGTCCCCATATGGATATGCTACCGCAACAATATCACCAGGCTTTGGAGACGTAACAATTTCGAATCCGGGAATCGCTTTTTGTGGATTTGCCCAATCTCCAGCAGTTGCTGGTCCTCTTGGGATAATTCCAAATCTGTAGCGCGAGGGAGATTCGACATCTGCATTTTCTAGCACTTCATGAACAAAGAGATTACATTTATTTCTCTTTGACCCAAAGCCATAATTCGAGGCGTATGAGTATCTTTCTTGATTATTTAATTTCTCCGCTGCTTTCAAAATTCTCTCTGCACACGTTTTTACGGGGGCCAAGCCCAAAGGATCCATGGAAATCATGGGATTTATCGCATATATACTTTTGTTAACCCCTCCGGCCAACCCAATAGGATCCTGATTGATATAACTCCCCACCACCGGATCGTAATACCGATGCCGGTTGTAATAAAGCCCCGTCTCCCTGTCATGGTGCTGCCCCGGCAGCCGGATCGCCTGGTGGATGCCCTGCGGGTTGTACTCCTGCAGCACATTGCCCCAGGGGTCCAGCTTGGCGGCCCAGGCCACCTGGCCGGTCTGGTCCGTCAGGGCCATGGGCGTGCCCAGGTGGTCGCAGTGGTAGTGGTGGATGGCGATGCGGGCGTGCTGTTCTTTTTCCTGGTCCTGCAGCTTTGCCTGCATGCCGGTGAGCAGGCGCGCGGTGCTTTCGGCCTGTTCGCCCAGCATGGCCTGGGCGCTGGGCGGCAGGCCGTGGTCCAGGGTGTGGCGCAGATGGCGGGCGGCGTCTTGCTGCATGTCGCGCGGCATGGCGTCGAGCATGGTTTGCATGAGGGCCAGGGCCGGCGTGTGGTTGGGGTCGTCCGGGTCGGGCAGGCCTGCGGTGATGGCTTGCACCAGCAGGTGGGGCTCGCTTTGCGGGTCGCCGCTGGCCGTGGTGCTCAGGCGCACCAGGGGCGTGAAGCTGCCCGGTTCGTAGATGGTGTGTTCTATGTGGCGCGTGTCATCGCCATGCTGCAGGCGT
>NZ_JADDRN010000024.1:0-102337 GCF_017355445.1 Delftia sp. SD018
AGCTCCTGCCGCATTTCCTCCAGCACCTGAATGGCTCCCTGGATCATGGCCTGTCTGTGCTCCAGCGCAGCCTTTTGGGCCTGCAGCCGGTCCAGCTGCTCGGCGACCAGCGCCTCGTCGGCCCGCAGCTTCTTCAGCCGCTCCTGTATGGCCTCCATTTCCGGGGCGCTCATCTGCCAATCCTCCAGCATCGAAGGGCGCCGAGCATGGCCCGGACCCTTCTCACAATTCACACGAATGCCGGCAATTATCTGTGCGCCTTAGTGATTGGCTATGAATGAATTGACATAGATTGTCATCGACCGGCGCAGAAGGCCGAAGGCTGTGCAGTTGTTCAAAGCAGCCAGGTCCTGTTGGGCCGGTTGCCGTCGATTTCCACAAGTCCTGCGTCCTGCAGTATGGGCAGGATGTAGGTGATCACCACGGCCGCGTTGTCGTTGGCCTGCTTGGCCGCAAAGCCCAGAAAGCCGGGCCGGTGCTGGCTGGAGGCCACGATGCAGGGCCGCTCGGCGCCGTGATGCTCCTGGGCCAGATGGCGCAGCACGGCGCCGAAGGCTTCCCGCCTTATGCGCACCGTGTTGCCCTTGTGCGTTCTGACTTCCAGGCCGCTGTCGCTGCGGCGGATGACAGTGAAGGACGCGGTGCGTCCCTTGTCGGGCGTCTTCAGGGGCTTGTCCTGGGCGATGCCGTCCCAGAAGGCATTGAAATCGTTGTTGGAGAGCACGCGCACGAAAAAGAGGTCCATTGCCTGGAGGTTTTCTTGGACGTGGAGTCTCCCTGGCTTCGACTGGCCGAAGATGAGCAAATCTGAGCAGTGCCGCTCAATGTGCGAGAAATTTGAGGAAGATCCGGCCTTGCCGCGTTCTGACCTCGGTCCCTTCGATAAAGCCCATCAGTCTGGCCGAACCGTCCATGGAGTACAGCGCCGGCCCATCGATGCGGTAGATGGGCCTGGTCCCGCACCGGACGAATTCATCGCCTTCGACACGCCCGATTTCGTTTCCGTGCCCATCAAGCACAGTCCACGAGCCTCCTGCAATCATGGCCTCACCCGGCAGTTGCCGGTTCCCAAGTGAAACCACCAATCTAAGGAACGCGAGGTGTCTGAATCTGAGCGAATCTGAGCAGTCGTGTAAAGCTGGGCCGCCGACGCCTTGGGCAGGGTCCTGTGGAAACTCGTGTGCGCCAGGCCCAAGCCGCATCGCACCGGCCAAAAGAAGCTGGCTGCGATCTAGGGGCACTGCATGCGTGGGCGATTGAGCGGTTCGCAGCCAAGTAGAATTGTTTCATATCAAAGACATGCTGCTCTGAAAGTTGCAGCGACCGGGCCCGCTTGCGGGCCTTGTGCATGAGGTGCGCCTCCCACTGCCTGTATCTGGGTGCATGTCCTGATTCTCTGTAGGCCCGGCCTGCGATCCAATCTCGCGCATGGGGCTGAGCCTTCTCGTCAAATTGCTCTCATTTATGAAGATCTGCTGTCGCCAACCGGATGCGCCTGCGGCATTGCCTTTCGGCTTGCCCGGGGGCCATGCCGTGTGGTGCACGCCGCGCTGCGGAGGGCGGGCGTGAGCGAACAGGCGCTGTACGATCTGGCCCCCGTTCTGGAGCTGATGCTGCTGGGCCTGTTGCTGGCGCTGGGCCCCCTGGCCTGGGTGTGGCTGCGCAACCGCAGCGGCGGCTCGCTCAAGCGGCTGCAGGCGCTGTCGGTGCTCACGCTGTTCCTGACCTTCGATCTGGTGCTGTTCGGCGCCTTCACCCGCCTGACTGATTCCGGCCTGGGCTGCCCCGACTGGCCGGGCTGCTATGGCAGCGCCAGCCCCATGGGCGCCCGCGCGCAGATTGCCGAGGCGCAGGCCGCCATGCCCACCGGGCCGGTGACGCATGGCAAGGCATGGATAGAGATGGTTCACCGCTATCTGGCAACCACCGTGGGCGTGCTCATCATCGCCATGACCATCATGGCCTGGCGGCGCGCGCGGCGCCTGGGCAGGGCGGGTGGCGCAGGGGCCGAGCGTACAGGGGCGGAGGGCACAGGCGGTGCCCTGAGTCCGTGGTGGCCCACGCTGGCGCTGTTCTGGGTCTGCCTGCAGGGCGCCTTTGGAGCCTGGACCGTGACCATGAAGCTTTTCCCGGCCATCGTGACCCTGCACCTGCTGGGCGGCACGGGGCTGCTGGCCTTGCTGTGCGTGCCCGCCGTGGGGTTGAGCCGTGCTGCGCGCCAGCAAAGGGCGACCGTGATTTCGCCCGCGCTGCGCGCGGGGCTGTGGCTGGGCCTTGCGCTGCTGGTGCTGCAGGTGGCGCTGGGCGGCTGGGTCAGCACCAACTATGCGGTGCTGGCCTGCAGCAGTTTCCCGACCTGCCAGGGCAGTTGGTGGCCGGCCATGGATTTTTCGCAGGCGCTGCAGATCTGGCGTCCGTTGGGCCTGCTGCAGGACGGCAGCAACATCAGCTTTGCGGGCCTCACGGCCATCCACTATCTGCACCGCCTGGCAGCCTATGTGGTGGTGGCTGCGCTGGCCGGGCTGTGGTGGCGTTTGGGTGAAGTGCCCGCACTGGCGTCGCAGCGCCGCGTGCTGGGTGCGTTTTTGGTGCTGCAGGTGCTGACAGGCCTGTCGAACGTGGTGCTCGATTGGCCGCTGGTGGCCGCGGTGCTGCATACGGGCGGCGCAGCTGCGCTGGTGACCGTGATTGTTTGGTGCCTGGCGGCCAGCCGCCCGGGCGCACTGCGGGACGGTCTGCCGGTTGCCCGTGGAGAGATTGCATGAGTAAACAAGCTTCCCTGAGTGTCGAGCCCTCGCGCTGGACACAGTTCTATGCCCTGACCAAGCCGCGTGTGGTGCAGCTGATCGTGTTCTGCGCACTGATCGGCATGGTGCTGGCCGTGCCAGGCTGGCCCAACGCCGACCAGTGGCTGCACATGGCGCTGGCCTGCCTGGGCATCTGGCTGGTGGCGGGCGCGGCTGCCGCCTTCAACTGCCTGGTGGAGCGCCATATCGATGCGCGCATGAAGCGCACCTCCTGGCGGCCCACGGCGCGCGGCGAGCTGAGCAGCCAGCAGGCGCTGGCCTTCTCGGCCATCCTGTGCACGCTGGGCGCGCTGGTGCTGCTGCTGTGCACCAACCCGCTGACCATGTGGCTGACGCTGGCCACCTTCGTGGGCTATGCCGTGATCTACACGGTGATCCTCAAGCCCGCCACGCCGCAGAACATCGTGATCGGCGGTGCCTCCGGTGCCATGCCGCCCGTGCTGGGCTGGGCCGCGATGACGGGCCAGGTCGGTCCCGAGGCGCTGATCCTGTTCCTTATCATCTTCCTGTGGACACCACCCCATTTCTGGGCGCTGGCGCTGTACCGCGTGGAAGACTACCGCCAGTCCGGCCTGCCCATGCTGCCCGTGACGCATGGCAGCGAGTACACGCGGCTGCAGATCCTGCTGTACACGGTGATCCTGTTTGCGGCCTGCATGCTGCCCTTCATGTACGGCATGAGTTCCTGGCTGTACCTGGTGGTGGCCGTGGTGCTGAGTGTGGGCTTCTGTGCCTATGCCTTTGCACTGTGGCGCAATTACTCGGACCAGCTGTCGCGCAAGACCTTCCGCTTCTCGCTGATCCATCTGAGCGTGCTGTTCCTGGCGCTGCTGATCGATCACTACCTCTGGCTGGGCTGATGGGTTGATGGCCTGAGGGCCATGGCCGCGCAATGACAAACCGGGCCCTTGAGGCCCGGTTTGTCTTGGTGCCTGCCGCCTTACTTGATCTGCCGCTTTTCCAGCTTGCGCGCCAGCGTGCGCCGGTGCATGCCCAGGCGGCGGGCGGCTTCGGAGATGTTGAAATCGCTCTCGGCCAGGGTTTCGTGGATGTGTTCCCACTCCAGCGTCTTGATGGAGGTGGGGTTGCGTGACAGTTCCACGTCGGTGCGGCCCTCGAGGCGGCCGAAGGCGGCCTCGATATCGTCGGTGTTGGAGGGCTTGGCCAGATAGTGGCATGCGCCTAGCTTGACCGCCTCCACGGCCGTGGCAATGCTGGCATAGCCTGTGAGCACGACGATCAGCGCCTCGGGGCTGTGCTGGTGCAGCATCTGCACGCAGCTCAGGCCCGACGCGTTGCCCGCCAGCTTGAGGTCCATGACGGCGTATTGCGGCGAGTGCGTCTGCAGCAGCTCGCGCACTTCCTCGGCGCTGGCGGCCTGCAGCACGCGGTAGCCACGCCGCTCGAACGAGCGCGTCAGCGTGCGCGCAAAGGTCGCATCGTCTTCAACCAGCAGCAGGAGGCGGGAGCTGTCCATGGGCGATTCGGGTTCCTGTGGGCGCCGCTTCAGGCGCCGGGTTCAATGGCAATCGATGACAGGGGCAGGCGGATCTCCACCTCACTGCCCCGCGGCGGGGTGTTCCTCACCTGAACGCGTCCGCCCAGCGAGCGCGCCACGTTGAGCACCAGGAACAGGCCCAGCCCCCGGCCCGGGCGCTCCGTCTTGGTGGAGATATGGCGCTGGCCCAGCTGTTCCAGCACGGCGGGTGCAAAGCCCGGTCCCTTGTCGCGCACGGTGATGCACAGCATGCCAGTGCGCACGGCCAGGTGCAGCGCCACATGGCGGGGGGAGGCTTCGGCCGCATTGTCGAGCACATTGCAAACCATTTGCTGCAACGCGGTATCGGAAAGAATGGGGAAGTCCTCGTCGGCCTGGACATAGTCGAAATGCTCCACGGCGTGGCGTGACTGCCAGTGCGCGACCACGCCGTCCATGAAGGCGCGCAGCGTGGTGGCCTGTGGCGCATCGGCGCGGGTCTCGCCGGCCGACATGAGCACGCTGGAGACGATGGACTTGCAGCGCAGCAGCTGCTGCTGCATTTCCTGCAGGTCGGCCAGCAGGTCGGGGTCTTGCGTGATCGCGGGCATGCGCTGCCAGTCGCCCAGGATGACGGACATGGTGGACAGCGGCGTGCCCAGCTCGTGCGCCGCGCCCGTGGCCAGCAGGCCCATGCGCACGATGTGCTCCTCTTCGCTGGCACGCTGGCGCATGTTGGCCAGCCGTGCGTCACGCCGGCGCAGGTTGGAGACGATGCGGCGCAGGAAGACCACCAGCAGCACCGTGGTCAGCCCGAAGCTGATCAGAATGCCGCTCACGTACAGGCCGGGCAGCCCGTCGGGACCTGCAGCGCCAATGGGCAGGGGCCAGTGCACGATGGCCAGCACCAGGGTGCACAGCGAGGTGCTGGCAACGATGATCCAGGCGTGCACGGGCCTGAGCAGCACGGCGCCCAGAATGCCCTGCAGCAGGAACAGATAGATGAAGGGATTGCTGGCGCCGCCGCTCAAATACAGCTGTATGGCCAGGGCGAGCACGTCGGCCAGCAGGGCCAGGAACAGGTTGCGCGCCGAGATCTGGCGGCGGTGGCTGCGGTACCAGTAGATGTAGCCAAGATTGGTGAAGACGCTGGCCATCAGCACCAGGGCCATGGCCGGCAGCGGCAGGGTGATGCCGAAGCCGTAGTGCACCAGGGAGATGGTGATCACCTGCCCGACCACGGCAAACCAGCGCAGCTGTATCAGCAGCTGCATGTTCTGGCGTTCGGTGGTGCGCTCGACGCGGAACAGGGACTCTGAAGGCGAATTCACGCGGGCGATTGTGCGCTACCGCAGGCAGCCGTGGCGCGGCAGGGTCTTGTAGAGGACTGGCGTAAAAAAGGCCACCGATGTCATCGGTGGCCCTGTTGCCTGGAGCGACGGCTTTACGGCTCTACGGCTTTACGGCTCTACGGCTCTACGGCTCTACGGCTCTACGGCTTTACGGCTTTACGGCTTGCTGCTTGCCTGCCGGTCATTGCGCCTGACCAGCCAGGCCGCGCCGACCACCATCAGCGCCAGCCCGTACCAGGTCAGCGCATAGACCAGGTGGCTGTTGGGGAAGCGGATCACGGTCATGCCCGGGCGCGGCCAGGTGCCGTCTGCCACGGGCTGGCCCGGCAGGCCTGCGTCGATGAAGTAGGGGGCTGCATGGTCCAGGCCCTGGGCCTGTGCAATGGCCGCCACATCGCGCGAGAACCAGCGCTGCTGCGCGGGATCGTTCTCGCGCAGGAAGCCGCCGCGCGGCTCGCTGATGCGCAGCAGGCCGGCCACCGTCACCGGATCCTGGGGCGCCTGTGCGGGCTGATCCTGCCAGCGTGCGCGCTGCGCTGTGGGAATGAAGCCCCGGTTCACCAGCACCTGGTTGCCGTTGTCCATCTGCAGCGGCGTCAGCACCCAGAAGCCGGCACCCAATTCGGTCACGGCCTGGGTCAGCACGGTCTTGCCGGCCAGCCAGTGGCCGCTGGCCTGCACGGCGCGGTACTCGTGGTCGGCGGCCGTGATCTGCGGCCATTCGGCGGGCGGGGGCAGGGCAGCGGGCGCGGCGTGCACGCGCTGGTCCACGCGCTCTATCAAGTCCAGCTTCCAGGCACGGCGCTGGACCTGCCAGCTGCCCAGGAAGATGAAGCCCAAAAACAAGGCGATGCCCACCGAGATGAGCATCGCCTGAGCGAGTGGGCCACGCCGGCGCGATGCGCCGGCGTGGCTGGAGGGCCCGGAGTTTCCGGATGCGGTCAAGGCGTGACCGAGGCCGGAGCCGTCTGCGCGGCAGGGTCGGCCGGCATGGTGTGCTGGGGCATCATGTTGGTGTTCATGTGGAACATGACCCACAGGGTGCCCGCAATGCCGATGGCCACGAAGACCACGGTGAAGATGGTGGACAGCAGGGTCCAGCCGCCTTCGATCTTGCCGTTCATGTGCAGGAAGAAGACCATGTGGACCAGGATCTGCACCACGGCGAAGCCGCCGAGCACCATTACGGCCGTTGCACGGTCCGAGATGACATTGCTCATCACCAGCCAGAACGGGATGGCCGTCAGGATGATCGAGAGCACGAAGCCCCACATATAGCCCGAGAAGGTGCTGTGCGGGCCTGCGTCGTGGTGGTGATCGTCATGGCCGTGATGGTCGTGGTGACCGTGGCCATGGCCGGCGTGGATGTCGTGTGCAGCCATTTACAGCACCCCCATCAGGTAAACAAAAGTGAAGACGCCGATCCAGACCACGTCCAAGAAGTGCCAGAACATCGACAGGCACATCAGGCGGCGGTTGTTCTCGTGCGTCAGGCCGTGCTTGTTGATCTGGATCATCAGCGTGACCAGCCAGATCAGGCCGAAGCTCACGTGCAGGCCGTGGGTGCCCACCAGCGTGAAGAACGAGGACAGGAAGGCGCTGCGCTGAGGGCCTGCGCCCTCGTGCAGCAGGTGGGAGAACTCATAGAGTTCCAGGCCCAGGAAGCACAGGCCGAACAGGCCGGTGATGGCCAGCCACAGCTGGGTGCCGCCCAGCTTGCCCTGCTGCTTTTGCAGCATGGCGAAGCCGAAGGTGATGGACGACAGCAGCAGGAAGGCCGTGTTCATCGCCACCAGGGGCAGGTCGAACAACTGGGCGCCCGTGGGGCCTGCAGCGTAGTTGCGGCCCAGCACGCCATAGGTGGCGAACAGCGCTGCAAAGATCAGGCAGTCGCTCATCAGGTAGAGCCAGAAGCCCAGAGCGGTGCCGTTTTCGGGATGGGGCTCCTCGGCGAGGTGGTACTCGCGCGGGGCCAGGGCGGCAGCGCCGCCTGCGGTGTAACGGGTATCAGACATGACGTGCCAGCTGTTGTGTGCGCAGTTCTTCCGTGGCCGCGACTTCCGCGGCGGGGATGTAGTAGTCGCGCTTGTAGTTGAACGTGTGGATGATCGATGCCAGCACGGTGGCGGCGAACGACGCAATGGCCAGGGGCCACATGTGCCAGATCATCGCGAAGCCGAAGACCGTGGACAGCGCGGCGATCACGACACCGGCGCCGGTGTTGGACGGCATGTGGACGGGCTTGAAGCCGGTCAGCGGACGCTGGTAGCCGTGCTTCTTCATGTCCCACCAGGCATCGATCTCATGCACCACGGGCGTGAAGGCGAAGTTGTACTGGGGAGGGGGCGAGGAGGTGGCCCACTCCAGCGTGCGGCCTTCCCATGGGTCGCCGGTCACGTCACGCAGCTGGTCGCGCTTGAAGTAGCTGACCACCAGCTGGATCAGGAAGCTGCCGATGCCCAGTGCCACCAGACCGGCGCCCAGGGCGGCGATCACGAACCAGATCTGCAGCGAGGGGTCCTCGAAGTGGTTGGCACGGCGTGTCACGCCCATCAGGCCCAGCACGTACAGCGGTGTGAAGGCGACCCAGAAGCCGACCAGCCAGAACCAGAACGAGCACTTGCCCCAGAACTCGTCGAGCTTGTAGCCGAAGGCCTTGGGGAACCAGAAGTTGATGCCGGCGAACACGCCGAACACCACGCCGCCGATGATCACGTTGTGAAAGTGGGCGATCAGGAACAGGCTGTTGTGCAGCACGAAGTCGGCCGGGGGAACGGCCAGCAGCACGCCGGTCATGCCGCCGATGGCAAAGGTGCACATGAAGCCCACGGTCCACAGCATCGGCACCGTGAAGCGGATGCGGCCGCGGTACATGGTGAACAGCCAGTTGAAGATCTTGGCGCCCGTCGGGATCGAGATGATCATCGTCGTGATGCCGAAGAAGGTGTTCACGCTGGCGCCGGAGCCCATGGTGAAGAAGTGGTGCAGCCAGACCAGGTAGGACAGGATGGTGATACACACCGTCGCGTACACCATGGAGGTGTAGCCGAACAGGCGCTTGCGGCTGAAGGTGGAGACGATCTCCGAGAAGATGCCGAAGCAGGGCAGGATCAGGATGTAGACCTCGGGGTGGCCCCAGATCCAGATCAGGTTCACGTACAGCATGGGGTTGCCGCCCAGCTCGTTCGTGAAGAAGTTCGTGCCGACGTAGCGGTCCAGCGACATCAGCACCAGGGCTGCGGTCAGGATGGGGAACGAGGCCACGATCAGCGCGTTGGTGCACAGGGCGGTCCAGGTGAAGACGGGCATCTTCATCAGGTTCATGCCGGGTGCGCGCATCTTGATGATGGTCACGATCAGGTTGATGCCTGACAGCGTGGTGCCGACGCCGGCCACCTGCAATCCCCAGATGTAGTAGTCAAGCCCGACCCCGGGGTTCTGCGCCCCCAGGTTGGACAGTGCCAGCCAGCCGGAGGTGGAGAACTCGCCCAGGAACAGCGAGATCATCACCAGCACGGCGCCGCCCGTGGTCATCCAGAAGCTGAAGTTGTTCAGGAACGGGAAGGACACGTCGCGGGCGCCGATCTGCAGCGGCACCAGATAGTTCATCAGGCCGGTCACGAAGGGCATGGCCACGAAGAAGATCATGATCACGCCGTGGGCCGTGAAGATCTGGTCGTAGTGGTGCGGAGGCAGGTAGCCCAGGTTGTCGCCGAAGGCCATGGCCTGCTGCAGGCGCATCATCAGCGCGTCGGCAAAGCCGCGCAGCAGCATGACCAGACCGAGGATCATGTACATGATGCCGATCTTCTTGTGGTCGATGCTGCACAGCCAGTCGCGCCACAGCGGGCCCCACAGGCGGAACTTGGTGAGCAGGCCCAGCACGGCAAGGCCGCCGAGCACCACGGCGATGAAGGTCGCCAGCACGATGGGCTCATGCGCCATCGGGATGGAGTCCCAAGTGATGCGTCCCAGCAGCCAGTGGGCCTGTGCCGGGGAGGTATGTTCAGACATATCGAGTCTCTTAGGTCGTGATGGGAGCGGGCGGCGGTCTGGCCGTCGTCCGCGTCCGCTAACTGCTTATTGCTGCGCAGCGGCTGCGGAGCCGTCGCGCTGGTCCAGGAAGGCCACGACGCGGTCGGCGTTTTGCACCGTGCACACATCCTGGGGCAGGTTCATGCCCACGGCCTTGAGATAGGCTTCGCCGCCGGCAGCGTCGATGGCCATCATGTGATGCATGCACATCTTGCCTTCTTCGACACAGCGGTTGAGCACCTTGTCGTACAGGCCTTCGTCCACCGTGGCGAAGCGCTCGACCGGGTTGCGCTCGCTGGGCTTGACCAGGTTCAGGTAGGTATCGCGCGTCAGGGCCTTGCCTTCGGACTTGGCCTTGGCAACCCACTGATCGAACTCTTCGTTGCTCAGGCCATGGAACTTGAACGTCATGCCCGAGAAGCCGGCGCCGCTGTAGTGCGATGCTAGGCCGTGGAACACGCCGGGCTTGTTGATCACGGCGTTCAGCTCGGTCTGCATGCCGGGCATGGCATAGATCATGCCGGCCAGGTCAGGCACGTAGAAGGAGTTCATCGTCGAGGTGGCGGTCAGCTTGAAGTGGATGGGACGATCCACGGGAGCGGCCAGCTCGTTGACGGTGGCGATGCCTTTTTCAGGGATGAAGAACAGCCACTTCCAGTCCATGGCCACGACCTGCACCTCCAGCGGCTTGACATCGGTGCTCAGCGGCTTGGTGGCCGAGACGCGGTCCAGCGGACGGTAGGGGTCCAGCTTGTGGGTGCTGATCCAGGTGATGGCGCCCAGCGCGATGATGATCATCAGCGGCACGGACCAGATCACCAGCTCCAGCGTGGTGGAGTGGTGCCATTCGGGGTCGTAGTGGGCCTCGGTGTTCGACTGGCGGTATTTCCAGGCGAAAAGCAGCGTGAGGATGATCACCGGGATGATGATGATCAGCATCAGCAAGGTGGCCGTGACCACCAGGTTGCCTTGCTGCGCGGCGATGTCGCCGGCGGGGTTGAGCACGACGGCTTTGCTGCAGCCAGTGAGACTGGCTGTCAAAGCGGCCGCGGTGAGCCACGCAGGCCCACGGAGTTCCTTGATTTTTAGCATGCTAGGGGCGCAACAAGAGCGCGTTTACATAGAAACGCGGATTACAAGATCCGGGCAAATGTATTACGAAGTATAAATTTGTCCATTGGACATTTTGTCCAACGTCAAGGAGAACCCGGGAACTTTCTGCTACCTGGGCGGGTGCACGGCAGGTGCCTGGCGGTCCGGAGGCCGCATTTTCGCGTCGCGCGCAGCAGGACAAACACCGAGGCCGGTCGAGGTGGAAACCGCCTTGCGCCAGATCAAGCGAGGGCGTAGAACAGAGCTGTCAGTGAGACGAGACAAGGAGCATCCATCTATGAGCGGCCTCGACACAACTGCAAGCTTCCCCGGCGGAAGCTATGAGAGCAAAGAATCTCTGTCCCGCGCCGACACCCACGAAGATGTCACGCCCAACGAAATCGCCGTCGGCGTGATCATCGGGCGATCCTCGGAGTACTTCGACTTCTTCGTGTTCGGCATCGCTTGCGTGCTGGTCTTCCCGGCACTGCTGTTTCCCTACCTTTCCAAGCTCGACGGCACGCTGATGTCGTTCGCCATCTTCTCGCTGGCCTTCGTGGCCCGGCCGCTGGGCACGGCGCTGTCCATGGCCGTGCAGCGGCGCTGGGGGCGGGCGACCAAGCTGACGCTGGCGCTGTTTCTGCTGGGCGTGTGCACCGTGGGCATGGCCTTCCTGCCCAGCTACCAGCAGGCGGGGGTGAATGCCATCATCGTGCTGGCGCTGCTGCGCATAGGTCAGGGCATTGCGCTTGGCGGCTCGTGGGACGGCCTGCCGTCGCTGCTGGCCATGTCGGCGCCCAAGAACCGGCGGGGCTGGTATTCGATGATGGGCCAGTTGGGCGCGCCGCTGGGCTTCGTGCTCGCGGCAGGGCTGTTTGCCTTCATCTACGCCCATGTGGGAGCCGACGAGTTCCTCAGCTGGGGCTGGCGCTATCCCTTCTGCGTGGCCTTTGCCATCAACGTCGTGGCACTGTTTGCCCGGCTGCGCCTGGTCGTGGGCCAGTCCTACACCGAACTGCTGCAGCAGCGTGAGCTGGAGCCCATGGGCGTGCTGCCGCTGATGCGCGACGAGGGACGCAACGTGGTGATCGGCGCGTTTGCCGCCCTGGCCAGCTTTGCGCTGTTCCACCTGGTGACCATCTTCCCGCTGTCCTGGATCTCGCTGTACTCGGACCAGTCGGTGACCCATGTGCTCGGGGTGCAGATCGTGGGCGCCTTCTGTGCGGCTGCCGCCATCATGGTCTCGGGCTGGCTGGCCGACCGTGTGGGCCGGCGCAACACGCTGGGCACCATGGCCTGCCTGATCGGCATCTTCAGCTTCCTGGCGCCCTGGCTGCTGGGCAGCGGAACGATGGGGAACAACGTGTTCATCATCGTCGGCTTCATCCTGCTGGGCCTGTCCTATGGCCAGGCGGCAGGCACGGTGACGTCCAACTTCCCCTCACGCTATCGCTACACGGGTGCTGCGCTGTCCTCGGACATGGCCTGGCTGGTGGGTGCGGCATTCGCTCCGCTGGTGGCCCTGGGCGTGTCCTCGCGCTTTGGACTGGTGGCGCTGGGGATCTATCTGCTGTCGGGTGCGCTGTGCACGCTGGCGGCGCTGGGCATCAACCGCGCCATCGAGACGCGCGACTGAACGGGCGCAGCAAATCAAAGGCCGGCTCTGCCGGCCTTTTTCGTTGTGACTTCGCCTCAGGGGTTTTCACCGTAGCGCTGCTTGAAGTCGAATTCGAGCCTGTCGCAGTCCTGCACCGATTCAAACTGCTGCGTCTTGCGCTCGGCCTCTGGCCGCGCGGTTTCCTTGCGGCAGATCTTGATGGTTTCGCGCTCCACCCAGCGCGCCTCGCCTTCGGGCGTGGACAGCAACTGGCCAGCCAGCATGAGCACAGCGAAGAAGGCCACGGGCAGGCCGATGAGCCAGGGCACGATGCGGCTTTTTGGCGGCTTGGGCGATTTCGGCGGTGTTGGCTGTTTGGCCGGATCGGATCCGTTGGCGCTGGCAGCGGGGGCCGGTTCGCTGGAATGGGGCTCGGGTGTCTGTGGTTGCGCCATGGTGTGCTTGCTGTGGTTCCGGCTGGCGATTATCCAGGGCGCCCATCGCGCGCAGTCTGAGCGGGATCAGGGAACGGCGAGATCGCCTGTGCTAGCCATCTCCCCCATCTCCTGCACCAGCCATTTCTCCAGCGCAAGAATGTCGGCCCTGCGGCCCGGATGGGGCGCCACCCACAGCTGCAGGCGCCGCGGACCGGCCAGTCGCGCGCCGCTGTTGCGCGCGCATGTCAGCGATCCGGCCAGTGACGGGCTGGAGATCGTGCTCAAGGGCGGGCAGATGGGAGGAGAGGCCTTCTTTGGCCACCTGCGTGATGGAGGCCAGGCAGGGCTCGCTGCCGCAACCATGGGGCAAACCTATAATGCGCGTTGGTCCCGACGGGACACCCTCCCGCCAGGGACAGCGCCCCGCGTGCGCGCTCCGAACTCCTAGACACCATGAGCACACCCACTTTCACCGTTGCCGACATTCGCAAGAGCTTTCTGGACTTTTTCGCATCCAAGGGCCACACCATCGTGGAGTCGAGCCCCCTGGTGCCCGGCAACGATCCGACGCTGATGTTCACCAACTCGGGCATGGTCCAGTTCAAGGACGTGTTCCTGGGCACCGACAAGCGCCCCTACAAGCGCGCCACCTCGGTGCAGACCTGCCTGCGCGCAGGCGGCAAGCACAACGATCTGGAAAACGTGGGCTACACGGCCCGCCACCACACCTTCTTCGAGATGCTGGGCAACTGGTCCTTCGGCGACTACTTCAAGCGCGAGTCGCTCAAGTGGGCCTGGGAGCTGCTGACCGAGGTCTACAAGCTGCCCAAGGAACGCCTGCTGGCCACGGTCTATGCCGAGGACGACGAGGCCTATGACATCTGGACCAAGGAAATCGGCTTGCCGCCCGAGCGCGTGATCCGCATCGGCGACAACAAGGGCGGCCGCTACAAGAGCGACAACTTCTGGATGATGGCCGACACCGGCCCCTGCGGCCCCTGCTCGGAAATCTTCTACGACCACGGCGCGCACGTGGCCGGCGGCCCTCCGGGCAGCCCTGACGAAGACGGCGACCGCTTCATCGAAATCTGGAACAACGTGTTCATGCAGTTCGACATGGACGAGCAGGGCAACGTCAAGCCGCTGCCCGCGCCCTGCGTGGACACCGGCATGGGCCTGGAGCGCCTGGCCGCCATCCTGCAGCATGTGCACAGCAACTACGAGATCGACCTGTTCCAGGCGCTGATCAAGGCCGCTGCGCGCGAGACGCACATCGCCGACATCGAGACCCCCTCGCTCAAGGTGATCGCCGACCACATCCGCGCCACCGCCTTCCTGGTGGCCGACGGCGTGATCCCCTCCAACGAAGGCCGCGGCTACGTGCAGCGCCGCATCGTGCGCCGCGCCATCCGCCACGGCTACAAGCTGGGCCAGAAGACCCCGTTCTTCCACAAGCTGGTCAAGGACCTGGTGGCCGTGATGGGCGATGCCTATCCCAAGATCCGCGAGCAGGAAGCGCGCATCACCGAAGTGCTGCGGGTCGAGGAAGAGCGCTTCTTCGAGACCCTGGCCAACGGCATGGAAATCCTGGACGCTGCGCTGGCCGGTGGCGCCAAGGTGCTGCCCGGCGACGTGGCCTTCAAGCTGCACGACACCTATGGCTTCCCCCTGGACCTGACCAACGACGTCTGCCGCGAGCGCGGCCTGAGCGTGGACGAGGCGGGCTTCCAGACCGCCATGGAAGAGCAGAAGAACAAGGCCCGCGCAGCAGGCAAGTTCAAGATGGACCGCGCCCTGGAATACACGGGCGATGCCAATGCCTTCACGGGCTACCAGAAGCTGGCCGAGGCCGCCAAGGTGGTGGCACTGTATGCCGAAGGCAGCGCCGTGCAGGAACTCAAGGCCGGCCAGAGCGGCGTGGTCGTGCTCGACACCACGCCTTTCTACGCCGAGTCCGGCGGCCAGGTGGGCGACCAGGGTGTGATCAGCACTGCGGGCGCACGCTTCGCGGTCGAGGACACGCTCAAGATCAAGGCCGATGTGTTCGGCCACCACGGCGTGCTGGAGTCCGGCAGCCTCAAGGTGGGCGATGCCGTGCAGGCCGAGGTGGACACGCAGCTGCGTGCGGCCACCATGCGCAACCACTCGGTCACGCACATCATGCACAAGGCCCTGCGCGAAGTGCTGGGCGATCACGTGCAGCAAAAGGGCTCGCTGGTCAACGCCGAGCGCACGCGCTTCGACTTTGCCCATAACCAGCCCGTGACCGCTGAAGAGATCCGCGAGATCGAACGCCGCGTGAACGCCGAGATCCTGGCCAACACGCCCACCGATGCGCGCGTGATGGACATCGAATCGGCCAAGGCCACGGGCGCCATGATGCTGTTCGGCGAGAAGTACGGCGACTCCGTGCGCGTGCTGGACATCGGCAGCAGCCGCGAGCTGTGCGGTGGCACCCACGTGCAGCGCACGGGCGACATCGGCCTGTTCAAGGTGGTGGGCGAAGGCGGCGTGGCCGCTGGCGTGCGCCGCATCGAGGCGGTGACCGGCGAGAACGCGCTGGCCTACCTGCAATCGCTGGAATCCACGGTGGACCAGGCCGCCGCCGCGCTGAAGGCGCCGACGGCCGAGCTGAACACCCGCATCGGCGGTGCGCTGGAGCAGATCCGCGCGCTGGAGAAGGAAGTGGCTGCGCTCAAGGGCAAGCTCGCTTCCAGCCAGGGCGACGAGCTGGCCGGCCAGGCCGTCGACGTCAAGGGCATCAAGGTGCTGGCCGCCAGGCTCGAAGGCGCCGACGCCAAGACCCTGCGCGACACCATGGACAAGCTCAAGGACAAGCTGGGCGCCGCAGCCATCGTGCTGGCCGCCGTTGATGGCGACAAGGTGCAACTGGCTGCAGGCGTGACTAAGGCCGAGACCTCGCGCATCAAGGCTGGCGATCTGGTGAACTTCGTGGCCAGCCAGGTCGGCGGCAAGGGCGGCGGCAAGCCCGACATGGCCATGGCCGGCGGCACGGACGCTTCGGGCCTGCCCGCGGCGCTGGCCGGTGTGCAGGCCTGGGTGGCAGAGCGCGTCTGACCCAGCTGCGCGGCAGATGATTCCTGCTGCCCCTTCTTCGGGACGCCCCGGTGGACTCCACCGGGGCGTCTTGCCGTGGGCGCTGCGTATGACCTACATGGCCTGGGTGATGGGCGTGCTGGCGCAATCGGCCGCTGCCGCCGCGCAAAGCGTGGTCTTCATCAACCCCGGCCGGTCTGACGAGCGCTACTGGACCACGGTCAGCGAGGCCATGCAGGACGCGGCCAGCAGCCTGGGCATGCAGCTGCAGGTGCGCTATGCCCAGCGCGACCACCTGCGCCCCATCGAGATTGCGCGCCAGATTGCCGCCTTGCCCAAGGCGCAGCGGCCCCGCTACGTGATGTTTACCAACGACTACAGCGTGGCGCCTGAAATCCTGCGCACGCTGGAGGCCGCAGGCATCGACAGCTTCATGGCCTTCAGCGGCGTGCCCGAGACGTTGCGCGGCCAGACCGGCGTGGCGCGAGAGCGCTATCGCCACTGGCTGGGCAGCCTGGAGCCGGGCGCCGAGGAGGCCGGCTACCTGACCGCCAAGTCACTGTTCGCCGCGGCGCGGGCATCGGGCCAGGCGCGTGCGGCCGATGGCCGGCTGCACATGGTGGCCATTGCCGGGGACCGCTCCACGCCCTCCTCGGTGGAACGCAATGCCGGCATGCGCCGCGCGGCGGCCGAGGCCAGCGACGTGGTGCTGCAGCAGGAAGTCTTTGGAGAATGGCGCCGCGAACGCGCCGAGCAGCAGGCGGCCGTGCTGTTCCAGCGCTATCCCGAGGTGCGCCTGGTCTGGGCGGGCAACGATGAGATGGCCTTTGGCGCCATGCAGGCCTGGCGCGCGCGGGGCGGCTCGCCGGGGCGTGACGCCTTCTTCAGCGCCATCAATTCATCGGCCGCCGCCATGACGGCGCTGCGCACGGGCGAGCTGTCGGCACTGGCGGGCGGGCATTTCCTGACCGGCGCCTGGGCCCTGGTCATGCTCTACGACCATGCGCACGGCACCGATTTCGCCTCCGAAGGGCTGGAGCAGGTGCGGCCCATGTTCACGCTGCTGGACAAGTCACAGATCGACCGCTACGAGCACAGGATCAGCGCGCCGCTGGCCCCTCTGGACTTTCGCAGCTACAGCAAGCACCTCAATCCCCGGCTGCGGCGCTACGGATTCGAGCTCAAGCACCTGCTGCGCTGAGCGCCTTCCATGCCCCGCTTCCGTTCGATCGCCTCCCTGCTGATCCTGCGCATCATGCTGCTGGCCGTGGCCTGCATGCTGGTGTTTGGCGGCGCCCACGCCTGGTGGGAGTACCGCAAGGGGCAGCAGGAGTTTCGCCGCTCCATGGAGACGCTGGTGGCCAACAGCATGATCTCGCTGTCCGCCGCGCTGTGGGACATCGAGCCGGCCCTGGTGCGCGAGCAGGTGCAGTGGCTGGGCAAGCTGCCCCTGGTGGGACATGTGCAGCTGCGCGTCACCTCCACGGGCGAGATGTACGAGGCGGGCGAGCCCAGGGATGGCCGCGCGCCTGCCGTGTCCATGCTCATTCCGGCACCGCGTCACAGCCAGTCCAGCCTGCCGCTGGGCGAACTGCAGGTCTGGGAGAACCGGGGCCACTACCTGGAGGTGCTGCGCGACTCCACGCTGCGCGTGCTGCTGGGCTATGCGCTGTTCACGGCCCTGGTCTGTCTGATGGTGGCCTGGGTGATGCGCAGGGAGCTGCGCCAGCCGCTGCAGCAGATTGCGGGCTTTGCGGCCAACCTCAAGCCCAATGAGTTGTCGAGGCCCTTGGTGCTGGAGCGGGCGCGGCGCGGGCAGCGCGACGAGATCGACATGGTGGTGCAGGGCTTTGGCCAGTTGCAGCATGACCTGCGCGGCCACATCGAGCATCTGGACCTGCTGGTGGCCCAGCGCACGGCCCAGCTGGAGGAGCTGGTGGAGGAGGTCAAGCGCATGTCGCTGACCGATGCGCTGACCGGATGCCTCAACCGCCGCGCCATGGACGAGCGCCTGGCCTCCGAGGTCGCCCAGGGCCAGCGCCTGGGTGCGGCACTGAGCGTGATGTTCGTGGACGTGGACCGCTTCAAGCAGGTCAATGACAGGCACGGCCATGCCGCAGGCGATGCCGTGCTGCGCGAGGTGGCACTGCGTTGCCGGCACGCACTGGAGCGGGAGCCTTCGGCGCAATGGATGGCGCGCTATGGCGGGGAGGAGTTCCTGATCGTGATGCCCGGTGTGGCTGCGGCCCAGGCCTGGGCGCTGGCCGGGCAGCTGCGCGAGGCCATACGCTCCACGCCCATACAGGTCCATGGCCTGGAGCTGGCGGCGACGGCCAGCTTTGGCGTGGCGCAACAGCAGGGTGCCGAGAGCGCGCAGGAACTGCTGCAGCGCGCCGATGCCATGCTCTACGAGGCCAAGCACGCCGGGCGCGACTGCGTGCGCGTGGCCGGCCTCGCCTGAACGGCACGGCGCCAGGGCCGGCTCAGAACAGTTCGATATCGTTGCTGTTCACCTGGGGTGCCAGCAGCCCCTGGGTGATCAGATCACCGTAGTACCAGGTCTGGTTGCGGCCATGCTCCTTGGCGTGGTAGAGGGCCTGGTCGGCATGGCCCAGCACCTCCACGGGTGCGCCCGTGCCCATGGCGGCAAAGCCCGTGCTCACGGTGATGCGGCCGACCTGGGGGAACTCGTAGCTCTCCACGTCGTGGCGCAGGCGCTCCAGCGCCTTGCGGGCATTGACCAGGCTGACCGAGCGCAGCAGCACCACGAATTCCTCGCCGCCGAAGCGGAACACACGGTCCTTGGCGTCGAAGCAGCTGCGCAGGATGTTGGCCACCAGGATCAGCACCTCGTCGCCATACAGGTGGCCAAAGCGGTCGTTGATGCGCTTGAAATGGTCGATGTCGATGGCGGCCAGCCACTGGCCGGGAACGTCTTCCGTGGCCACGCCCGGCATGGCCATCGGCGGCTCCTGCAGCGACAGGCGCAGGAACTGCTCGTCGAAGGTCTTGCGGTTGAGCAGGCCGGTCAGCGCATCGCGTTCGCTGTAGTCCAGCAGGCTCTGGTAGTTGTGATAGACGCCGAAGATGCCCTGGATCACATCGAGCCGGCTGGGCGAGAAGGCCGTGGACTGCGTGATCTCCAGGCAGTGGTAGGCCGTCTCCTGGCGCCACAGCGGCAGCCACAGCACGTGCTGGCCATCGGGCTGCACGGCCGAGGCGATGAGGGCGCGCTGCTGCAGCGCCTGCTGCAGCGCGGGCATGGAGGCCAGCTCCACGCTTTGCGGGTCATACAGGGCCTCGGCATCGGTGGACATGACCTGATCGCCCTGGCTCCAGGTGCGCGCACGCACGCAGTGCCTGCCGTCGGGCATGGCGAACAGCTCCAGCGCCCGCACCTGCACCACGCCATTGAGCTTGAACAGGGTGGACAGCACCGAGATTTCCAATCGCAGATGGTCCCTGTGGGCCGTCATCTCGACCAGATTCTGTAGCAATGGCTGCATGCGAGGCCTTGTATTGGAAGAGGGCGCGACCGGCTCAGCGGCGCTCAAACACCAGATCCCACACGCCGTGGCCCAGGCGGATGCCACGGTTTTCGAACTTGGTCAGCGGCCGGTAGTCGGGCTTGGCGGCATAGCCTTCGGCCGTGTTGGCCAGCAGGGGTTCCGCGCCCAGCACCTCCAGCATCTGCACCGCATAGGGCTCCCAGTCGGTGGCGCAGTGGATGTAGCCACCGGGACGCAGCCGCCGTGCCAGCTTGGCCACCAGAGGCTCCTGGATCAGGCGGCGCTTGTTGTGCTTTTTCTTGTGCCAGGGATCGGGGAAGAAGATGTGTATGCCGTCCAGGCTGGCCTCGGGCAGCATGTTGTCGATGACTTCGACGGCGTCGTGCTGCAGGATTCGGATGTTGGAGATGTCCTGCTCGCCAATGCGCTTGAGCAGGGCGCCCACGCCGGGCTCGTGCACCTCGCAACACAGGAAGTTGTCATCGGGGCGCACGCGCGCGATGTGCGCCGTGGCCTCGCCCATGCCGAAGCCGATCTCCAGGATCAGGGGTGCCTGGCGGCCATAGGTGGCAGAGGCATCCAGCGGCGCGGCCTGGTAGTTCAGCACGAAGCGCGGACCCAGCTCCTCGAAGGCCTTGGCCTGGCCTGTCGTGGTGCGGCCGGCGCGGCGCACATAGCTCTTGATGGTCTTGGGATGGGCCACGCCCTCGGGCGGCTGGCCGGTACGGGCGGCCGCAGGTGTGGAGGGCGAAGAGGAATCGTGCGGCGCACCGGGGGCAGCGGACATGGTGTTCGGGGTATCGCCGTCCATGGACTGCTCGGCTTGGGGGGAAGAAATTGGGTTCACGGGCTCAATTGTATGTATGGCGCCAGCCCCTGACCCAGAACTGCAGCGCTTCGCCCAATGCGGCCTGGGGTGATGGCTGGGGCAGTCCCAGGTGGGCGGCTGCGGTGCGCAGCGCGGTCACGGGGGCGCTCAGGTCCAGTGCAGGGGCGCCGTGCTGCTTGGAAAGCTTTTCGCCGTCGGGCATGAGCACCAGCGGCGTGTGCAGGTACTGCGGGTGACCTATGCCCAGGGCGCGCTGCAGCAGCATCTGGCGGGGCGTATTGTCGGCGAGGTCGGCGCCGCGCACCACATGGGTGATGCCCTGCAGGCCGTCATCGACGACCACGGCGAGCTGGTAGGCCCACAGGCCGTCGGCCCGGCGCAGGACAAAGTCGCCCACGCCGTGGATCACATCCTGCTGCTGGGCGCCCAAGCGGCGGTCCTGCCAGTGCAGCACGGGGTCGTGGCGGGTGAAGCGGTCCAGCGCAAAGCGCCAGGCCCGGGCGCTCTTGCCGTGCAGGCCGTCGCGGCAGGTGCCGGGGTAGGGCCGCTCCACATGGCGCTCATGGGCCCAGCCCAGGTTTTCCCAGGCTGCCTCGATGTCCTTGCGCGTGCAGCCGCAGGGATAGGCCAGGCCGCCGGCCTTGAGCCGCTCCAGTGCGCTTTCGTAGAAGGTGTGGCGGCGGGACTGCCAGACGGGCTCTTCATCCGGCAGCAGGCCGCAGGTGGCAAGCTGGTTCAGGATGGCGGTGTCGGCACCGGGCTGGCAGCGCGGAGGGTCTATGTCCTCGATGCGCACCAGCCAGCGGCCGCCATGGGCGCGTGCATCCAGCCAGCTGGCCAGCGCCGCCACCAGGGAGCCGGCATGCAGCAGGCCCGTGGGTGAGGGCGCAAACCGGCCGACATACGGGGATGGGGCGGGTGCGGAGCCGGTCTCGGCGGATTCAGGGGCGGCGGGAATCATCGGGGCCGGATGTTAAGGCCTTGCGCCGCCCCCTGCCAGGACCTGGTGGCCTGGTTCAGTCCGCAACCAGCGCCAGGGCCATTTCCAGTCCCGAGACAAAGGCATCCTCCACGCGGCGGCCAATGCACCAGTCGCCGCACAGGCCCAGGCCCGCATCCTTGTTTCGCAAATGGCTGCGGCCCAGCGGCGACAGGGTCTGCGCATGGGGCCAGAGGTAGACGCTGGCATGGCGGGGAGGGATGCGGATGCGCGTGATCTCGCCAAAGGCCTTCTGCATCTTGGCCAGCACGCGCGGGGCGTCGTCGGCACGGTGCTCCTGCGACCATTGGGGGCTGGCCAGCACGGTCCAGCGTTCGCTTTGGGAGCGGCCCGGCTTGGAGGATTCTCGTGCCACCCAGACCGCGCGCTCATGCGTGGTGCGGGCCGCATTCCACTGCGGTCCCAGGGTGGAAAGGCCGGCCTCGGTGGCCATGGGGTAGGACAGCGTCAGCGCCCAGCAGGGCGCCATTTCCACGGCCGCCATGCCCTGCACCAGCGACAGGGCCAGGGGCGTGGTCTGCAGCAACTGGCGCGCCTGGGGCGCGGGCAGGGCGAGTATCACTTCATCGAATCCCGTGCGGATCTGCGTGGTCGGCTCGGTCGTCTCCACATGCAGGCTCCAGCCGTGCGATCCGGGCTGGCGTTCGAGCTTGGTCACGCGCTGGCCCAGGTGCAGGCGGTCGGCATCCCACAGCGGCGCGGCCCAGGCCAGCGGCAGGGCCTGCATGTCGGGCGTGGCCACCCAATGGGCTTCGGTGGGTGCGGGTGCGGCGCTGGACTGGCGGCCCTGCGCATCCAGCACGCGCAGCGTGCTCACGCTCCAGGGGCGGCACAGGCCGGGCACGGTCTGCAGGGCCAGCTCGAAGCGCTTGTCGCGCACGGTGAAATACTGCGCGCCGATGTCGAAGGCGCCATGCGCGGCGTTGACAGAGCGCATGCGCCCGCCCACCTGGGGCAGCCGCTCGTAGACATGGACATCGTGGCCGGCCTGCATCAGCGTGCGTGCGCAGGCCAGGCCCGCCATGCCGGCGCCAATCACGGCAATGCGGCGTGCGCCGGCCTTGGGGCGCGCCTTGGAGGCTTCGGGGGGCTTGGTGGCCTTTTTCTTGACCGTGGACTTGGAGGCAGCGCGGGAAGCGTTCATGGAGCAGACCTTTGCGGGCAGTGGCAGATTCCGGGAAGCATGTCCTTTCCGGCCTGTTGCACCGCAGCGGCGTGGCAGGCCGGGACCTGTAACCACTCTACACCCGCGAAGACCGCCCGGCGGCGTGCGCCAGCTCAATGTCGGTGATGATTTTCCATGAGAGCGCGGCGCGTGGCGGGGCTCTCCAACTGCTGCAGCCACCACTGCAGCGCGCGCGGCGGGACCTGCTGTGGCGGGCAGGACCATGCGTAGTGCATGCGCACGTTGCGCGAGGGCCGGGCGACCTGGCGCGTCACCAGCAGGCCGGCCTGCACATACACATCGGCCATGAAATGGGGCAGGAAGCCGCAGCCTATGCCGCGCACCTGGGCCTCGATCTTGGCCTGCATGGAGTCCACGGTGAAGATGTCCTGGCCGCTGAGCAGGCCCATGCTGGCGCTGTCGCGCAGGCCTGAATCGGCCACGGCGATGATGCGGTGCTGCAGCAAGGTGGCGTCGGTGATGGGCTCGGGCGCCGTGGCCAGCGGATGGTGGGGCGCCACGGCAAAGACAAAGTCCAGCTCGCCCAGCTCGCAGGCCTGCAGGCCCGCCACGTTGCTGGAGTTGACGGCCACCCCGATGGCCAGGTCGGCCCGGCCCGAGGTCAGCGTCTCCAGCGTGCCGGTGAGGATGCCGTCGCGCAGCTTCAGCCGCGTGGGTGGCTGCATGGCGTAGAAGGCCTCGACCAGCTCCAGCATCGGCGTGCGCGCCACGGCACCATCGACCACGATGGTCAGGTGCGGCTCCCAGCCCGTGGCCACGCGGCGCACGCGGTGGGCCACGGTGTCGATCTCATGCAGCAGGCGCACCCCCTCGCGCAGCAGCTCCCGGCCGGCCTCGGTGGGCTGGGCGTGGCGCGAGCGGCGGTCGAACAGCAGCACGTCCAGCGCATCTTCGATCTGGCGCACACGGTAGGTCAGGGCACTGGGCACCAGGCCCAGCTGGCGTGCAGCGGCGGCAAAGCTGCCGGCCTCGGCAATGGCCTGGAGCATGGCCAGGCTGTCGGGGGTGAGCACGTCGCGGGGGCTGGGCATGGGGCGTTATGGCTTCAAAAGCTTTGAATGATGCCATCAATCCTGCTGCGCCTTGCCTGCGGCAGCGGCTTCTACAGTGGAGCCATCGACGCAAGAGTTTCGAAGATCTGACACGTTGGAAAGGGACAAAAACATGATCGCCCTGCGCAAATCCCGGGAACGCGGCCATGCCGACCATGGCTGGCTGCGCTCGCACCACAGCTTCTCGTTTGCGGGCTACCACGATCCGCGCCACATGGGCTTTGGCAACCTGCGCGTGATCAACGAGGACCACATCGCCCCGGGCACGGGCTTCGGCTCCCATGGCCACAAGGACATGGAGATCATCAGCTACGTGCTCGAAGGCCGGCTCTCGCACAAGGACAGCATGGGCAATGAGCAGACCATCTCGCCCGGCGAGGTGCAGCGCATGAGCGCCGGCTCGGGCGTGGTCCACAGCGAGCACAACCATGCGCCGGGCCAGACCACGCATTTCCTGCAGATCTGGCTGCTGCCCAGCGAAACGGGCATTGCGCCCGGCTATGCGCAAAAAGCCTTTGCCGACGAGGAAAAGCGCGGCCGGCTGCGCCTGGTGGCCTCGCCCGATGGCGCCGAGGGCTCGGTCACCGTCCATGCCGATGCCCGGCTGTATGCCGGGCTGTTCGACGGCGATGAGCAGGCCGAGCTGGAACTGCCCGCCGGCCGCAAAACCTATGTGCACCTGGTGCGCGGCGCGCTGAGCGTCAATGGGCAACGGCTGACAACGGGCGATGCGGCCCTTGTGGAGAATGAACCGCGACTGCGCCTGCACGACGGGGAACAGTCCGAGGTCCTGGTCTTCGATCTGCAAGCCTGAGAGCGTGCACAGCACGCTCTGAAGATTCACGAGGAGTACCCATCATGTTGAACCGTCTGAGCAACCCGCTGGCGCTGGCCGGCCGCATCCTGATCGCGCTGATGTTCGTGCCTGCGGGCTTTCAGAAAATCGGAGGCTTCGCCGGGACTGTGGGCTATGCCGCATCGGTAGGCATGCCCATGCCGCAGATCGGCGTGGCCATTGCCCTGGTAGTGGAGATCGTCGGCGGCCTGGCCTTGCTGCTGGGCTGGTGCACGCGCTGGGCGGCCCTGGTGCTGGCGTTCTTCACGCTGGTGGCCAGCTTCTTCTTTCACACCTACTGGAGCGTGCCGGCCGACGCGGCCATGATGCAGCAGCTGCTGTTCTGGAAGAACATCGCCGTGACTGGCGGCCTGCTGGGCTTTGCCGCCCACGGTGCCGGCGGCTGGAGCGTGGATGCGCGCCGCCATTGAGTGGGTCGGGCAGCGTTGGCCATGCCCTGATTTTTGTTAGGCTACTGCCTTGAGTGGGCCCCGCAGCAGCGCTGCGGGGCCCTTTGGCGTGGATGGATTGATGAATGCGGCGCTGGCTGGCCTGTGGCTGCGCAGGGCGTTCGAGGATTGGATTTCTTGTATGGCAGATATCGTGGTGGTCTACCACTCGGGTTACGGACACACCCAGCGCATGGCCCAGGCCGTGGCCGACGGCGCAGGCGCGCGCATGCTGTCGATCGACAGCGACGGCCAGCTGCCTGCGGGTGGCTGGGAGTTGCTGGCGGCGGCAGACGCCATCATCTTTGGATCGCCCACCTACATGGGCGGGCCGAGCTGGCAGTTCAAGCGCTTTGCCGATGCCTCTTCCAAGCCGTGGTTCGTGCAGGCCTGGAAGGACAAGCTGTTCGCCGGCTTCACCAACAGTGCTAGCGTCAACGGCAACAAGCAGACCACGCTGGACTACCTGTTCCAACTGGCCATGCAGCATGGCGGCCTGTGGGTGGGCAGCGGCATGCTGCCGTCCAACGCGCGCGCCGCACAGCGCAATGACCTCAACTGGATAGGCGCCTTCAGCGGTGCCATGGCGCAATCGGCCTCGGATGCCTCGGCCGCCGAGATGCTGCCGGGCGACCTGGAGACGGCGCGCGTGTTCGGCGAGCGCGTGGCGCAGCAGGCGCTGCGGCTGATGCGCCAGGCCGGCGCGGCTTGATCGGCCGTCCCCACTGAACCTCACGCCCCCAGCCGGTCCAGCAGGCTGTACCAGGCTACTCCCGCCGCTATGTACAAACGTTGCAACCCATGCAGCGGTATCGGCTGAACCGGCGTTACCGGAAAAGAGCAGGCCAGCGTATTTCCGCCGGCCATCAGCGCTGCCGCCTCCCGCCCCAGCAGGGTGGCCATGGCAATGCCGCGGCCGTTGTAGCCCAGGGCCATGGTGATGCCGGGGGCAGGCTGATGCAGATGGGGCATGAAGTCGCGTGTGACGGCGATGCGCCCGGCCCAGCGGTACTCGTATTGGAGGGGGCCCAGGCCGGGAAACATCAGCGCCACGGCGCGTTCCAGATGGGCATAGTCGCCTGCGCCCTGCGGGTCCGCAAAATGGCCGCGCCCGCCCATGAGCAGACGGCCTTGTGCGTCCTTGCGAAAGTACAGCAGCAGGCGCTGCGAGGTCGAGCCTGTCTCGCCCCCGGGCAGGATGTGCGCGCCCGCCTTGCCCAGGGGCTGCGTGGCCACGATGAAGCTGTTGGCTGCCAGCACCGTGCGTGCCAGACCAGGCCACAGGCCATCGGTATAGCCGTTGGTGCCCAGCAGCACCTGCCTGGCCTGTATGCGGTGACCCTGGGCCGTGGTGGCGACCCAGTGGTCCGTGCCCTGGCGCTCCAGTGCCAGCACGGGTGATTCGCTGTGAACCTGCACGCCCAGGGCCTGTGCGGCGCGCACCAGTCCGCGCACGTAGGCCAGGGGCTGTATGGCGCCGGCGCGTCCATCCAGCCAGCCGCCGGCAAAGGCGGGCGTGCCTGTGCGTGCTGCCGTGGCAGCGCGGTCCAGCAGTTCCACGCGCACGCCGCGCCGTTCCCACTGCCGGGCGCGTGCGTGCATGCCGTCCACCGCCTGCTGGGTGTATCCGACCTGCAGCCAGCCGGCACGCACGGGCGCGCAGTCGATGCCGTGCCGTTCGATCAACCCGTACACAAGGTCGGCCGAGCGGGAGACGGCGTCGATCAGCCGCTCGCCACGAGCGGCGCCATGGATGCGCTGCAGTTCGTCGGGGTCGTATTTGAGGGTGGGATTCACCTGGCCGCCGTTGCGGCCCGACGCACCCCAGCCGGGAGCATGGGCGTCAAGCACGCACACGCTGGCGCCGCTTTCGGCCAAATGCAGTGCTGCCGACAGGCCGGTATATCCCGCGCCGATCACCAGCACGTCGGTGGTGGTCAGCGCTGCCGCCAGCGGTGGCGTGGGCGGTGCGGCGGGTGCAGTGGCCGCCCACAGCGATGGCGCTGACGGGTGCGACAGCACGGGGCGTACCGACGAAGACGATGCGATGGAGGCGGTAGCTGCCATCGTCATGCCGCACCTTCTGATGGCGCACAGTGCTGGTGCAGCACGCGCCGCAGGAAGTCCTGCGTGCGTGCATGGCGCGGTGCGCCCAGCACCTGGGCCGAAGGGCCTTCCTCCACGATGGTGCCGCCATGCAGAAAGCACACGCGGTCGGCCACCTCGCGAGCAAAGGCCATCTCGTGCGTGACTACGATCATCGTCATGCCTTCTTCGGCCAGCTGGCGCATCACGCCCAGCACGTCGCCCACCAGTTCGGGGTCCAGGGCCGAAGTGGGTTCGTCGAACAGCATGGCCTCGGGCTTCATGGCCAGGGCGCGGGCAATGGCCACCCGCTGCTGCTGTCCGCCCGACAGCTGTGCGGGCCAGGCCTGTGCCTTGTCTGCCAGGCCTACCTTGCGCAGCAGCTCCAATGCCTCGGCATGGGCCTGGCCGGGAGCCTGGCCCTTCACATGGATGGGGCCTTCCATCACGTTCTGCACCACGGTGCGGTGCGGGAAGAGGTTGAAGCGCTGGAACACCATGCCCATGCGGCTGCGCAGCGCGTGGATGGAGGGCGCGCGTGTGTCCACGTGCTCCCCGAAGGCACGCACCTCGCCGCCCTGGTACGACTCCAGGCCGTTGATGCAGCGCAGCACCGTGGACTTGCCTGATCCCGAAGGGCCGATCAGGCACACCACTTCTCCACGTGCCACGCGCAGGTTGACGCCCCGCAGCACGCGATGCTCCCCGTAGGCCTTTTCCAGGTGGTCGATCTCGATCATGGCGACTTCCTCCCCGCTCCAAAGCGCTTCTCCAGACGCCTGAGCCCCCATACCAGCGGCAGGCTCATGGCCAGGTAGAGCAGGGCGACCAGGGTGTAGACCGTCATGTTCTGGAAGGTGGACGCTGCGATCAACTGGCCCTGGCGCGTCATCTCGGCCACGGTGATGGTGGAGACCAGGGACGAGTCCTTGAGCATCATCACCAGGGTGTTGCCGTAGGGCGGCAGCGCAATGCGGAATGCCTGCGGCAGCACGACGCGGCGCATGAGCAGGGCGGGTCGCATGCCCATGGCCAGTGCGGCTTCCCGCTGGCCTGGGTCCACCGCCTCGATGCCGGCGCGGAAGTTCTCTGCCTGATAGGCCGAATAGGCAATGCCCAGGCCGATCACGCCGGCCTGGAATGCGGTGAGCTGGATACCGACCTCGGGCAGCACGAAGTAGATGTAGAACAGCTGCACGATGATGGGCAGGCCCCGTATCACATTGACCACGGTCGATGCGGCCCACGAGATGGCGCGCACGGGTGAGAGCTTGCCCAGCGCCAGCACCAGTCCGATCGCGCTGGACAACAGGAACGACAGCGCGGTGACCTGCACCGTGACCACCGCTCCTTGCAGCAGGATGGGCAGGAACTCTCGCGCGTGCTGCACAAATGCTTGCATGGCGTACTTTCCTCGAAGGTGTCATTGCCGTGCATTGCGCGGCAAAGGGGGGAGGCGAGGCGCGAGGCGACCCGGCGGGCGTCCGATGTCCTCAGATGCCCCACTTCTTGACGATCTGGGCCAGGGTGCCGTCTGCCTTGATGGTGGCGATGGCCTTGTTCAGGCGGGCCAGGGTTTCGGTGTCACCCTTGCGCACCACCAGGCACACATCCCCCACGTTGGAGGGCTTGTAGCTTTCGGCCAGCTTCACGCCCTGGAAGCTGTGCTGGCGTATCTGGTAGGCAATGATGGGCTGGTCACCCAGCCCTGCCTTGATGCGGCCAAGCGCCAGATCGCGCGTCATATCGGCTACCGAGTCGTAGCTGCGCACTTCCCTGAAGATGCCTTTTTTCTGCAGCAGGTCGTAGAACACCGTGCCCACCTGGGCACCGACGACCTCGCCCTTGAGGTCGTCCAATGACACATAGGCCTTGGCATCGTCGGCCTTGACGATCAGGCCCTCGCCGTAGGAGTAGACCGCATCGCTGAAATCTACCACCTGCTGGCGTGCGGCGGTCTTGAGCATGGCGGCCGAGATGATGTCGATCTTGCTGGATGTGAGCGAGGGGATCAGCGCCGCAAAGCTGGTCTGCTGCACATGGGCCTGGAAGCCTCCGGCCTTGGCCACGGCCTGCATGGTGTCGACCATCATGCCCTGGATGCTGTTGCTCTTGACGTCCAGAAAGGTGAACGGAATGCCTGTGGGCGTGGCGCCCACGTTGTAGCTGGCCGGGGCGCTGCCGCCTTGCGCTGCAGCCAGCGCGACGGCGCCGGCGGCACACATGCCCAGGGCGAGGTGGAGGACGCGGTGGACAAAACCTGGCATTGCCTGACTCCTTGGCGTGAACGACGGAAGGAAACAGCAGGGACAGGTCACCTTGGGAGCAGCCCCTCGCCTGCAGCGGAGAATTCTCGGAACCGCGCCAATGATCAATGTGGATGAATCTTTAGAAAATAAGAGAAAACCACTAAGCAATTCAAAGAAATCGATATGCGATTCTTTGGAAGTGGATGCCTATACTTGCGCCATGCAAGCAACGCCTCAACCCGCTTCGTCACCGATGGATGACGACACCAACCCACTGTTCAACCAGTCGCTGGAGAAGGGCCTGGCCGTGCTCTGCGCCTTCAGCGCGCAGCACCGGAGCATGACGCTGGCCGATGTGGCTGCCGCTGCGGGCATCAACAAAAGCTCGGCGCAACGCATGGTGTTCACGCTGGAGCAACTGGGCTATGTCCGCAAGCATCCGCAAACCCGGCGCTACCAGCTCGCGCCGCGCGTCATGCGCGTGGGCTACAACTACCTGGCAGCCAATCCGGTGATCGACCTGGCCAATCCGTATCTTTCGGAGCTGACCAAGATCACGACCGAGACCACCTGCCTGACCGAGCCCGACGGGCTGGAGATGGTCTACGTGGCACGCTTCATCAGCGCCCAGTTTGTGCCGGTGCACATGCCCATTGGCAGTCGCATCCCCATGTACTGCACTGCCTCGGGGCGTGCCTGGCTGAGCGCACTGCCCGATGAAGAAGCCCTGGCCCTGCTGCGCCAGAGCGAGCGGACCGCGCACACACGTTTCACCATCACGGACGAGGCCGCCATCCTCGATGAACTGGCCCAGGCGCGTCGGCGCGGCTATGCCGTCAACCGGGAGGAACTCTTTCTGGGCGACATGACGCTGGGCGCGCCCGTCATCGGCAGCCATGGCCGCCCCGTGGCTGCCGTGCACATCGTCGCGCCGACCAGCCGATGGACGGTAGAGGAGGCGCAAGCCCGCCTGGGCCCAGGGCTGCTGGCCTGCGCCCGCTCGCTCAGCAACTCGGTGCGAGCCCTGGGTTGAACAGCGGCCGATGCTGCAGCCGGTACGGCCGCATTGGTGTCGCACGCCGCAAGCGTGGCGTGCATGCCCCGTCAGGGCTGGGGGCGCAGTCTATGGAGACGGAATCTCCTGGGCCTGCGGATGCTCCAGCTGGGGTGCGGCCGACAGGTCCGCGTCCACGGCCCGGCGCTCGTCAAAGACGAAGCAGCCGCCGTCATAGAAGGCGCCGTCGGTTTCCTCGAAGTACTTGAGGATGCCGCCTTCCAGCTGGTAGACATGCTCCAGGCCTTCGTCCCGCATCAGGATGGCGGCCTTCTCGCAGCGTATGCCGCCCGTGCAGTAGCTGACCACGGTCTTGTCGGCCAGCTCGGCCTTGTGGGCGCGCAGCGCGGGCGGGAACTCGGTGAACTTGGTGATGCGCCAGTCGATGGTGTCCTTGAAGGCGCCGGCATCGACCTCGAAGTCGTTGCGCGTGTCCAGCGTCACCACCTCGCGGCCCTCGTCATCGTGGCCCTGTTCCAGCCAGCGGCGCAGCGTGGCGGGGCTGACCGATGGCGCGCGGCCCTCTGCCGGGCGGATGGTGGGGTGGTCCATGCGGATGATCTCGCGCTTGACCTTGACCAGCATCTTGCGAAACGGCACGGTGTCGGACCAGCTTTCCTTGGGGGCCAGGTCGGCAAAGCGCTCATCGGCGCGCAACTGGTCAACGAAGCTGTGAACCGCCTGGGCGGGGCCGGCCAGGAAGAAGTTGATGCCTTCCTCGGCCAGGAGGATGGTGCCCTTGAGCGCCAGGGCCTGGGCGCGTTCGGCCAGGGTGTCGCGCAGCGCCGCTGCATCGGGCAGCGGCGTGAACTTGTAGCAGGAAATATTGAGGATGTCGGACACGGGCAGGCAGGCGGGTGCGGCACAGGCCGCGGGTTGGATCGGGGCGCCGGCGAGAGGCGACCCGATCAGCCGCCCGACACCAGCAGGGCCTTGATTTTATTGGCCAGCTGGGCCACTGCCAGCGAAGCCGGTGCGCCGGGCATGGACTGCAGCAGCAACTGGCGGCGCATCACCGCCTCGCGCACGGCCGGGTCGGATGGAATATCCCCCAGGTGCGTGAGCCGCAATGGCTCGCCGGAGGCCGTGTTGACAAAGCGGTTGAGCACCTGCTGCAGCTGGCCCGTGATGGCGCGGCCATCTCCGGGGCGTGCCGCCTGGTTGATGGCCAGGCGGATCTGCTGGCGTTTTTGCTGGATGGCCAGCACCTTGATGGCCGCATAGGCATCGGTCAGCGAGGTGGGCTCGGGCGTGGCGATGACCAGCACCTCGGTGGCCATGGACACGGAGAACAGCACCACGTCCGAGATGCCTGCGCCGGTGTCCAGCAGCACGATGTCGTAGCGCGGGGCCAGTGTCTCGATGGTGTGCGTGAACTGCTGGCGGATCTCGGGCGTGAGCCGCGAGTACTCGATCATCCCGGAGCCGGCCAGCAGCACCGAGTAGCCGCCGGGCGCGGGCAGGATGGCTTCCTCCAGCGAGGAACGGCCGGTGAATACATCGTGCAGCGTGACCTTGGGGTAGAGGTTGAGCACCACATCCAGGTTGGCCAGACCCAGGTCGGCGTCAAGCACCAGGACCTTGAGGCCATGGCGTGTCAGCGCTGCGGCCAGATTGGCCGAAACGAAGGTCTTGCCCACGCCGCCCTTGCCGCTGGTCACGGCGATGATGTGTCCGCGCGGCTTGGCGCGCACGGCATCGCTCATCGGAACGGCAGCGGGCAGGGAGGGGTGGGGAATGGCGTTGTCGCTTACCACCTGGCTATCAGCGGAGTCCATCTTCGGGGTCCACATCGGTTGCAATATCTGGATTCAGCCCATTGTCAAACGGGGACGGGGCATACAAAGGTCCGAAAAGCAGGCTTTTTTCCTCCGCGCTTACCGTACTGTCAGGTTGTTCTTCAATGTGCACGCGGTTGCGGCCGGCGGATTTGGCCAGGTACAACTGTTTGTCGGCACGCTCGGTCCACAAGGTTGTGGTGCTGCGTATCCACTGCAGCGCATAGGCGCCGCCGATGCTGATGGTGATCTGCAGTGTCAGCGTGGGTGAGATGACGACCGGCATGCGCTCGATGGCGCTGCGTATGCGTTCGGCCACGGAGACACCGAAGGTCGCAGGGCAGGCGGGCAGCACGATGGCGAATTCCTCTCCTCCGTAGCGGGCCAGCGTGTCCATGGGGCGCACGCAATTGGTCAGGGTACGGGCCACCGACTGCAGAACCCGGTCGCCCACGATATGGCCGTGCTGGTCGTTGATCTGCTTGAAATGGTCGATGTCCAGCATCAGCATCAGGGCCGCTTCGCCAGACCGCGCCACGCGGTCGATCTCGCGCTCGGCAATGGTGCGGAAATGGCGGCGGTTGGCCAGCCCCGTGAGCGGGTCGCGCAGCGACAGCGAGCACAGTTCATCGATCAGCGCCTGCAGATATCGCGTCGGCGAATCCGTGGGCAGATGGACCGCCCCACCAGCGTGGGTAACCAGCGCGTGGGCTGTGGCCAGGCGCAGGTCGCGCAGGTATACGGATTGGTGGGATGCGGGGGCAGTCACGGAGGGCTGAATGAAAAGCCAGTGAAGTGTATCAGTGTGTAGGCTCAATTGTCGCCGCGCCGGCATCGACTTTTGCACCATCGGTGGTAACAGATGTTGATCCTGGTGCAGGCACGAACGGCGGCAGGGCAAGGGCGGCGAGGAATTCCGCATCGGTGCGGTACAGCCGCAGGTGCGGTCCGCGGTGCAGGGCGCCTGCCCGCAGCAGCACCTGTTCGGCCGGCAGCTTCAGGCCCACCACATGCAGCACGCCGCTGCGCTTGGCCGCCAGCAGTTGCAGGCGCACGAAGGTCTCCACACCCGTCACGTCGATGCGGTTGATGGGCTGGGCCAGCAGGCACAGATGGTGCGTCTCCGGGCGCAGCGCCCATTCGTCACCGATACGACGCTCCAGGGCCGAGGCCGAGCCGAAGTCCAGCTCGGCATCCATGCGCAGGGCCAGCAGGCCCGGCGCCAGCGGCTGCAGTTGCCAGAGGTTGCGGTCGCGCAGGCTGCCGTCGGGATGCTGGCCCACTTCGATGATGCGCGGATGCAGGCGCTGGTAGAGGAAATAGCCCAGGCTCAGCACAATGCCCGCGAACACGCCCCAGTACATGCGCGGCGCCGTGACGATGGTCAGCAGCAGCGTGGCCAGCGCAATGCTGCCCTCCACGCGCGACACCTTGAACAACTGCAGCAGCACGCGCGGCTTGACCAGGTTGACCACGGCCGTGATCACGATGGCCGCCAGCGCCGCCTTTGGCACGTGGTACAGCGCCGGGATGAACCACAGCACCACGATGACCACCAGCAGGATGGAGAACACGTTGGACCAGCCCGTCTTGGCGCCGGCCAGCAGGTTCACGGCCGAGCGCGAGAACGAGGCGCTGGTGGCAAAGCTGCCGAACAGGCCCGCACTGATCTTGGACAGCCCCTGGGCGACCAGGTCTTGGTTCTCGTTCCAGCGCGTGCCGGCCTGCTGGTGCTCCACCTGGGCGCTGGAGGCCGTCTCCAGAAAGCTCACCAGCGAGATCACCAGCACCGGCATCACCAGGGCGCCGAACTCGTCCCAGCTCAGCAATCCCGGCAATTGGAAGCTGGGCAGGCCTGCCGGCAGATGGCCGACCACGGCGCCACCGTCATCGGCAAAGTCCGTGGCCCAGCTGATCACGCCGGTCAGCGCAATGATGAAGATGGCCGAGGGAAAGGCGGCGCGCCAGCGCTTGGCCAGCACCAGCAGCGCAATGCTGGCAATGCCGTAGAGGATGGACTGCCAGTCGAAAAGCTGCAGCGAAGGCGTGTTCCAGACCGCGCTCCAGGTCGAACGCAGTCCCAGCAGGGTGGGCAACTGCGAGGCCAGAATCAGCAGCGCTGCCGCCTGTGTGAAACCCGTGAGCACGGGCGAGGTCACCAGATTGAGCAGCCAGCCGGCGCGCATCAGGCCCAGCGACCACTGCACCAGGCCCGACAAAATCGCCATCCAGGCGGCCAGGGCCACCCAGTGCGCGGAGCCGGGTTCGGCCAGGCCCGTGAGGGAGGCGCCGATCAGCAGTGCACTCAAGGCCGTGGGTCCCACACCCAGGCGCGGCGAGCCGCTGAACATCACGGCCACCAGGGCAGGGACGATGGAGGCGTAAATGCCGGTGATCAGCGGCATGCCGGCAAGCGCCGCATAGGCCACGCCCTGGGGCAGAAGCATCAGACCAACGGTGAGACCTGCCCAGAACTCCCCGCGCAGCACGGCTGCCGAGGGTTTGGGCCATGCCAGGAAGGGAAACCAGCGCGCCAGGGAATGCATGGCCGCTATTGTCATGCTAACTGGATGGTGCCGGGATGTTCGGGCTTGTCCTACAGGCGCTTGCGTCGGCGTCGTATGGGTTTGTCCCAGGGCCATAAATAAAGTCGAGGCCTGTGTTGACCGCCTCACAACTATTCAAGGAGTAACCGCATGACTTTCATCACCCAACGCTGCTGCCACATCCTCGCCGTGTCCGCCCTGGCCTTCGGCCTCGCCGCATGCGGAAAGACCGAAGACACTGCCGGCCAGAAGCTCGACTCCGCCGTCCAGCAGTCCCAGCAGGCCGCGCAAAGCGCAGGCCAGAAGATCGACAACGCCATGAGCAGCGCCGGCACCAAGATCGAGGAAGGCGCGATGAAGGCCGAAACGGCCACCAACAACGCCATGAGCCAGGCAGGCGCCGCGCTCGACGATGCAGGCATCACCGCCCAGATCAAGGCCGACCTGATCAAGGAACCCGATATCTCCGCGCTCAAGATCGACGTGGACACCAAGGCCGGCGCCGTCACGCTGACCGGCTCGGTGCCCAGCGATGCGCTCAAGATGCGCGCCGGCGACATTGCCAAGGCCGTCAAGGGCGTGAACAACGTCAGCAACATGCTGGAGATCAAGGCCAGCTGATCGCAGCCACCGGCTTTGCTCCCCCAACGAAAACCAGGCGCTATGTCCGCCTGGTTTTTTTATGCCTGAACGCCGTGGCCCAGCGCATAAGATGCGCTGCATGAGCACACCCGACCTGCAGATCAGCACCCATCTCATCCACCATCCCTACCAGCCGCCCGAAGGCTTTGTCGCGCCGCAGCCGCCGGTGCATAAGGCCTCGACGGTGATCTTCGAGAACGTGGCGGCCATGCGCCGCCGCCAGTGGCTGGACAAGAGCAGCTACACCTACGGCCTGCACGGCACGCCCACCACATTCTTGCTGGAAGAGCGCCTGAGCGCGCTGGAAGGCGGCCTGCAATGCCTGCTGGTGCCCAGCGGCCTGGCGGCCATCGCCACCACCTCCCTGGCCCTGCTGCGCACCGGCGACGAGATGCTGCTGCCCGACAACGCCTACGGTCCCAACAAGACCCTGAGCGAGGGCGAGCTGGCCCATTTCGGCGTGCGCCACCAGTGCTATGACGCCATGGATGTTGCCGACCTCGAAGCCAAAATCACGCCCAAGACGCGTTTGGTCTGGCTGGAGGCGCCGGGCTCGGTGACCATGGAGTTTCCTGACCTCATCGCCATGGTGCGCCTGTGCCGCGCGCGCGGCATCACCACCGTGCTGGACAACACCTGGGGTGCGGGCCTGGCCTTCAATCCCTTCGACTTGCTGGGCGACGGCTCGCACAGCCTGGGCGTGGACGCCACCGTCCATGCGCTTACCAAGTACCCCAGCGGCGGCGGCGATGTGCTCATGGGCAGCATCATCACGCGCGACCAGGCGCTGCACATGCGCATCAAGCTGGCCCATATGCGCCTGGGCCTGGGCGTGGGCGGCAACGACACCGAGGCCGTGCTGCGCTCGCTGCCCAGCATTGCGCTGCGCTACCACGCACAGGACCGCGCCGCGCGCGAGCTGGCGCGCTGGCTGCAGCAGCAGCCGGCCGTGGTCCAGGTACTGCATCCCGCGCTCGAGGGCGCTCCGGGCCACGAGAACTGGAAGGCCCTGTGCGGAGCCGCCGGCGGCGGCGAGGGCGTGGCGGCCGGCCTGTTCAGCGTGGTCATCGACCCGCGCCACGGCCAGCAGGCCGTGGACCGCTTCTGCGACAGCCTGCGCCTGTTCAAGATCGGCTACAGCTGGGGCGGCCCCATCAGCCTGGTCGTGCCCTATGAGCTGCCGTCCATGCGCAGTTGCCCCACGCCCCAGCTGCGCAGCGGCACCGTGGTGCGCTTTGCCATCGGCCTGGAGGCCGTGCAGGACCTGCGTGCCGACCTGGAGCAGGCCCTGGCCGCTGCGTTCGCATAGTTGAGCGCCAGGCGCCGGTGACATGCGCCTGTCACCGGCAACACCGATGCTCGTTGGCTTCATACCATCCCACGGGGGCCTCCAGGCCCCGGTCCAGCATGAAGCACAAAGAGAGCATCACCAATATCCTGCAGCACGCGAAGACCGCGTCCAATGGGCCCGACATCGTGGCCAGCCGCCGCCATTTCGTGCGCGGCATGGGCGCATCGGCCCTGGCGCTGCCACTGGCCGGCTGCGGCGGCTCCGATGGCGACAGCAGCATTCCCGTCGAGTTCCGCCACGGCGTGGCCAGCGGCGACCCGTTGAGCGACCGCGTCATCCTCTGGACCCGCGTGACGCAGCCCCAGGGCCATTCCAGCGACATCGAGGTGGAGTGGGAGCTGGCCTCGGACGCCGACTTCAAGAACATCGTGGTGTCGGGCAAGGCCATGGCGCGCGCCACCCAGGATTTCACCTTCAAGGCCGACGCCACGGGCCTCAAGCCGGCTACGCGCTACCACTACCGCTTTCGCTGCCAGGGCATGACCAGCGCCACGGGCCGCACGCGAACCCTGCCCGTGGGCGCCGTGCAGCAGGTCAAGCTGGCCGTGTTCTCCTGCGCCAACTACCCGGCGGGCTACTTCAACGTCTACGCGCATGCCGCGCGCCAGGGCGATCTGGATGCCACCGTGCACCTGGGCGACTACATCTATGAATACGCACGCGGAGGCTATGCCAATGGCAAGGCCGAAGCCATGCAGCGCCAGAGTCTGCCGGCCAACGAAATCGTCAGCCTGGCCGACTACCGCCAGCGCCATGCCCAGTACAAGAGCGATGCCGACCTGCAGGCCCTGCATGCGGCGGCGCCCATGATCGCCGTCTGGGATGACCACGAAGTCTCCAACGACACCTGGATGCACGGCGCCGAAAACCACCAGCCGGCCACCGAGGGCGATTTCGAACTGCGCAAGGTGGCCGCGCTCAAGGCCTATCACGAGTGGATGCCCACGCGCAACGCGCAGCCCGAGATCATCTACCGCAGCTTCGCCTTCGGCGACCTGCTGGCGCTGCACATGCTGGACACGCGCGTCATCGGCCGCGACAAACAACTGGACTACGCCGACTACTTCACCGCCCAGGGCCTGGACGCGGGACGCTTCACCTCCGACATGGCCAATCCTGCGCGCCAGCTCATGGGCGCCACCCAGACCCAGTGGCTGGGCCTGCAGCTGGCAGCCTCGCAGGCCACCTGGCAGGTGCTGGGCCAGCAGGTGCTGATGGGGCGCATGGAGCTGCCGGCGCCCTTGCTGATGGACATACTCAGCCCCGGCAGCGGTGTCTCGCTGCCGGCCTACGCGGCACTGCTGGCCAAGGCGCAGGCCAACCCGGCCAGCCTGACGGCGGCGGAAAAGGCCATCCTGGCCCAGCCCAGCATTCCCTACAACCTCGATGCCTGGGACGGCTACGCCGTGGCACGCGAGACCGTGCTGGCCACGGCGCGCAGCCTGGGCAAGAATCTGGTCGTGCTGGCGGGCGACACCCACAATGCCTGGGCCAGCGAACTGCGTGACCGCAGCGGGCAGGCCGTGGGCGTGGAGTTCGCCACCTCGTCCGTCAGCTCGCCGGGTTTCGAGGAATACCTGTCGGGCCAGGACCCGGCCCAGCTGCGTGGCGCGCTGCTGCAATTCATCTCCACGCTCAAGTACTGCGATACCTCGCGCCGTGGCTACATGATCGTCACGGCCACGCCGCAGGCCTGCCAGGCCGAGTGGATCTACGTGGACACCGTGTTCAGCCGCCAATACCAGGCTGTGCGCGATGCGGCCTGGAAGGTGCTGCCCGGCCAGCCGGGCAAGCTGGTCCAGGCCTGAGTGCAGACTCGGGTGCAGACCTGGGGGGCTGGGCGGGCCTCGGTAGTTTCCGCCATGGCAGCAGTGCCATGGCTGCGATAACTTTGGACTCGCTGATCCAGGAGGTCCAGGCATGCAGGCATCCCCCGCTCCCGAGAAAGCTTCCGACAACCCGGCGGGCATGCTGCAGGTGCAACTGCTGCGCATGGCCGATCCCTGGCGCTGGCTGGCCCTGGGCTGGCGCGATCTGCGGCGTGCGCCCGGCGTGGCGCTGTTCTACGGCCTGTGCTTCTGGGCCATGGCCCTGCTGATCGGCTGGGTGTTCCGCGCCAGCCCGGAATACAGCATGGCCATGGCCAGCGGCTGCCTGCTCATCGGCCCCTTCCTGGCCATGGGCCTGTACGACACCAGCCGCCGGCTGGAGCGGGGCTTGCCGCCCCAACTGAGCAGCTCGCTGACCTGCTGGGACACGCAGATGGGCAGCATGGGCATGCTGGTCATGGTGCTGCTGGTGCTGGAGATGCTCTGGGCGCGCGCCTCCATGGTGGTCTTTGCCGTGTTCTTCGATACCGGCATGCCCACCACGGCCGGCATGCTGCAGGCCGTGGCACGGCCCGAGAACTGGGAATTCCTGGCCATTTACCTGCTGGTCGGCGGCGCATTTGCGGCCCTGGTATTCGCCAGCATGGTGGTGGCGCTGCCGGCCATGCTGGACCGGGGCAGCGATGCGCTCACGGCCTGCATCACCAGCATGCGCGTGGTCGGCCTGAACCTGGCCGTCATGCTGCAGTGGGCCGCGATCATCACCGTGCTGGTGGCGGTTGCCCTGTGGTGGTATGGCGCGGGCCTGCTGCTGGTGGGGCCTTTGCTGGGCTGTGCCAGTTGGCATGCATACCGTTGCAGCGTGGGCGATTCCGCCGTGCCTGCGTCCACCATATCCTGAGGTTTTCCTGGCATGCCCCGTCTTGCGGCTACAGTGGGGCTTGCAACAACAGAGGAGTCCACCTGTGGCGACACCCAATTACGCCTATGAAAAACGCCAGCGCGAACTGGCCAAGAAGCAGAAGAAGCTAGAGAAGGAGAAGGCCAAGGCCGAAAAAAGACCCGACGACCAAGAGGGCGGCGGCTCAGAAGGTAATGCGCAGGCATCTCCTGCAGCAGCCCGTCCCGGCGAGGAAGGCCGCAGCAACTGACACCCTGCCTGCCCTGAGCTCAGGGCAGCAGCTTGCTGAGCTGGGGCCAGACGTTGTCCAGCATGCGCGGCTGGGCCTTGGCCGTGGGGTGGATGCGGTCGGCCTGGAACCACTGGGCCGAATCGGCCGCATCACCGATGCCGGCCAGCAGGAAGGGCACCAGCGGCACCTTCTGCTCCTGCGCCACCTTGGCAAACAATTGCTCGAACTGGCGCGTATAGCCGCTGCCATAGTTGGGCGGCACCTGCATGCCCACCAGCAGCACCTTGGCTCCGGCATCCCGGGCCGCGCGCACCATGGCGTCCAGATTGCCCTGCGTGCTTTGCAGCGGCAGACCCCGCAGCGCATCGTTTCCACCCAATTCGATTACCACCACCGATGGCTTGTGCTGCTTGAGCAAGGCAGGCAGGCGAGAGCGGCCGCCCGAGGTGGTCTCGCCGCTCACGCTGGCGTTGACCAGCGGCACATTCTTTGGGCTCTCCTGCAGGCGCTTTTGCAGCAGTGCCACCCAGCCCGTGCCACGGGCCAGCCCGTACTCGGCACTCAGCGAGTCGCCCAGCACCAGCAGCGGGCCCGTCTCGGCTGCCCACGTGGACGTGGCCGTCCAAGTACCCAGCAGGCCGAAGGCCAAGCCGGCCGATATAAAGTGGCGGCGTCGGCGCATTGCGCGCAGCTTGTCTTGCATCGTCTTCCCATCCTCCATGTCACAAAGCACTGCCCAGCCCCTGATCGAAGTCGAGCATGTCTTCAAGTCGGTCAGCGATTCGACCGGAACACTGGATATTCTGCGGGATATCGATCTGCGTTTTGCCGCAAGGGAAACCGTGGCCATCGTCGGTGCCTCGGGTTCGGGCAAAAGCACGCTGCTGTCCATTCTTGCCGGCCTGGATACGCCTACGCGCGGCACGGTGCGGCTGCAGGGCCAGGACATGTTCGCGCTGGATGAGGATGCACGCGCCGCCGTGCGCGCGCAAAAGCTCGGCTTTGTGTTCCAGAGCTTCCAGCTGCTGGGCAATCTGACGGCGCTGGAGAACGTGATGCTGCCGCTGGAGCTGGCAGGCAGCCGCGAGGCCCGCCGCCGCGCCACCGAGATGCTGGAGCGCGTGGGCCTGGGCCAGCGCCTGGGTCACTATCCCAAGCTGCTGTCGGGCGGCGAGCAGCAGCGCGTGGCGCTGGCTCGCGCCTTCGTGGTCGAGCCCGCCGTGCTGCTGGCCGACGAGCCCACGGGCAGCTTGGACTTTGCGACCGGCGAAACCATCATGGAGTTGATGTTCGCGCTCAACCGCGAACGCGGCACGACGCTGGTCATGGTCACCCATGACCGAGCCATCGCCGCGCGCTGCGAGCGCCGCGTGACCATCGAGGCCGGCCGCGTCGCCAGCATCGAAGAGGGGCAGGCGCTGGCGGCCTGATCGGGGCGCCAGCAAGGGGTGGCGCTCAGGCCGCCACGGCCTCACGGCGCCCGGCTGCCTCGCAGGCAGCTGCCGTGAAGATCACGTCGGTCGAGGAGTTCAGCGCGGTTTCGGCCGAGTCCTGGATCACGCCGATCACAAAGCCCACGCCAACCACCTGCATGGCCAGATCGTTGGAGATGCCGAACAGGCTGCAGGCCAGCGGAATCAGCAGCAACGAGCCGCCGGCCACACCCGAGGCTCCGCAGGCGCAGACCGCGGACACCACGCACAGCAAGATGGCGGTCAGCAGATCGACCTCGATGCCCAGCGTGTGGGCCGCAGCCAGCGAGAGCACGCTGATGGTGACGGCGGCGCCGGCCATGTTGATGGTCGCGCCCAGCGGGATGGAGACACTGTAGGTGTCCTCATCCAGGCCCAGGCGCTTGGCCAGCGCCAGGTTCACGGGGATGTTGGCGGCCGAGCTGCGCGTGAAGAAGGCCGTCACCGCGCTCTCGCGCAGACAGGTCAGCACCAGCGGATAGGGGTTGCGGCGCGTCTGTGTCCAGACGATGAGCGGGTTCACCACCAGGGCCACGAAGAGCATGCAGCCCAGCAGCACGGCCAGCAGGTGCGCGTAGTCCAGCAGCTTTTCCAGGCCCGACTGGGCAAAGGTGCCCGCCACCAGGCCGAAGATGCCAAGCGGCGCCAGCCGGATCACGCCCTGGATCACGCGGGTGATGGCCTGGCCCAGGTCCTGCATCACGGTGCGCGTGGACTCCGAGGCATGGCGCAGGGCCATGCCCATGGCCAGTGCCCAGGCGAGGATGCCGATGTAGTTGGCATTCATCAGCGCACGCACGGGGTTGTCGAAGGCGCTTTGCACCAGGGCCATCAACACTTCGCCAATGCGCCCGGGTGCGCCCTGGGCCGGGGCGGCATCCTTGAACTGGATGGTGGAAGGGAAGGCCATGCTGGCCGCCACGGCGACCACGGCCGCCGCAAAGGTGCCCAGCACATACAGCCACAGGATGGGGCGGATCTGCGTGGCCTGGCCAGGCCGGTGGTTGCTGGTGGCCGAGACCACCAGCAGCAGCACTAGCACGGGCGCCACGGCCTTGAGGGCGGAGATGAACAGCGTGCCCAGCAGGGACACGGACTGGGCGGCCTCGGGCCAGAGCCAGGCCAGCAGGCCGCCAGCGACCAGGCTGATGGCGATCTGGCCGACCAGGCTGGTGCGGGCAAGCCGGGCGAAGAGGGCTTTGAGCATGATGGTTGGCAAAGAAAAGGAAAAAACTCAAGCGATGGAAAAATGCAAAGCGGCATGCCCGTGGCTACGGTGCATGCCGCAATGTGCAGGGCTGCTGGAAGGCGGCCAAGCCGCGCAGTGTAGCGGCTACGTAAAAACCACAGGAGCCGTTGCGCGCAGACGGGCTTCGCAAGGCGGGGCCCGGGGCACCGCTCAATTGGCGGGATAATTGCGCCCCATGTCGTCCCCCAAAGTTCTCTTCGGCTTCCACGCCGTCGGCGTGCGCATGAAGACCGCGCCCCAATCCATCATCGAGGTCTACTACGAGGCCACGCGCCGCGATGCGCGCATGCGCCAGTTCCTCGACCGCGCCAAGTCGGCCGGCGTCCGGCTGATCGAGGCCGACGGCGAACGCCTTGCCAAGCTGGCTGGCAGCCATGGCCACCAGGGCGTGGCCGCGCGCGTGGAGGCCGTGGCCCAGGTGCATTCGCTGGACGAATTGCTGGAGCAGCTGGAGGCTGACGGCATCAGCAAGCCGCTGCTGCTGGTGCTGGACGGCGTGACCGATCCGCACAACCTGGGGGCCTGCCTGCGCGTGGCCGATGGCGCCGGCGCCCATGCGGTGATTGCGCCCAAGGACCATGCGGTAGGCGTGAACGCCACCGTGGCCAAGGTGGCCAGCGGCGCGGCCGAGACCGTGCCCTATTTCATGGTCACCAACCTGGCGCGCACGCTCAATGAGCTCAAGGAGCGCGACATCTGGATCATCGGCACCAGCGACGATGCGCCCAAGACCCTGTACGAGGTGGACCTCACGGGCCCCACGGCCCTGGTGCTGGGCGCCGAAGGCGACGGCATGCGTCAGCTCACGCGCAAGACCTGCGACGAGCTGATCGGCATCCCCATGATGGGTGCCGTCTCCAGCCTCAATGTGTCCGTGGCCAGCGGCGTGTGCCTGTACGAGGCGCTGCGCCAGCGCGGCCAGGGCACCACGCCTGCCGTGTCTGCCGCCCCGGCTGACCAGATCTAGGCCGGCGCGCCGCTGGCGCCCGCACTTGCACCTTCGCCCGTGCCCAGTTCCACCACGCTCTCGAAGCCGCCCCAGAACATGCGCTTGGCGTCGAAGGGCATGGTGGCCGGGTCCATGGAGGCAATGCGCGGGTCCTTCATGACGGCGGCATTGATGCGGTCGCGCTCCGCGCGCGACGCATAGATGATCCATGAGAAGAACACGATCTCGCCTTCCTTGAGCTGCACGGCCTGGGGAAACGAGGTCAGCTTGCCCATGGGCACGTCGTCGCCCGCGCATTCCCAGTACTGCAGCGCGCCGTACTCCATCCATACCTTGCCTGCGGCCTGCGCCACCTCGCGGTAGGCCTGCAGGTTGGCCCGGGGAACGGGCAGCACGAATCCGTCGATGTAGTGCATGGCTCTCTCCTGGTGAAATCCGGCTTCAGAGCCGGGCTGCGAGCTCGGCCAGCTGGTCCGTGCACTGGCCCCAGCCGGTGTGAAAACCCATGGCTTCGTGCTGGGCGCGGTCGGCAGCACTCCAGTGCCGCACCCGGGCGGTATAGCGGGTCTGGCTGCCTTCGGGGTCAAAGCTGACGATGCCCGTCATGAAGGGCTTGTCGGCAGGCACCCAGCCTTGGGTGAATGCGTCGGTGAAGACCAGGCGGCGGTTGGGAATGACTTCCAGGTAGACACCGCTGCCGGGCATCTCCTGGCCTTCAGGGCTGCGCATGACGATGAGGCTGTGGCCGCCGGGCCGCACATCGTTGTCCACGCGGGACACGCTCCAGGGGCTGGGCGCAAACCATTGCTGGATCAGCGCGGGTTCGGTCCAGCAGCGGTAGAGCCTGTCGGCAGGAATGTCCAGCAGGCGCGTGAGCACCAGGTCGTTGGCGTGTTCGGGAAGGTCTTGTGCTGTCATGGCGCTCCTCATTGCATGGAATGCAGGCCGATTCGGTTGCCCTCGGTGTCCACCACGACGGCGCAGTGCCCGTGGGGGCCTATGGAGAATTTGGCCTGCTCGATGCGCCCGCCTGCGGCCTCGACGCGGCCCTGTTCGATGGCGCAGTCCTCGCAGCCGAAATAGACCAGGGTGCCGCCGCCGCCGGAAGGTGCGCCGTCCATCCGCACCAGCATTCCGCCCGCGCCGGGGCCTGTCATGTCCATCGGAAAGGACAGCATCTCCTGGCTGTCGGAGCCATCGGGCGCGGGCAGATGCTCCAGCTTGCCCTGGAAGACGGTTTCATAGAACCGGCGCGCACGCGCCATGTCCTGCACATGGATCTCGAACCAGACGACTGGGTTGGCGTTCATGAAGACTCCTTCTTGGGTGACAGAGGCAATGTGTCGTCCGGCCTTGTTCAGGCCTCGCCCTTGACGTTGACCATCCAGGGTGTGTTGAAGCGGTCCGTCACCATGCCAAAGCCTGGCGACCAGAACGTGGCCTGGAAGGGCATGGTCACCTTGCCGCCTTCGGCCAGCGCGTTGAAGATGCGGCCGCCTTCGGTGGCGTCGTCCACGCCGATCGAGATCCACATGCCCTGGGCCTGCTGGTAGCCGCCGCCACCGCAGTTGTCGGTGGCGTCCGAGGCCATCAGCGCCTGGTCCTTGATCTGCAGGTGGGCATGCATGATCAGGCGCTTGTCGGCCTCGGGCATCTGCTCCATGCCCGGTGTCTCGCCAAAGGTGCTCTGGTGCACGATGGTGCCGCCGAACAGCTTGGCGTAGAAGGCAAAGGCCTCGGCGCAGTTGCCGTTGAAGTTCAGATAGGGAATGAATTGCATGGAATGCTCCTGAGGTGGTTGGTGGCGAGGGGAGGGGGAGATGAGTGGGAGGATGGGCGCCGGTGGCCTCAGCGGCCGTCATGCGCGCGCTCAAGGGCGGCGATGTCCAGCTTTTGCATGCCCAGCAGGGCCTGCATCACGCGTTGGGCGGCGGCCATGTCGGGCCCCCCCATCCAGCCCGCCATCTGGGCCGGAACGATTTGCCACGACAGGCCATGGCGGTCCTTGAGCCAGCCGCATTGACGCGCCGCCGGGTCGCCGCCCTCGGACAGGGCGCCCCAGTAGTGATCTATCTCGTCCTGCGTATCGCAACTGACCATCAGCGAGACGGCCTCGTTGAAGCGGAACATCGGGCCGCCGTTGAGCGCCAGAAAGGGCTGGCCGTCCAGCTCGAACTGCACCGTCATCACGCTGCCCGCCGGCCTGCCGTGGATGTCGTGGCCGGCCTCGCCATAGCGGGCAATGGCCGTGATGCGGGAATCGGGAAAGACTTCCGTATAGAAGCGCGCCGCCTGCTCGCCCTGGTTGTCAAACCAGAGGCAGGGCTGGATGCGGCCGGTGTGCAAAGCCATGCTTGTCTCCTTGGTGACGGTGAAAACCGTTTTTGCCGTTCGATGCCGGCTTTTTATCGATTTCTGCCCGGCGTGTGTACGCCGTTCACATATGCTAGGGACTAAAATGGACGCTGTCCACATCAGGCGCTGTCAGCTTCGGTGTCAAGCTGTAAATCGGCGGGGCAGGGCTGTCGTCCCTTATGTGTGACGTGGTCATGCAGAAAAAAAAGGAATCAAAACAGTGACGCAGCGACGTGTCAGGCGTGAGTCATACCACCATGGCGACCTGCGCCAGGCCCTGGTCGAGGCTGGCCTGGCACTGGCGCGTGAAGGTGGTCCCCAGGCCATCGTGCTGCGCGAGGCCACGCGGCGGGCGGGCGTGGCGCCGAATGCGGCCTATCGTCACTTTGCCAACCGCCAGGCACTGTTTGATGCCGTGCGCGCTGCGGCCCTGGGCGCACTGGCCGCGGCCATCGAGGCCGAAATGGTCCAGGCCCGTTCCCTGCCCGATGCGCTGCAGCGCTCACGCGCCTTGCTGGCTGCCGTGGGCCGGGGCTACCTGGGCTTTGCCCAGACGGAGACCGGCTGGTTCCGCACGGCCTTTGCCTCTGTCGAGTACGACGTGGACCTGCCGCCCGACACCACGCGTGCGGCGGCCATGGGCCTGAACCCGTTCGAGCTGCTGGGCTACGCGTTGGACAGCATGGCCGAGGCCGGCGTGCTGCCGCCCGAGCGCCGGCCCCAGGCCGAGTTCCTGGCCTGGTCGGCCGTGCACGGCATGGCCTTGCTGGTGATCGACGGCCCGCTGCGCCGTGCCACATCCGAGCAGCGGCGTGCGCTGGCGCTGCGCCTGCTGGAGATGGTGGAAAAAGGCATTTGATGCGCCCTGGGGCGGCGCTGCCGCACAATGGCCTGCTTTTTTTCCTTCGCCCTCCGATGCCCGACGAACCTTCCCCCACTTCGCTGCCTGCGGCTGCCGCCGAACTGCCCGGCCAGGGTGAGCTGCACGAGCTGCGCGAGCGCATCGCGCATGCAGCGCACATCGCCGTGCTCACGGGCGCAGGCGTCAGTGCCGAGTCCGGCGTGCCCACGTTCCGCGATGACAAGAACAGCTACTGGGCGCAGTTCAACCCGCAGGACATGGCCAGCGAGGCGGGCTTTCGCGCCCATCCGCAGCGCGTGTGGCAGTGGTATGCGCACCGGCGCGAGGCCGTGGCAGCAGTGCAGCCCAATGCAGGCCACCATGCGCTGGCGCAATGGGCCTTGCAGCACCCGGGCCGCATGACCCTGGTCACGCAGAACGTGGATGGCCTGCACCAGCGCGCGGGCAGCCCCGGCGTGCTGTGCCTGCATGGCGAGTTGATGCGCGACCGTTGGCTCGAGCGGCCCCGCGCCTGCTGCGACCTGGCCGGGCAGAACCCTGGCGAGCCTCCGCAGTGCCCTGTTTGCGGCAACCTGGTGCGCCCGGGCGTGGTCTGGTTCGGCGAGTCCCTGCCCATGGGCGTATGGCAGGCCGCCGAGGCTGCCGTGCAGCGCTGCGAGGTACTGCTGGTGGTCGGCACCTCGGGCGCCGTGTATCCGGCAGCGGGGCTGGCCCGAATCGCGCGCCGGGCAGGCGCGCACGTGGCCGTCATCAACCCGGCGCCTTCCGAGCTGGATGACGCAGCGCACCAGTGCCTGCGCGGCCCATCGGCCCAGATCCTGCCCGCGCTGCTGGCGGGCTGAGAGGCCCCGGGCCAGGGCGGGCAGGCTGCCCTGGCCTGCGCAGGTCAGTCCCTTGCGCCTTCTTCCTGACTGGCCTGGTTGAGCTCGGCCACGTCCTGAGCCGACAGCTGCAGGCGCGTGGCTTGCACCAGTTGCTGCAACTGGGCCAGCGAGGTCGCGCTTGCGATGGGCGAGGTCACAAACGGGCGCTGCATCTGCCAGGCCAGGGCCACGCACGCGGGCTGGCTGTTCAGGCGCGCAGCCACCGAGTCCAGGGCCTGCACAATGCGCAGGCCGCGCGGATTCAGGTAGGTGGCCACGGTCTTGCCTCCGCGCGCACTCTTGGCTGCGTCTTCGCTGCTGCGGTACTTGCCCGTCAGAAAACCCGCTGCCAGCGCATAGAAGTTGATGATGCCCACCTGCTCGGCCGCGCACAGCGGCGCCAGATCGCGCTCCAGCACGGCGCGGTCGTACAGGTTGTACAGCGGCTGCAGGCTCTCGTAGCGCGGCAGGCCCAGCTCGGCGCTGGTGCGCAGGGCCTCGGCCAGGCGCGGTGCGCTGTGGTTGGAGGCGCCAATGGCCCGCACCTTGCCTGCGGCAATCAGGTCGGCAAAGGCGCCCAGGGTATCGGCCAGCGGCACGCTGGCGTCGTCGTCATGCGACTGGTACAGGTCGATGTAGTCCGTCTGCAGGCGCTGCAGCGAGGCATCCACGGCCTGGCGGATGTACTCGGGGCGCAGGCCCACCCGGCCCTCGCCCATGTCCTTGCCGACCTTGGTGGCCAGCACGATGTCGGCGCGCCGTCCGCTGCGCCTGAGCCATTTGCCGATCACGGTCTCCGACTCGCCGCCCGCATGGCCCGGCGCCCAGCGCGAGTACACGTCGGCCGTGTCGATGAAGTTCATGCCGGCATCCAGCCAGGCGTCGAGCAGCGAGAACGACGTGGCCTCGTCCACGGTCCAGCCGAAGACATTGCCGCCAAAGCACAGCGGCGAGACCTGCAGGCCGCTGCGGCCCAGGGAACGAAGGGAAGGGGCTTGCGCCATGTACGGCTCCTTTTGACGAAAAAACCAGGGTAGTCCTCAGGACCTCTCAGATCCAGCCCAGCGCACCCAGCAGCGCGCCCGCGCCCAGCAGCCACAGCAGATGGATGCGCGTGCGCCACACCAGCAGGGCGCAGGCCAGGGTCAGCAGCCACAGGCGCCAGTCCTGGGCCGGGCGGCCGCTGGCGCTGCCCAGCAGCCAGCCCGTGGCCAGCAGCAGCCCGATGACCAGCGGCCCCATGCCCTGCTTGAAGGCACGCACGCCGCGCCGGTTCCTGTTGCGCTGGCCCCAGCGCGAGGCCTGCCAGGCCAGCACGGAGCTTGGCAGCAGGATGCCGACCATGCAGATGGTCACGCCCAGCGCGCCAAAGGTCCATGCCAGCGGCCCGGTGCCCCCGCCCGCGTTCAGGCCCAGGTTCCAGCCCAGCAGGGCGATGAAGAGCACATTGGGCCCGGGCGCCGCCTGGGCGATGGCGATGGAGCTGCTGAACTGCGCCTCGCTGAGCCAGCCGTGGCCATCGACCAGGAAGCGGTGCATGTCGGGCGCCGTGGCAATGGCGCCGCCCACGGCCATCAGCGACAGCGTCAGGAAATACAGCAGCAACTGCAGCCAGTCGGCGGGCTGCAGGTTCAGGGCGATCTGTTGGGCGGCGTTCATGGGGCGAGCTTTCTCCAGGTCAGCACGCAGCCGGCACCGCCGACCACCAGCAGCACCCAGGCCAGCGGCACGCGCAGCACGGCCATGGCAATGAACGAGGCCAGCGCCAGGGCCGCGCTGCACCAGCGCCCCAGCGGGTGTCGGCTCAGCGTGCTGGTCAGCTTCAGCCCCATGCCCGCCACCAGGCCGGCCGCGACGGCGCCCATGCCGCGCAGCGCCCCGGCCATGGCGGGGTGGTCGGCCAGCTGCGAATAGATCACGGTCAGCGTCAGCACCAGCAGCATGGGAAAGCACAGCATCCCGCACACGGCGACCACGGCGCCACGCCAGCCGAAGTAGCGCTCGCCAATGGTGATGGACAGGTTGACCACATTGGGCCCGGGCATGATCTGGGCCACGGCCCAGTCCTCCACGAACTCGTCGTTGGTCAGCCAGCGCTTTTTCTCGACCAGCTCGCGCTGCACCACGGCCAGCACGCCGCCAAAGCCCTGCAGGGCCAGCCAGGTGAAGGACCAGAACAGGTCGCGCAGGTTGGCGGGGGCGGGGCGCTGGGCAGGCGCATCGGCGGTGTCGTGTGGCGGGGAAGCCTGGGGCGGCGATGCGGGCATGTTCTGGCTTGTGTCTGGGCCGCCCAGGCAGGGCCCGGGGACGGCATCGCTGTTGTCATGGGGTGGGACCGTGCGGGCCGATCCTGTCTCCGTGCCTGCCTCGGGGTGGCACGCACGGAATATTAATCCTGCGCAGCGGCCTCGTCGGCAGCGGCCCCATCGGCAACGGCGATGGGGGCATTGCAAGCGCAGATGGCTTGCTGCCGGCATGCACCCGGGCCTGCCCGCCGGCCTGCCTGAACAGGAGTAGATTCTCTCCACCCACACAACCCGAGGATCTCCGGCATGGACATGGATTGGAGCAAGGCGCTGCAGGAAAGCCTGGTCTGGCTGGCGGCGGCCTCAGTGATCACCGTCGTGGCTTTCGCGGCCGTGGCGCTGCTGGTGGTTCGATTCACCCGCTGGGGTCGGCAGTTCTGGCAGCTGGCCGGCCCGTTCCTGCACCCCAGAAACAGCTGGTGGCCGCTGCTGGTGTTCATGCTGCTGCTGGTGCTGGCCCTGGTCTCGGTGCGCATGAACGTGCTGTTTTCCTACTGGTACAACGGGTTCTACAGCGCGCTGCAGGAACTGGACCAGAAGGGCTTTTGGCGATTTCTGGGCATCTTTGCTGTGCTGGCCACCATCCACATCCTGCGCGAGCTGTTCAATTTCTATGTGAACCAGGCGTTCCGCATCCGCTGGCGGGTCTGGCTCAACGAGCGCGTGACCACCGACTGGATGCGCGGCGACGCCTACTACCGCAGCCACTTCCTGGACGAGCCGGTGGACAACCCCGACCAGCGCATCGAGCTGGATGTGAACACCTTTGTCTCGAACTCGCTGACCCTGGCGCTGGGCGCCGTCAGCGCCGTGGTCTCGCTGGTGGCGTTCACGGGCATTCTCTGGGGGCTGTCCGCGCCCATTGCCGTGGCGGGCGTGGAGGTTCCGCGGGCCATGGTCTTTGCGGTCTACATCTATGTGATCATCGCCACGCTGATCGCCTTTCGCCTGGGCCAGCCGCTGATCCGGCTGAACTTCCTGAACGAGAGGCTGACCGCCAACTTCCGCTACGCCCTGGTGCGCGTGCGCGAATACGCGGAGAACATCGCCTTCTACCAGGGCGCGGCCATCGAGCGCAACACGCTTTTGACGCGCTTCTCGGCGTTGATCGCCAATGTCTGGGCGCTGGTCTACCGCAGCCTGAAGTTCGACGGCTTCAACCTCACCGTCAACCAGGTGGCCGTGGTCTTTCCCTTTCTGCTGCAGGCGCCGCGCTTTTTCAGCGGTGCCATCAAGCTCGGTGATGTGATGCAGACCTCGCAGGCCTTTGGGCAGGTGCAGGATGCGCTGTCCTTCTTCCGAACCTCCTACGACACCTTCGCCCAGTACCGCGCTGCGCTGGACCGCCTGTGCGGCTTTCTGGATGCCAATGCCCAGACCCGCGAACTGCCCCAGGTCGTCCACAGAGAGCAACCCGGCGCCCTGGACATCGAGGGCCTGCAGGTCAGCCGCCCTGATGGCCACCACCTGCTCAGCGGCCTGCAACTGAAGCTCATTCCCGGCCAGGCGCTGCTGATCAAGGGGCCTTCGGGCAGCGGCAAGACCACCTTGCTGCGGTCCATTGCCGGCCTGTGGCCGCACGCCGAAGGCACGGTGGGCCGCCCGGGCGGCCACCAGGCGCTGTTCCTGTCTCAGCGTCCGTATCTGCCGCTGGGTGACCTGCGCACAGCCATTGCCTATCCCGCCGATGCATCGCCGCAGGACGACGAGCGGCTGCAGCAGGCGCTGCGCCAGGTCAGCCTGGCCCATCTGGCCGACAAGCTGGATGTGAACCAGGATTGGTCCCGCATCCTGTCGATTGGCGAGCAGCAGCGCCTGGCCTTTGCCCGCGTGCTGTTCAACCGGCCCGCCATCGTCTTTCTCGATGAATCCACCTCGGCCATGGACGAGGGCCTGGAGCATGCGCTGTACACCCTGCTGCGCGAGCAGATGCGCTCGACCATGCTGGTGAGCGTGGGCCACCGCAGCACGCTGGCGGGTTTCCATACCCACGCGCTGGCGGTCGATGGCAATGGCGGGTGGACGCTGTCGGAAGGAAGCGCACCGCAGAGCGCGCCCCAGGCTTGATCCGCGTGCGGCCCTGGGCCGCGCGAGATCAATCGTCCATGGGCAAGGGATCGCAGTTGCCCAGGTCGGAAGGCGGAGGCTCGCGCAACTGGCGTACCGCGTCGCGCAGGGCGGTGCGCAGGCCCTCTTCAAGCACGGGGTGGTAGAAGGGAGCACGCAGCAACTCGTGCACGGTCAGTTGCTGCTGCACGGCCAGGGCCAGCAGATGGGCCAGATGCTCGCCGCCCGGTGCGCACATTTCCGCGCCCAGCAGCAGGCCGCTGGCCGGGTCTGCATAGACATGAAGCAGGCCCGCGTTGCGCTGCGCAGCGCGCGCACGCCCCTGGTGCGCAAAGTCCACGCGGCCCACCACAAAGTCCTGCCCCAGCAGCGCCTTCATGGGCTGGCCCACCACGGCTGCCTGGGGCGAGCTGAAGACAATGGACAGCGGCGCGCGCCGCTCGAAGCAGGCCACGTTCTCTGCCATGGCGTTGGTGCCGGCAATATGGCCTTCGTCCACGGCCTCATGCAACAAGGGGCGGTCGCCATTGGCATCGCCCGCGAGGAACAGCGGCAGCTCGCCGACCTGCAGTGTCTCGCGGCTCACGGGCGGCTGCCCATGCTCGTCCAGCTCAAGCCCCAGCGTCTCCAGCCCCAGGCCTTCCAGCTGCGGGCGCCGGCCCATGGCGGCCACCACATGGTCCACGACGATGCGGGTGTCGCCTGCACGCACGACGATGCTGCTGTCCGGGCCCTTGCTCAACTGCACTTCATGGTCGGTGATCACCGTCATCTCTTTCTCAAGCAGATGCCGCAATGCGTCGGTGACATTCGGGTCGGACAGGCCGGCAAGCTTCGGGCCGCGTCCCAGTGCGGTGACCTCCAGTCCCAGCCGTGCCAGCGCCTGTGCAATCTCCACGCCCAGCGGACCCAGGCCGACGACGGCCACGCGCGGGCCCAGCGTCTTGCGTTCGAACAAGGTGTCGGTGGTCAGGATGCGCTTGCCAAAGCGCTTCCATTCCTCCGGCACCACGGGGCTGGAGCCCGGAGCGAGGATGAGCTTGCGCGCAGCCAGCACCTTGCCGTTGACCTCGATCCGATTGGCTGCCAGCAGCCTGGCACGCCCGTCGATGGCCCGCCAGCCCAGGCCCTCCGTGGCCTTGATCGTGCTTGCCACGAACTCGTCGCGCAGCTTGCGCACGCGGCGCAAAACGGCGGGCAGGTCCAGCTGCAGCCCGCTCGCGCCGCGTATGCCGAAGGTATCGAAGTGATGGCGCGCATGGAAGGCGTTGGCCGCCTCGATCAGCAACTTGGACGGCATGCATCCCACCCGCGCACAGGTCGTTCCCCAGGGCCCGTCGTTGACGATGGCGAAATGCTCCGTGTGCTTGCGCACCTCGCGCAATGCCGACAGTCCGGCCGAGCCGGCACCGACGATGATCACGTCGAGGGCGGTGGTGGGTGGGTTTTTCATGCTGTCTGATTCCTTTGACTGTGGCACCAGGTCCCGTGGAGGTCTCCGCTGCCGGTGGATGTGCCGAAAGGTGTGCCGACGGGAGTGCCGACTGAAGTGCCGACAGATGGTCGAGATGACTGCCTCGCCTGCCATGGGACATGCGTGCCAGTCTGCATGCTGGCGCTCGCGGCAGTCGTAGGCGAAGGGCCGAAACCGCTGCTGGACATTCAGGGCCCGGCCCGTGCCGCGCAGGGACTAGCCGGATGCCCAGTGTTGCCATGCCGCGTCCGTGCGCCTGCCTGATGCGCTGAAATCCGCTTCCCGCGCAAAGCGCCTGAGAGATGTCTCGGTAACCCTCAAATGGCTGACACGGCACAAGCGGCTTTTCGCCGTTTGCAGCCAGCGGCGCAGGGACCAATGAAGCTGCGCCACCACCCCGCCATGCACCTGTGCGCTGTGCAGGCGCAGGCGGCCATCAAGGATGAAGGCCTTCACCGTCCGGGCGGACAACTGCAGGTCCTCGCAGACCTGCCGCAGCCCGACGCCCTCGCGGACCCGGGTGCTCAGGCCGCGCCTGTGCATCTGGCAGCGAACGGAGCGTTCGCTGCGGTTCAGCCGGCGGCAGATCACCTGCACGGGCAGGACGCCGGCCCAGCGTTCGAGTGCAAGCAGTTCTGCGGGACTCCAGCGGCGGCGAATTGCGCCATTCGGCCATGCGCTGTCGGATGTCAGGCAGTGTGTGATTGCCATGGAAAGCTCCCATTCATATGGCGCTGCGCTGTGGCATGGCCTGAATCCCGGATGCCGATGAGACAATTATTGATGGGGGATTCTTTTGCAAGCTTTTGATTTTGTTGATTGTTTTTGTTGTTTTGATTGCTGCTCGGATGGACGACTCCATACCGCGATACCTATCGTGGGGCCGGGATGCGGATCACGGAAATAGCGTCTGCACCGGCACGCATATGCCAAGCCCCATGCGGATTTCCTGTTCGGCACCCGATTTCCATGAACGACTTCTTTGCTTTTTCAGGAGAACCCTTCATGCGCCTTCAGCCAAAGCATTTGAATTTTTCCGTTGCGTGCCTTGCGTTGCTGGCACTGCCGGCCGCGCAGGCCCTGCCCATGCAGGACGTGGGCACGTCGGCAGGTCCGCAATGCGTGGGCCTGGACATCAACAACAGCGGCCATGTCGTGGGCGCCTGTGCAGAGAGCGACGGCTCGTCCGCAGGCTTCGTGTCGCTGGCGCCGGGCAGTGCGGCAGACCTTGTGCGCCTGTCGCCGGGGCGCAACTGCAACGCGGCGGCCATCACCAACAGCGGCCAGGTGGTGGGCAGCTGCCTGGACGGCAATTCGGTGTCCGTAGGCGTGTTCTGGAATGCGGCCACGCCCGCCACGGTGCAGACACTGCAGCCGCTGACGCTCGATGTGCGCAGCATGCCCACGGCATTCAACCAGGGCGGCTATGTGGCGGGCGTCAGCCTGAGCGGCAGCAACACGGCCCGCCCTGTCATGTGGCGCAACAATGAAACCACGGCACGCGCGCTGCCGGCGGGCCTGCTGGGCCTGAACAGCACCAACTGCATTCCGTCCGATGTGGACAATTTCGTGGTGGGCGGCAACATGCCGGGCATCGTGGGCAACTGTCCCGACAACAGCGGGCATCCGCGTCCTGTCTATTGGTCTGCCGCAGTTCTGGGCGGCTATATGGCCACGGCCCTGAACCTGCCTCTCAATGCCGTCTTCTGCCGCGCAAAGACCGTCGTCAATACCCGCATCATGGGCTACTGCGATTTTGGTGCCCAGGGTGGACGCACCGTCGTCTGGCTCAACTCGTCCTCCAGTCCGCAGGTGCTGTCCATATCGTCACCACCCGCGCGAAACAGCGGCGTCGATCTCAACATCCTCGGCGAGGTGATTGGGCACTACCAGTTGGCAGACGGGCGCAGCATGCCCTATTACTGGAACAGCCAGACCGGTGTCATCCGCGATATTCCTCCGCTGCCTGGCGGCATGAATGCACGTGTGGTGGATATCGGTGACAACGGAACGGTGGCGGGCCACAGCGAACTGGCCGACGGAAGTTCGCACGCCATCACCTGGACCCCCTTGGGCGGCACCGTGGACCAGGGAACCCTCGCAGGCGGCGAGAACAGTGCGGCCTCGGCACTGAGCCAGGATGGCTGCTACATGACAGGAAGGAGCGAAGTCGCGCAATTGGCCTCGCATGCCTTCGTGCAGAACCTGTGCGCGCCATGAAGGCGCAGCCTCATCTCACACCGTGCATAAAGGAAGTACCATGAAGATGCGATATCCAAGACTTGCAACCACACTGGCAATCGTTGTGTGCGGGCTCTGGGTCCCTGCTGTGCAAGCGAACGGCATTTCATTCGAGAATTTTTCCTCCTCCAATGCGGCACAGGCTTTTGGCGGCTCATATCATATGTTGCCCCTGATAATTATGGGGCAAGCGAGCGAGTCGTTGAAATGGATGGAAATGATGCAGGGCATGAAGGCTGCAAATACAGGTAAAAATGAACTGCTGCCATTGCTGATGATGGCGAAAGGAGTATGAGCATACTTGGGATATGAATGCGCCTGGGGTGAATATGGGCGATATCGCAATGGTGGCTTGCCACAGCGAACTGGCCGATGAGAGCTTTCGCTCCAGGCGCCCACAGGCAACGCATGCATTTGTGCAAAACCTGTGCATTCCCTGGTCGTTAGTATCAATTCAAAAACGATGAGATAAAGGGGTTGAAATGAGATTTCGATATGAAAAATCATTGTCCACTATGGTGGTATTTGGTGTTTTAATGTCCTCCTCCGCGCTGCATGCGAATAATATTTATTTTTCGGAAGATGGTCTAATAAATTTGGAAAATAGCAGCCTGCATGCGGATGGTGGTTTCGTTAGAGCTGTCTCCCAATATTATTGTAAAGCTGTTTTGCTATTGAAAAATGACGAGCTGGAAGTTGGTTATTGCCTGTGGCATTCCTTTAAGAAATTTCATTAATCGGACCTTGAGAACAGGCTGTGCTAACTATTTGATTTCACGTGACTCGTTGTCCCGGCTTGCGATTTTGCATTGAGGGTATTCGATGGGTGATCACCAGCATCAAATCAGTCTGGCAATGCCATGCGGCCCAGCCTTCCGCCATGGCTGGGCGCCCGTTCCGGCGCAGGGGCATCGTCGGCCATCAACTTCCCCATCAGGCCTCGCAGGATTGCCAGCGTTGGCGCCTCGCTGCGCTGACGCAGCGTGACCAGCCCGAAGCGGGCGGTGCTGCGCATGGGCGGGTCCATGGGCAATTCGGCCAGGTCCGGGGCGACGGCGCGCACGGCCAGCAGCACGGTGTCGCTGTTGCGCGCAACGTCCACGAGGCTGGGCAGCTCCTCGCACTGCAGTGTGACGAACCGCGTCGGGTGGGCCGTGGCGCCATAGGTCTCCACCAGCAGCCAGGCCACCTGGTCGCTCAGCGGGGTGGAGGCGACGGGGTAGCGCTGCACCTCCTCGAAGCGCAGATCCCGCTGCAGGCGGGCCAGTGGATGGTCGGTGCGGCACATGAAGGCGGCGCGCATTTCGTGCACGACGTCCAGCGCAAGGTCGGGTGCGGGCCTCAGCGCGCGCAGGTCCACGACCAGGGCGTCGAGCAGGCGCTCGCGTAGCGAGTGCACCAGCAGATCGGTGCTGCCGCGCGCCACCTCGGTTCGCACGCCGGGATGGTGCACGGTCATGTGCTGCAGGAACGGCGTCATCAATATTGCGCCGGGGCCCGATCCCAGGCCCACACGCACGGTGCCGGCCGCACCCTCGCGCAATTGGCGCCCCCTGTCACGCAGCGCGTCGGCCTCGGCCACCAGGGCGCGCGCCCGTCCCAGCATCTCGCGGCCGAAGGCTGTGAGTTCGCTGTGGCGGCCGATGCGGTCGAACAAGGGTATGCCCAGCTCCTGCTCCAGCGCGCGCACGCTGCGGCTGAGGGCCGGCTGTGTCAGATGCATGGCCTCGGCCGAGCGGCTGAAGGAGCCGGTCTGCGCCACCGATATGAGATGCCTGAGCTGCACCAGCGTCATGATTTTTCGCGCCCTGAAGTCTGCATGAAACTCATGCTAATGCAGCCAACAATGCATTGGACGTTCGATGACCCGGCTCCTAGGATGCCGCGTATCCGGCCGACCGAGCCGGAGCCATCCACCAAGGAGACATGATGAGATTTTTGTTCCAGCGCGTTTGGCTGACGGGCGCCGGCCTGCTGCTGAGCGCGGGCCTGGCCTGTGCGCAGAGCCCGTCCTCCAGGCCCGTAAGCCTGATGGTTCCCTATCCGGCCGGCGGCCCTTCGGATGCCATTGCCCGCATCTTCAGCGTGCCGCTGGCCAAGGCGCTGGGCCAGCAGGTCATCGTGGAGAACCTGGGCGGCGTGAGCGGCGCCATGGCCGCACAGAAAGTGCTGGCCGCTCCGCCTGACGGGCACTACGTCTTCCAGGGCTCGCCCAACGAGGTGATCCTGTCGCCGCTGGCCAATGCCGCCGTGCGGCTCAAGGCCGAGGATTTCCGCCTGGTCCATCCCGTGGCCGAGGCTGTGATGGTGTTTGTCGCCCGCAAGGACCTGGAGGCCGGCAACGTGGATGAGCTGATCGCACTGGCCCGCAAAAGCGCCAGCCGGCCGCTGTCCTATGGCAGCGTCGGCATTGGCTCGCTCTACCACCTGATTCTGGAGAAGGTGCAGCAGGACGCTGGCATACAACTCATGCATGCGCCCTACAAGGGCAACGCGCCGCTGCTGCAGGACATAGGCAGCGGGCAGGTCGATTTCGCTGTGCTCGTCTACAGCGCAGCCATGGGCGCGCTGGCCGAGCAGGGCCGGCTCAAGATCCTGGGCCAGCTGGGGGAGCAGCGATCGGAGCTGCTCAAGAATGTGCCCACGGTGCGTGAGGGCCGGGAGCTGAAAAACTTCGCCTACAAGACCTGGACCAGTTTCCTGGTGCGCAAGGACACGCCGCAGGAGGTGGTGCAAAGGCTGCATCAGGCGATAGGCGCCATGCTCAAGGACCCGGGCGTGCGCGAGCAACTGGCCCTGCAGACGCAGCTGGCCGCGGCGCCCATGTCGCTGGCCGAAGCCGCGCAGTTCTATGAGGCCGAGACCGCCCGCTACCGCAGCATTGCCCGCTCCATCCGCCTGCAACCCCAGTGAGATGCCGCACATGAACACCCTTCTGGACACTTTGCGCGGCTCGGCCGCAGCCTTCGTCGAGGTGCGCCGCGACATCCACAGGCACCCCGAGCTCGGCTTCGAGGAGCACCGCACCAGCGCCCTGGTCGCGCGGCAACTGGAGCAATGGGGATACGAGGTGGAGCGCGGCCTGGGCGGCACGGGCGTGGTGGGGCGGCTGGTGCGCGGCAGCGGCAGCCGGCGCCTGGGCCTGCGCGCCGACATGGACGCGCTGCCCATCGCCGAGGCCAATGAATTCGCCCATGCCAGCACGCATGACGGCGTGATGCATGCCTGCGGCCATGACGGCCATACCGCCATGCTGCTGGCAGCGGCCCGGCATCTGGCCGAGCACGGCGGCTTCGACGGAACGCTCACGCTGATCTTCCAGCCTGCGGAGGAGGGCGGCGGTGGTGCCCTGCGCATGATGGAAGATGGGCTGTTCGAGCGCCACCCCTGCGACGCCATCTTCGCCATGCACAACATGCCGGGCATGCCCCAGGGACGGCTGGCGCTGCGCGAGGGCGCAGCCATGGCGTCCTCCGACTACGCCACGCTCACCCTCATCGGCGTGGGAGGGCACGGTGCCATGCCGCACCGCACGGCCGATCCCATCGTGGCGGCCGCCAGCATCGTCATGGCCTTGCAGACCATCGTCTCGCGCAACATCGATCCGCTGCAGATGGCGGTGGTGACCGTGGGCGCCATCCATGCGGGCAAGGCCAACAACGTGATTGCCCACAGCGCTGTGCTGGAGTTGAGCGTGCGTGCGTTGGATGCCGATGTGCGCAGGCTGCTGGAGCAGCGCATTCGCGAACTGGTGAGTGCGCAGGCCGAGAGCTTCGGCGTGCAGGCGCAACTCGAGTGGCGGCCCGGCTATGCCGTGCTGGTCAACACGCCCAAGGAGACGGACTTCGCGCGCCAGATCGCGCTGGAGCTGCTGGGCCCGGAACATGTCACGCTGCAGGCGCCACCCTTGCCGGGCAGCGAAGACTTCGCCTTCATGCTGCAGCGCGTGCCTGGCAGCTATCTGCTGATTGGCAATGGCGAGGGAAGCGAGCAAGGCGCCTGCATGGTGCACAACCCGGGCTATGACTTCAACGACGACAACATCGCCGTGGGCGCCGCCTACTGGGTGCTGCTGGCGCAGCGGTTTCTGGTGGCCGGTTGAACTGCTTGAGCCCGGCGCATCTCATTCGCCGGGGTGGACTTCCATCCAGCCCACGCGCCCCTGACCGCTCTCGTTGAGGCGGCTCACAAAGCCTTCAGCCTGCGACTGCGGCAGGCGCAGATCGAACTGCACCAGGGAGCCGTGCTCGACCTGGAGCAGCTCGGCGCCTGCTGCATCGATCTCGCGGCGCACCAGGCCTTCCAGCGCATAGGGCACGGCGCAGCGCAGCGATTGCATGCGCTGCAGTGTCACTTTCTCGGCGGTCAGCAGGGCCTGGGCCACGGCATCGGTGTAGGCGCGCACCAGGCCGCCTGCGCCCAGCTTGACACCGCCGAAGTAGCGCACCACGGTGGCCAGCACGCCTTCCAGATCCTGGTGGCGCAGCACGTCCAGCATGGGGCGGCCTGCCGTGCCGCTGGGCTCGCCATCATCGACGGCTGCCGACTGGCCGCCTGCCAGCAGCGCCCAGCAGACATGGGCGGCGCCGGGGTGCTCGCGCCATAGCGCATCGACCACCGCCTGGGCGCTTGCGCGGTCGGCCATCGGCTGCACGCAACCGATGAAGCGGCTTTTCTTGATGATGAGTTCGCTGTGCGCGGGCGCGCGGAGTGTCTGTGGCATGGAGGGCAGCAAGCTTACCCGATCGCCCCTGGCCCGGGGTTTGGCGCATGGATTCATTACGCCTTTATTACGAAGCGCTACACATTTGTGAGCATGCGTACCTTGTGTCATTTCAGCTTCAGAGGGTTGCATCCAGGTTTGTCCTACAGAAATCGTGAAAGATTCGCAGTAAGCTTTCTGTCAAGGAGGCGCAACCATGAACACCCCACCTTCCCGCGATCCCGTTCTCACCGAACACACCTTTGGCCGCGATCATTTCAGTCCCCCGCCCATGGCGCTGGAGCAAACTGGTCAGGACCATGAAGCCGCTGGCGGCGGCATTCCTCTGGATCTGGACCAGCGCATCCGCAACGTCGGCGAATGGTGATGGCAGGTGCCGCCTGGCCAAGGGCCTGCAGCGGCATCAGTACTGTCAGGTCCGGCTGGACCGTGCAGCGGCCCGCCGACAGGCGGTGACCCTCAAGCGAACAGACCGCGAACCAGGCGCAGAAGGCTCTTGCCTCGCTGCGCTGGATTTATCATTTCCAGTTTCCAATTTCCACGTACCTACCCACCCAGGCCGGCTGCGCGAAGCGTCGGCCTTTTTGCATTCCTGCAGGAACCATGAGCACTGACACAGGGCGCAGCCATTGGCTGCTGGCGCCTGCCTCCGCCAGCGACGCCAGCCTGCCCGTGCCCCTGGGCGATGTGACGGCGCTGCTGGAGCAGGTGGGCCGCTCCAGCGCCAGCAGCGACGAGGTGGCCGGGCAGTTGCTGCATTTGCTGGGCCGGCACGTGCCGCTGGCGCAGTGCACCATCTTCTCGTTCCAGGGGCGATCACGTCCGCGCATCGTGGGTTTTGGCGACCGGGCACGCACGGGGGCGCTGCCCATGATTTCGCAGGACTACAGCGAGCGCTTCTATCCGCTCGACGGCGCACAGCGCGTGATGCAGGCGGAACTTGCGCGGCAGCAGCACGACCCCCAGGCTCCCGCGCGCGTGTGGCTGCACCGCCAGCGCCCGTGCGATGTCAGCCATCCCGAGTACCGCCATGTCTGCTATGGGTTGCCGCGCCTGGTGGAGCGGCTCTCGCTGCTGACCCTGCAGCCTGGCGCACGGTGGCTGGCGGTGAACCTGTACCGGGGCGAGGAGCACGGCTGCCTTGATGCGCAGTCCATCGCACGCATCGAAGCCTTTGCGCCCCTGGTCATGCAGGCCATGCGCCTGCACTATGCGGGCCAGGCGCTGCAGGATGATCTGGCTGGGCTGGTGCTGGCGCGCCTGGCCGGGCGCTTTGCCCACCTCACGCAGCGCGATCTGGACGTGGTGCGCTGCGTGATCGAGGGGCTTGATGCCGAGCGGCTGGCGCAGCGCCTGGGCATCACCGTGTCCAGCGCGCGCACCTATCTCAAACGGGTCTGCGCCAAACTGGGCGTGCAGGGGCAGCGTGAGCTGTTTGCCTTGTTGATGGCGCCCGAGGCGCTGTCCTGAGCCCCGGAGGCGGGCGCCGCAGTCTGTCCCCATCTGGGGACATCGCTATGGTCGGTGCTGCCTACACTGCGCCCTGAACAAGACGCACGACGGAGACCCCCATGCACCAGCCCCATGCCCAGCCCAGGCAGTCCATCTACTACCGCTATCAGGTGCATCGGCCCTGGCTGCCATCGGAGCATCCGGGGGTGCAGCGGCACCCCGTCGTCATTGTCGGAACGGGGCCGGTAGGCCTGACCACGGCGCTGGAGCTGGCGCGCCACGGGCAGCGATGCGTGCTGCTGGAGTCCGAGCTGCAGGTATCCGAAGGCAGCCGCGCCATCGTCTTCACGCGCCGCTCCATGGAGATCCTCCAGCAGGTGGGCGTGGCCGGGCGGGTCAGCGACAGCGGGCTGCCATGGCGCTTTGGCAACTCCTTCTACCGGGGCCAGCGCGTGTTTCGCATGGAAGCACCGCACAGCGAGGACGACCGCTTCTTCCCCATGACCAACCTGCAGCAGCAGTACCTGGAGGAGTACCTGGTCGATGCCGTGCTGGCCCATCCGCTGATCGAGTTGCGCTGGGGCAACCGCGTGGAGCGGGTGGAGCAGGCTGGCGAAGGCGCCGCTGCAAAAGCGCGGCTGCAGGTGGACACGCCCGAGGGGCCGTATGCGCTGGAAGCCGACTGGCTGGTCGCAGCCGATGGCGCACGCTCGGGCATACGCACGGCCATGGGCCTGGTCATGGAAGGGGCGTCATACGAAGGCCGCTTCGTGATTGCCGACATCCGCATCGACCTGCCGCTGCCCACCGAGCGCCTGGCCTTCTTCGATCCGGTGTGGAACCCTGGCAACACCATCCTCATGCACCGCGAGCCGCACGGCATCTGGCGCGTGGACTACCAGTTGCCTGCGGGCGAAGATCCGCAGCAGGCACTGCAGCCCGAATCGCTCAAGGCGCGCATCGATGCGCAACTGGAGATGATCGGCTTTGGCGGCACCCCCTGGGAGATGGACTGGAGCTCGGTCTATTCGGCGCGCGCGCTGACCTTGCCGGACTACGTGCACGGCCGCGTGGTCTTCACGGGCGATGCGGCCCACCTGCTGCCCATCTTCGGGGTCCGCGGCGCCAACACCGGTTTCCAGGACGCCCAGGCCCTGGCCTGGCGCCTGGCCCTGGTGGCGCGCGGCGTGGCGCCGGCCCGCTTGCTGGACAGCTACAGCAGCGAGCGCGTGGGCGCGGCGCGCGAGATTGTCGAAGAGGCCGGCAAGAGCACGCGCTTCATGGCGCCGCCTTCGCGCGGCTTCCGGCTGCTGCGCGATGCCGTGCTGTCGCTGTCGCTCACCCAGGCCTTCGTGCGCCCGCTGTACCACTGGCGCACATCTCGCCCCCATGAGTACGCCCGCTCGCCCCTCAACAGCAGGGACGACGACAACCATTTGTTCAAGGGCGGTCCTGCCCATGGCGCGCCGCCGCAGAACGTGTGCCTGGCGCCGGACGACTATCTGCTGGACCACCTGGGCGGCGGATTCGACCTGCTGTATTTCACCGATGGCTCGGCCGTGCCGCCCGCGTTGAGCGAGGTTGCCCGCGTGGTGCGCGGCCGCGGCGTGGGCCTGCGCATCGTGGCCATCTCCAGCCAGGCGCAGCCGCAGCCAGTTCAGGGCGCTGACCTGACCCTTTCCGATAGTCAGGGCCGCTGCCGCGAACGCCATGGCGTGCCCGCTGATCCACCTTCTGGCGCCGCCTACCTGCTGCGGCCCGACCAGCACGTCTGCGCACGCTGGCTGGCGCTGGATGCGCGGCGCCTGCAATCCGCACTCGACAACGCCACCTGCACGCAAGGAGCCCAGGCATGAGCCCAGCACACACATCGCCAGACACGCTTGAATCGCCCGGCACCCTGGATATCGCCGGTCTGGAGGCCGTCTACGACCAACTGGCCACGGCCATTGACGCGGCAGGCCCGCAGCAGTCCGAGCTGTTTCTGGTCAAGCTGGCACTGCTGGCTGCCGAGCGGCTGGGCAGCGCCCGGCAGTTCTCCGAGCTGGTGCAGGCGGCGCAGCAGGATCTTCAGCCTAGGGTAAACAGCTAGCCCTGCCGGGTGGTTGCGAGGCCGGCGCTGGCTAACATCGGCCCGGAATCAAGGATGCCACGACCCCATGGATGTGCTGAGCGAAGTTCTCGATATTTGCCGGTCAGAGCGCGCCGTGACGGCGCGTTTTGCGCTGACCGCGCCGTGGAGCCTGAAGTCCACGGGCGTCACGGGCGCCATGATCCGCATGGCGCGCGGCGCGCCCTACTGGATACAGGTGGAGGGCATGCAGCCGCTGCGGGTCGAGCCGGGCGACCTGGTCATGCTGCCCATGGGTGCGGCACATGTGGTGGCCTCGGATCTGGGCATGGCCTGCGAGCTGTTCTCGCGGCTGATCTCCCGACATGCCGAAGGCCCGCAGGACGAGAATCCGCTGGTCTTCAGCCATGGCGGCGGGGGCGAGGCGACCGACATGTTTTCGGCCCTGCTGTGGTTTTCAGCCTATTGCCGGCATTCGGTGTTCCGCATCCTGCCGCCGCTCATCCACATACGTGCAAGCGATCTGCCACTGGCCGATTGCCTGGCCGCCACCATGCAGTCGCTCACGCTGGAGACGCTGGCGCGGCGCCCGGGCTGGCGCCTGTCGGCCGCGCGCATGGGCGAGCTTTTGCTGGTCAACATCCTGCGCGAGCACCTGGCGCGCGAGGCCGCCGTGGGTGAAGGCTGGCTGCGGGGCCTGGGCGATGTCTGCATTGCCCGCGCCATCGTCTGCATGCACCGGGAGCCGCAGCGCAGCTGGAGCGTGGAGACGCTGGCGGCCGAGGCCGGCATGTCGCGCACCCGCTTCAGCATGCGTTTCAAGCAGCTGGTGGGCGCCACGCCCATCGGCTACCTGACGGCGCACCGCATGGCGCTGGCCGCACAGCAGATGGAAGCCGGCGGGCTGTCATCGGCCCGCATCGCAGAGAACGCGGGCTACGACTCTCCCAAGGTGTTTGCGCGGGCCTTCCGCCGCTGGTCCGGGCACACGCCCAAGGCCTATCTGGCGCAGGAGGCCGCAAAGAGGTCGGGCTGGCAGCAGCAGGAAGGCCGTATCAGGGGGCTGGAGCAAGACCCTTAGCCAGCAGGGTTGAGTGCCGAAACGTACACTGGCCGGTTCCTTTCGCACAGGCTCCCAGAAGCCGAACCGCCCATCATGAACGCCCCCGTTGACGTTTCCTTTTTCCATCGCGCTGCCAAGCCGCTGACCAGCTACCGACCGTACTGGGCCAAGCGCTTCGGCACGGCCCCGTTCCTGCCGATGAGCCGGGCCGAGATGGACCAGCTTGGCTGGGACAGCTGCGACGTGATCCTGGTGACGGGCGATGCCTATGTGGATCACCCCAGCTTCGGCATGTCGGTGATCGGCCGGGTGCTGGAGGCGCAGGGCTTTCGCGTGGGCATCATCGCCCAGCCTGACTGGCAAAGCGCCGAGGCCTTCAAGGCCCTGGGCCGTCCCAACCTGTTCTGGGGCGTGACGGCGGGCAACATGGATTCGATGATCAACCGCTACACGGCCGATCGCAAGATCCGCTCCGACGATGCCTACACGCCGGGCGACGTGGGCGGCAAGCGCCCTGATCGCGCGGCCATTGTGTACAGCCAGCGCTGCCGTGAGGCATACAAGGACGTGCCCATCGTGCTCGGCGGCATCGAGGGCAGCCTGCGCCGCATCGCCCACTACGACTACTGGAGCGACAAGGTGCGCCGCTCCATCGTGGTGGACAGCAAGTGCGACATCCTGCTGTACGGCAACGCCGAACGCGCCCTGGTCGAGGTGGCCCACCGCCTGGCCGCGCGCGAGCCCGTGGAGAGCATTACCGATGTGCGCGGCACGGCCTTCTTCCGCCGCGAGTCGGAAGCGGGCTGGTTCGAGCTGGATTCCTCCGTGGTGGACGAGCCTGGCGTGGTCGAGCCCCACATCAACCCCTACATGACCACCAGCGAGCAGGCCGAGGCCCAGGGCCAGACCTGCTCCAAGGAAGAGGGTGATGCCGCCGCGAAGCCGGACGGTGCCTCGGTCGCCGCCGTTCAGACCATCCAGTTCGTGCCCAACCCGTCGCTGCGCGGCAAGGGCAAGCAGCCGCCGCGCGACAAGACCGTGCTGCGCCTGCCCAGCTACGAGCAGGTCAAGGCCGACCCCATCCTCTACGCCCATGCCAACCGCGTGCTACACCTGGAAACCAACCCCGGCAATGCCCGCGCCCTGGTCCAGGCCCACGGCGAGGGCGTGACCGCACGTGATGTGTGGCTGAACCCGCCCCCCATTCCGCTGACCACGGCCGAGATGGACTGGGTCTTCGGCCTGCACTATGCGCGCAGCCCCCATCCCAGCTATGCCGACGCCAGCGGCAGCCATGAAGGCGAGACCAAGATCCCGGCCTGGGAGATGATCCGCACCTCGGTCAACATCATGCGTGGCTGCTTTGGCGGCTGCACCTTCTGCTCCATCACCGAGCATGAGGGCCGCATCATCCAGAGCCGTTCCGAGGAGTCCATCATCCAGGAGGTCGAGGACATCCGCGACAAGGTCAAGGGCTTCACCGGCACCATCTCCGACCTGGGCGGCCCCACGGCCAACATGTACCGCCTGGGCTGCAAGAGCCCCGAGATCGAGGCCGCCTGCCGCAAGCCCAGCTGCGTGTTCCCCGGCATCTGCCAGAACCTGCACACCGACCACGCCCCGCTGGTCAAGATCTACCGCCGCGCGCGCAATCTGCCGGGCATCAAGAAGATCCTGATCGGTTCGGGCCTGCGCTACGACCTGGCCGTGAAGTCGCCCGAGTACGTCAAGGAGCTGGTGCAGCACCATGTGGGCGGCTATCTGAAGATCGCGCCTGAGCACACCGAGTCCGGGCCGCTGACCAAGATGATGAAGCCTGGCATCGGCAGCTATGACCGCTTCAAGCAGATGTTCGAGCAGTTCAGCGAGGAAGCGGGCAAGAAGCAGTACCTGATTCCGTACTTCATCGCGGCCCACCCGGGCACCAGCGACGAGGACATGATGAACCTCGCCATCTGGCTGAAGAAGAACGGATTCCGCGCCGACCAGGTGCAGACCTTCTATCCCAGCCCCATGGCCACGGCCACGGCCATGTACCACTCTGGCCGCAACACGCTGACCAAGGTGCGCCGCGAGATGCGCGACGTGAACGAGGAGTCGGTGGACATCGTGCGCGGTGAAAAGCGCCGGCGCCTGCACAAGGCCTTTCTGCGCTACCACGACCCGAACAACTGGCCGCTGCTGCGCGAGGCCTTGAAGGCCATGGGCCGTGCCGACCTCATCGGCAACGGCAAGCAGCACCTGATCCCCACCTTCCAGCCCCTGGTCGATGGCGGCTACCAGAGCGCGCGCCGCAAGAACAGCACGCAGGGCACGGGCGTGGCCGCACGTGCCGTGGTATCCCAGCAAGGCAAGGCCTACGCCCTCAACAAGGCCGGCGGCAAGAATGCCGGGCCGGGCAAGGTGCTGGCAGAGTCGCGCGAGCCTGCGGGCGATGTGCGTTTCCGTTCCAGCCAGCCCCAGCCGGGTCGCATGCTGACCCAGCACACGGGCCTGCCGCCGCGCCCCGGTGTGGGCGGTCCTTCCCGTTCTGCGGGCGCTGCCGGTTCGGGCCGCAAGGCGGCGCCGGGCGGTCGCAAGCCGCGCTGACGCGCCTTTGCCTCTAGCTGGCGGCCGGCGCCAGCGTGCCCTGCCATTCGCGGCGGGCGGCCTGGGCGCCGCTTTCAAAGTAATGCGTGTCCAGCGGCACGGGCCGTGCCAGGGCAAAGCCCTGTGCATAGTCCACGCCCACGGCCTGAAGGGCCTGGGCGATCTCGCGGGTTTCCACATACTCGGCCACGGTGCGCTTGCCCAGGATGTGGCCTATGCGGTTGATCATCTCCACCATGGCGTGGTTGCTGGGGTCCTGGAGCATGTCGCGCACAAAGCCGCCGTCGATCTTCAGATAGTCCACGGGCAGTTGCTTCAGATAGGTCAGCGAGGACATGCCCACGCCAAAGTCGTCCAGCGCAAAGCGGCAGCCCAGGGTGCGCAGGGCCTGGATCAGCCTGGTGGCACTGGACAGGCTGGCGATGGCGCTGGTCTCCGTGATCTCGAAGCACAGCAGCTGCGGCGCAATGCCATGCGTGCTCAGCTGTTTCTGCACGAAGTCCAGCAGCCCGTCGTCATCCAGGCTGGGGCCTGACAGGTTGATGGCGCAGGTGTCGATGTGGCGCAGTGCGGCCGGATGCTGGGCCAGCGTGGCCAGCGTTCTGGCGATCACCCAGCGGTCCACCGTGGGCATGATGCCGTAGCGCTCGGCCGCGGGAATGAAGGTGGCCGGCGAGATGATCTGGCCCTGCTCGTCGCGCAGCCGCAGCAGCACCTCGAAATGCAGGCCCCGCTGGCCGTCGGGCTGCAGCGGTGCAATGCTTTGGGCGTACAGGCAAAAGCGCTCCTGCTCCAGCGCCATGCGTATGCGTGTCACCCATTCCATCTCGCTGACGTGGCGGGTGTACTCGCCATCGTCGCTGCGGTAGACGTAGATGCGGTTGCGGCCGCGCTCCTTGGCGCGGTAGCAGGCCATGTCGGCCATGCGCAGCAGGTCCTGGGCCGACTGGACCTCGCCGCCGATGTGCACCAGGCCGATGCTCAGCCCCGTGCGCAGCACCTGCTTGCCCCAGTGCACGTGCAGGGCCTCGGTCGCCTGGCGCAGCTTCTCGGCAATGCGCAGGGCGGGCTCGGGCGGGCAGTTCTCCAGAAGAACGCCGAATTCATCTCCGCCCAGCCGCGCGAGGGTGTCGGTCTCGCGCAGGTTGTGCAGCAGCAGGCGGCTGACTTCGCACAGCATCTCGTCGCCCGCCGGGTGGCCGCAGGTCTCGTTGATGAGCTTGAACTGGTCCAGGTCCATGTACAGCACGGCCGAGGGCCGCAGCCTGTGCTGGCCCTGGTTGAGCAGGCGCTGCAGGCGGCGCTCGAACTCGACGCGGTTCTCCAGCCCGGTCAGCCCGTCGTGGCTGGCATGCCAAGACAGTTGGTCCAGGTACTGCTGCTCGCGCGAGACATCCCTGAGCACGATCACCGCACCGGCCGGGCGCTCCCCACCGCCGCTGATGGCCGACCCCATGAGCTTGACCGGCACGATGCTGCGGTCATGGCGCCGCAGCCAGCGCGTATGCTCCTCGCGCAGTTGCTGGCCCGACAGCAAATGGGCCAGCAGGCTTTCCGCGGTCTGGGTGGTGTCAATGCTGTTGAAATGCAGGCCCTTGGCCAGGTGCTGGCCCTTGAGCTGCTGCTCGCTGCTGCCCAGCAGGCCTAGCGCGGCGGGGTTGGCATAGTCCACCACGCCCTGGGCGTCCGTGGTGATCACGGCGTCCCCCAGCGAGGCCAGCGTGGTCTGGGCTCTTTCCTTTTCCGTCAGCAGGTCGTTTTGCACCTGCTGGCGCTGCTGCAGCATGCGCCGCGTATGCCAGAGCGCCACCAGGATCAGCGCCACACCCAGCACCAGATGGATGCCCTGCAGCCACATCACCATCTGCCGTGAACTGCGGCCCAGCGAAGCGCTGAACTGCTGGGTGGCCGGTGTGACGCCGGCGTTGATCTGCTCGATCTCGCGCTTCCAGGTGATGGCGTCCTCGGCGCTGACGCTGCCCACTGCGTGGCGCTGCTCTATCTCCTGGGCCAGCCTGTCGAGCTGCTGCAGATACTGGTCGCCTTGTTTCCAGTAGCGATAAGGCTCTTCCAGAAGCTCGACATGGCGGAAGGTCTGCATGAGCCAGATCAGCGCCTCGGCATCGTCAGGGTGGTTGCCTCCCAGAAGAATGCCGGCACGCGCATCCTTGACCCTGGCTGGCACATCGTCCAGCGCCATGCGCGCCTGCCAGTCGCCCGCGGGAATGGCCATGGCCTGCTCGAAGCGCGCCATGTCGCGCGCCGAGCCGCTGTCCACATAGCGGCTCAGGGCGTAGATGGCGTCCTTCTGTGCCTTGGACCACAGGCTTTCCCCGGCCACAAAGGCCCGCACGGCAGACACAAGGTACAGGCTGCCGCTGGCCATGACCACCAGCACCACGACCACCAGCACCAGGGGCCAGATGCGCTGCACCAGCTGCAGTACCGGCACATGGGCTGGGGGCTGGCTTTGCATGGGTGGAGCAGGGGAGGGTTGGCCGTGTGGGCGGCTCAGGCGCTGGCGCCAATGCGCCGCAGAACTGGCGCCGTATGGCTGGGTGGCTGACGCGTCCCGGATATCCGGGCGGTTGATGGATGTTCTCGAACCATGGGGCTGCCTCCAGATAAGCCGATTATGGGTGTTTCCAGATGTGTTCGGGTTGTCCGGTTGTATGCGCAACTCCGATTTAAGAGGAGCGGGCTATTACGGTAAAGAGGGTCATTGGCCGCAGCGTGCCAGCATGCTGCGGCCAGCCATGACCTGCGCGGCTTGTAGGTTGCGGGCAGGTGGTGCTTTTAGGTGTCCGCCTACAAGCGAGGCTGTGCCTGGGGTTGGCCGGGAAGAGGGTGCAGGGGCAGATCGTGCTGCTCGGCCAGGTCTGCCAGCTCGGCGCAGGACAAGGAGGCCAGGAAGGCTTGCAGGGCTGCATGCATGGCGGGGCTGCGCATGCTGGCGATGCTGCCATCGCCATTCACCGACGCCACGGCGCACAGGCGGGCCGCGAAATGCGGCTCCAGGGCCGCCACGGCCACCGATCCATCGGCGCAGGCGTAGACGCGATAGCCTGCGTGCGCGCCGCCCACATCGCCATCGGGCCGGGTCAGGCCCCAATGCCAGGGCAAAGCCAGCCACTGCGCGGCCTGGGCCAGGCCTGTTTCCTGGAGACTGCCGTGGCCGCTGCGCTGGCGCAGCAGCCAGGCCTTGAGCACGGCTTCGCTGGCCATCAGCGCACCGGCCATGTCGGCAAACAGGCTGGGTGGCATGGCGCCGCCCTGTACCAGCCCCGCCTCGGCCTGGTAGGTCAGGTCATGGCCCGGCACATCGGCCAGGGCTCCCGCGCTGCCGACGATGCGCACCAGCGACAGCTGCGGATGGCGCTGCTGCAGCGACGCCCAGTCCAGCCCCAGCTTGGCCAGTGCGGCGGGGCGGAACGAGGTGAGCAGGATGTCGGCCGCGTCCAGCGCATGGTGCAGCGCCGCCTGTCCTTCCTCGCTTTTGAGCTGTGCCTGCCAGACCGCAATGCCCTGGTGCATATCGGCATAGGCTTGCGGGCTGTAGCGCGCCATCGGGTCTGCACCGGCCGCACCGGCCGCACCGGCCGCGGCGGGCTGTGCAGACGGAGGCTCCAGCTTGCTGCACTGCGCGCCCATGGCGGCACAGCGCATCAGGGCGGCGGGGCCGGGCAGATTCAGGGCCAGACTCAGGATGCGCACGCCCGACAACGGCAGCCCGTTGGTGGGGGAAGAGGAGAGGGGCGCGTGTAGCGCAATGGGTTCAGGAGGCGCGTGATCGGGCATGGGAATGGAGCGTCTCGTTGTGCATTCGGTGTTTCAACTGCACGCATGATCGCACCCATGCCTCCCAGGGCCTGGCGCATACCGGACGGTGAGGATGCAAAAGCCGCCCGGAAAAAGAAAATGCCGCCAGGGCAATGCACCGTTGGCGGCATGTCTGCAAACCCGGCGCATGGCCGGGCAGCCGGGGCGGGGGTCAGACCACCTTGGCGATCGACTGGCAGACGTAGTCGATGTTCTTGCTGTTGAGCGCGGCCACGCACATGCGGCCCGTATCCGTGCCGTAGACGCCGAACTCGGTGCGCAGGCGCACCATCTGGTCCTTGCTCAGGCCGGAGTAGCTGAACATGCCGATCTGGGTGGTGATGAAGCCCATGTCCTGCTGGACACCGGCAGCCTTCAGGCCGTCAACCAGCTTCTGGCGCATGGCCTTGATGCGCACGCGCATCTCGCCCAGTTCCTTTTCCCACAGGGCGCGCAGCTCGGGGTTGTTCAGCACGGCGGCCACCACGGCGCCACCATGGGTGGGCGGGTTGGAGTAGTTGGTGCGGATGACGATCTTGAGCTGGCTCAGCACGCGGGCCGCTTCTTCCTTGTCGTTGGCCACCACCGACAGCGCGCCCACGCGCTCGCCGTACAGGCTGAAGCTCTTGGAGAACGAGGTCGAGACGAAGATGTTCAGGCCAGCGGCCACGAACTTGCCGATCACGGCGCCGTCTTCGGCAATGCCGTGGCCAAAGCCCTGGTAGGCCATGTCGAGGAAGGCCACCAGGCCCTTGGCCTTGACGGCGGCGATCACCTGGTCCCACTGCTCGGCCGTGATGTCATAGCCGGTCGGGTTGTGGCAGCAGGCGTGCAGCACCACGATGGTGCCGGCGGCGGCCGCGTTCAGGTCGGCCAGCATGCCTTCGAAGTTCACCTTGCGGTTGACCGCGTCGTAGTAGGCATAGGTGCCCACTTCGAAGCCTGCATTGGTGAAGATGGCCTTGTGGTTTTCCCAGCTCGGGTCGGAGATCAGCACCTTGGCGGCGGGGCTGATCTTCTTGAGGAAGTCGGCGCCGATCTTCAGGCCGCCGGTGCCGCCGATGGCCTGCACCGTGGACACGCGGCCGGACTTGACGACGTCGGACTCGGCGCCGAACACCAGGCCCTTGACTGCGGCATCATAGGCAGCGATGCCGTCGATAGGCAGGTAGCCGCGGGCCGTGGGCTTGTCCATCATCGCCTTCTCGGCGGCCTGCACGCATTCGAGCAGGGGCAACTTGCCGTTGTCGTCGAAGTACACGCCCACGCCCAGATTCACCTTGCTGGGGTTGGTGTCGGCAGCGAACTGCTCGTTCAGACCCAGGATGGGGTCGCGGGGGGCCATTTCGACGGCGGTAAACAGAGACATGAAGCGTCCTTGGGATGTCTTGGGAGGTGGAAAAAACGCGGCTAGCCCCAAGCTACGGTAGGCTTTCGGGTTAACCCATGAATTCTAGCGATCTCGCCGGCCGATACTCACTTTTGCGAACCCACGTCATGCACGAAGTCTCTGATTCCTCTCCAGCACCTGAGGCCTCCGGCCAGTTCGTGCATTTCGCGGACTCCCCCTTCGAGCTGTTCCAGCCCTATCCGCCGGCCGGCGATCAGCCCGCCGCCATTGAAAAGCTGGTCGAAGGCATCCAGGACGGCGAATCCTTCCAGACTCTGCTGGGCGTGACGGGCTCGGGCAAGACCTTCACCATGGCCAACGTGATCGCCCGCCTGGGCCGCCCGGCCATTGTCTTCGCGCCCAACAAGACGCTGGCAGCGCAGCTGTACAGCGAATTCCGCGAGTTCTTTCCCAAGAACTCCGTCGAATACTTCGTCAGCTACTACGACTACTACCAGCCCGAGGCCTATGTGCCCCAGCGCGACCTGTTCATCGAAAAGGACAGCGCCATCAACGAGCACATCGAGCAGATGCGGCTGTCTTGCACCAAAAGCCTGATGGAGCGGCGCGACGTGGTCATCGTCGCCACGGTCTCGGCCATCTACGGCATCGGCGAGCCCGAAAGCTACCACCGCATGATCATGACGCTGCGCACCGGCGACCGCATCAACCAGCGCGACGTCATCGCGCAACTGATCCGCATGCAGTACCAGCGCAACGACCAGGACTTCAGCCGGGGCAAGTTCCGCGTGCGCGGCGACACCATCGACGTCTTCCCCGCCGAGCATTCCGAGCTGGCCATCCGCATCGAACTCTTCGACGACGAGGTCGAAAGCCTGCAATTGTTCGACCCGCTCACGGGCCGCGTGCGCCAGAGCATTCCGCGCTTCACCGTCTACCCCAGCAGCCACTACGTCACGCCGCGCGACAAGGTCCTGGCCGCCGTGGAAACCATCAAGCTGGAGCTGGCCGAGCGGCTCAAGCAACTGGTGGGAGACGGCAAGCTGGTCGAGGCCCAGCGCCTGGAGCAGCGCACGCGCTTCGATCTGGAGATGCTCACCGAGGTCGGTCACTGCAAGGGCATCGAGAACTACACCCGCCACCTCTCAGGCGCCGCACCCGGCGAGCCGCCCAGCACCCTGACCGACTACCTGCCCGGCGACGCCCTCATGTTCCTGGACGAGAGTCACCAGATGATCGGCCAGCTCAACGCCATGTACAGCGGCGACCGCTCGCGCAAGACCACGCTGGTGGAATATGGCTTTCGGTTGCCTTCGGCGCTGGACAACCGGCCGCTCAAATTCGAGGAATTCGAGCAGCGCATGCGCCAGGTCATCTTTGTCTCCGCCACGCCGGCAGACTACGAAAAGACCCACTCGGGCCAGGTCGTGGACCAGGTCGTTCGCCCCACAGGCCTCATCGATCCTGAAATCGAAGTACGCCCGGCCACCAATCAGGTGGACGACGTGCTGCAGGAAATCCGCCTGCGCGTCGAACGCACGGAGCGTGTTCTCATCACCACGCTGACCAAGCGCATGGCCGAGCAACTCACCGACTACCTGAGTGAAAACGGCGTCAAGGTGCGCTATCTGCACTCCGACGTGGAAACGGTGGAGCGCGTGGAGATCATTCGTGACCTGCGCCTGGGTGTCTTTGACGTGCTCGTGGGCATCAACCTGCTGCGCGAGGGGCTGGACATCCCCGAAGTCTCGCTGGTCGCCATCCTCGATGCCGACAAGGAAGGCTTTCTTCGCGCTGAACGCAGTCTCATTCAGACCATCGGCCGCGCCGCGCGCAACCTGCATGGCAAGGCCATCCTCTATGCGGACCGTGTCACGGAGTCCATGAAGAAGGCCATCGGCGAGACCGAGCGCCGCCGTGCCAAGCAAATAAGCTTCAACGAGGAAAACGGAATCGAACCCAAGCAGATTGTCAAGCGGGTGAAAGACCTGATTGATGGTGTCTACAGCGAAAAAAGTGGCAAGGAAGCGGAACGCCTGCAGGCCAATCAGCTCGAAAGAGCGCGTGTCGAGGACATGTCCGAAAAAGATGTGGCCAAGGAAATCAAGCGTCTGGAGAAGCAGATGCTCGAACATGCGCGCAGCCTGGAGTTCGAACAGGCTGCGCGGGTGCGCGATCAGCTGGCGCTGCTCAAGGAGCAACTGTTCGGGGGCTCATCCGTGCAGGTTTCCTGAGGCGGCGCCTGGTCTGAAGCCCGTTAGCTCCTGTTACCCGACAAAATTGATGGGGAATGTGGTACACTAAGGGTCAACACTCAACAACAACAAAAACTTCGATGAAAAGAAGGGCTCTGAACCTTTTGAACAGGACGGAGTAAGGGCGGAGACTGTGCCCAACTCCAGTCAAATCGCTGGAGCGGGTGTTTCTGTAACGTACAAGCCTGACTGAAGGAGCTCGTAATGCGTCTCACCACCAAAGGCCGTTTTGCGGTCACTGCCATGATCGATCTGGCCCTGCGCCAGAACAATGGCCCTGTCACGCTGGCAGCCATCAGCCAGCGGCAACAGATTTCCCTGTCGTATCTGGAACAGCTGTTCGGCAAGCTGCGCCGCCATGAACTCGTCGAGTCCACCCGTGGACCCGGCGGCGGCTACACGCTCGCCCGCAAGGCCGGCGACATCACCGTGGCCGACATCATCGTCTCCGTGGACGAACCCATTGACGCCACCCAGTGTGGCGGCAAGGAAAATTGCCTGGGCGAAGCCGGCCGCTGCATGACGCATGAGCTGTGGGCCGCACTGAACCAGCGCATGGTCGAGTTCCTCGATTCCGTGACGCTGCAAAAGCTTGTGGACGAACAACTGGCCAAGGGCATCCAGATCGAGGATAAGCCCGTGGTGCGCCGCGCGATTTCCACGGCTCCCGTGGTCAAGCCCATCCGTGTGAATGCCCCGAACTCGGTATTCGCGCTGGGCAACGCCTTCGCCAAGTCCTGATCGACTTTTGACACCCTGAGGGCAGGGCACCGCCGCGCATGGCTGTGTGGCGCGGTGTTGTCCGCCTGGATGGATTCACCGGAGTTCATCGCCTTCCCGTTTTTTGCCAGCCTGAACCTTGATAAGAGCCAGTCATGGACATGACCCCGCATTTCCCCATCTATCTCGACTATGGCGCGACCACCCCCGTGGACCCTCGCGTGGTGGACGCCATGATTCCTTGGCTGCGTGAGCATTTCGGCAACGCCGCATCGCGCAGTCATGCCTGGGGTTGGGAAGCCGAGGAGGCCATCGAGAAGGCCCGCGGCCAGGTCGCAGACCTGATCGGCGCGGATCCCCGTGAGATTGTCTGGACCAGCGGTGCCACCGAGTCCATCAACCTGGCCATCAAGGGCGCGGCGCATTTCTACCAGGGCAAGGGCAAGCACCTGATCACGCTCAAGACTGAGCACAAGGCCGTGCTCGACACCATGCGTGAACTCGAGCGCCAGGGCTTTGAGGTGACCTACATGGACGTGCAGCCTGATGGCCTGCTCGACATTGAAGCCTTCAAGGCCGCGCTGCGCCCCGACACCATCCTGGTCAGCGTGCTCTTCGTGAACAACGAAATCGGCGTCATCCAGGACATTCCCACCATCGGCGCGCTGTGCCGTGAGAAGGGCATCCTGTTCCATGTGGATGCCGCGCAGGCAACGGGCCGCGTGGAGATCGACATGTCCAAGCTGCCGGTGGACCTGATGAGCATGACCGCGCACAAGACCTATGGCCCCAAGGGCGTGGGTGCCCTGTATGTGCGCCGCAAGCCACGTGTGCGTCTGGAAGCTCAGATCCACGGTGGTGGCCATGAGCGCGGCATGCGCTCGGGCACGCTGCCTACGCACCAGATCGTCGGTATGGGCGAGGCCTTCCGCATTGCCAAGGAAGAAATGGCTGAAAGCAACGCCAAGGCCTACGCGCTGCAGCAGCGTCTGCTCAACGGCTTGAAGGATCTGGAGCAGGTCTTCATCAACGGCAGCATGGAGCACCGTGTGCCGCAGAACCTGAACATGAGCTTCAATTTCGTCGAAGGCGAGTCGCTCATCATGGGCATCAAGGGTCTGGCGGTGTCCTCGGGATCGGCCTGCACGTCGGCCAGCCTGGAGCCCAGCTATGTGCTGCGTGCACTTGGCCGCAGCGACGAACTGGCGCACAGCAGCCTGCGCATGACGATCGGCCGCTTCACGACCGAAGAGGAAATCGACTACGCGATCAGCACCATCCGCACCAATGTGGTCAAGCTGCGCGAACTCAGCCCGCTGTGGGAGATGTTCAAGGACGGCATCGATCTCAGCACCATCCAATGGGCGGCTCACTGAGCATTGGCCGGCACGCGAATCAAGTATTGAAGAGGTAGACATCATGGCTTATTCCGACAAAGTGGTAGACCACTACGAAAATCCCCGCAACGTGGGCTCGTTCGACAAGAACGACGAATCGGTGGGCACCGGCATGGTCGGCGCTCCTGCCTGCGGCGACGTGATGAAGCTGCAGATCAAGGTCAATCCCGAAACCGGCGTCATCGAGGATGCGCGTTTCAAGACCTATGGCTGCGGTTCCGCGATTGCCTCGTCTTCGCTGGTGACCGAGTGGGTCAAGGGCAAGACGCTGGATGAGGCGGCTGCGCTGAAGAACAGCCAGATCGCCGAAGAGCTGGCTCTGCCTCCGGTCAAGGTGCATTGCTCCATCCTGGCCGAAGACGCCATCAAGGCAGCGGTCGATGACTACCGTGCCAAGCGCACTGCGGTGGTGGCCGCCTGATATGGCGATCTCGCTGACCGATTCTGCGGCACGCCACGTGAGCCGCTACCTGTCGCGCCGCGGCAAGGGCATCGGCGTGCGCCTCGGGGTCAAGACCACGGGCTGCTCTGGCCTGGCCTACAAGCTGGAGTATGTGGACGAGCAATTGCCCGAGGACGTGATCTTCGAGGACCACGGCATCAAGGTGCTGGTCGATCCCAAGAGCCTGGCCTATATCGACGGCACGGAGCTGGATTTCGTGCGTGAGGGCTTGAACGAAGGCTTCAAGTTCTACAACCCAAACGAGCGTGATCGCTGCGGTTGCGGCGAGAGCTTTCGCATCTGACCGGCATCTGCCGGGCGGCCGGGCCTTTGTGGCCTGGCGGCTGGGCCGGCAGACCCTGATTTCTTCTACTCCCTCAAGAGGCCGCCTTCGCTTCGGTGCTGGCGGCTTTTTATCGACATGAACCTGCAATCGGACGATTTCGAGCTGTTTGCGCTGCCGCGCCAATTTGCGCAGGAGCGCAGCACCATTGACGCGCGCTGGAAGGAGTTGCAGCGTGAGGCCCACCCTGACCGCTATGCTTCGCAGGGAGCCACCGCGCAGCGCGTGGCCATGCAATGGTCGGTGCGCATCAACGAGGCCTACCAGCGGTTGAAAGAACCACTCAGGCGCGCAGCGTATCTCTGCGAATTGCTGGGTGCACCCGTGCGTGCCGAGGACAACACGTCCATGCCCACCGCCTTTCTGATGCAGCAAATGGAGTGGCGCGAGGCGTTGGAAGAGGCGCAGGACGAGGCCGCCCTGGATGCGCTGGACGACGAGGTGCTGCAGGCGAGAAAGAGCATGCTGGCTGAATGCGGTCGTCAGCTGGATGAACTGCACGATGCGCAGGCGGCTGTGCAGCAGGTCAGAGCCCTCATGTTTGTTGCGCGATTTGCGCAGGACATAGAGCGTCGCCGCGATCAACTGGGACAATAACCCGCGATCCGCACCTCCCACGAGAGACCCTCATTCACAAGGCAGGCCGGCCGGCCCGGACCTGCAATTTCCCCGAGTATTTTCATGGCGCTTTTGCAGATTTCCGAACCCGGTCAGTCCCCCGATCCCCACCAGCGGCGCATTGCCGTGGGCATTGACCTGGGCACCACGCATTCGCTGGTCGCCGCTGTCCGCAATGGCGTGGCCGAATGCCTGCCGGATGACCAGGGCCGAGTGCTGCTGCCTTCTGTCGTGCGCTATCTGCCTCAGGGCCGCCGTGAGATCGGCCATGCCGCCCAGGCTGCACTGTCTACCGATGCGGGCAACACCATTGCCTCGGCAAAGCGCTTCATGGGCCGCACGCTGGCTGACATCGATGCGCCGGAAAAGCTGCCTTACCGCTTTGCGGAGCAGGAGGCCGGCCGTGGCGTGATCGGGATCGAGACTGTCGATGGCACCAAGACAGCCGTGGAGGTCAGCGCCGAGATCCTGGCCACGCTGCGTTTCCGTGCCGAAGACACCTTCAATGACGACATCCATGGCGCCGTCATCACCGTGCCCGCCTACTTTGACGATGCACAACGCCAGGCCACCAAGGATGCGGCAAAGCTCGCCGGCATCAACCTGCTGCGCCTGATCAACGAGCCCACGGCTGCAGCCATTGCCTACGGCCTGGACAACGGCTCCGAAGGCGTATACGCCGTCTACGACCTGGGTGGCGGCACTTTCGATATTTCTATCCTGCGCCTGTCCCAGGGTGTGTTCGAGGTCGTCTCCACTGGCGGCGATTCGGCCCTGGGGGGCGACGACTACGATGCGGCTTTGGCCGAGTGGGTGGCCCAGCAGACCGGCGTGGTTCCCCAGACGGCCGAAGACAAGGCGCGCTGGTGCATGGCGGCACGCCTTTGCAAGCAGGCATTGACGGAGGCACAGGTCGCAACGCTCACGGCCGAGCTGTCTACCGGCGCTGTGCATTTCGATGTAAAGCGCAGCGATTTCGATGCGAGCACGGCCCATCTGACGGCACGTTCGCTGGCGGCCGTGCGCCGCGCGCTCAAGGACGCAGGGCTGGCGCGCGACGAAGTGCAGGGCGTGGTGCTGGTCGGCGGTTCCACCCGCATGCCCCAGGTGCGCGAGGCCGTGGCCGAGTTCTTTGGCCGCGATCCTCTCATCAATCTCAACCCCGACGAAGTCGTCGCGCTGGGGGCCGCCATCCAGGCCAACCAGCTCGCTGGCAACAGCTCCAGCGGCGACATGCTGCTGCTCGACGTGATTCCTCTGTCCCTGGGCGTGGAGACCATGGGCGGCCTTGTCGAGCGAATCATCAGCCGCAACGAGACCATTCCCACAGCCCGTGCCCAGGACTTCACCACCTACAAGGATGGTCAGACGGCCCTGGCCGTCCATGTGGTGCAGGGCGAGCGCGACCTGGTGGCGGACTGCCGCAGCCTGGCGCGTTTCGAGCTGCGCGGCATCCCGCCCATGGCGGCCGGCGCAGCCCGCATCCGTGTGACCTTCACCGTGGATGCCGACGGCCTGCTGTCGGTAGGCGCCAAGGAGCAGACCAGCGGCGTCGAGGCCCATATCCATGTCAAGCCGTCGTACGGCCTGTCGGACGACGAGGTTGCCCGCATGTTGCAGGACGGCTTTGCCACGGCCCAGCAGGACATGCAGGCCCGCGCACTGGTGGAGGCGCGTGTCGACGCCGATCGCATGCTGATGGCCACCGAGAGCGCTCTGCAGGCCGATGGCGATGTGCTCGCCGCGGACCAACGCGCAGCCATCGATGCGCTGATCGACGCCCTGCGCGCCAGCGTGGGCTCCGAGGATGCCGCCGTCATCGAGGCCGCGACACAAGCGCTGGCCAAGGGCACGGAGTCCTTCGCCGCCGAGCGCATGAACCGCAGCATCCAGCAGGCCCTGGCCGGCAAGAGCGTGCAATCCCTTTCCTGATTTCTGATCCGACAGCAGATCCGTCATGCCCGTTATCAAAATACTTCCCCACGCCGAATACTGTCCCCAGGGTGCCGAAATCGAGGCGCCCGCCGGAACCTCGATCTGCGAGGCCCTGCTGGACAACAACATCAAGATTGAACATGCCTGCGACATGAGCTGCGCATGCACCACCTGCCATGTGGTGGTCAAGGCGGGCTACAACTCGCTGAACGAGGCCGAGGAAGAGGAAGAAGACCTGCTGGACCGCGCCTGGGGTCTGCAGCCGCAGTCCCGCCTGTCCTGCCAGGCCATCCTTGCACGCGAGGACGTGACCATCGAGATTCCCAAGTACTCGCTCAATCACGCCAAGGAAAACCACTGAGGGCCAGCGCATGTCGCGTCAAATCATTCTCGACACTGAAACCACTGGCCTGTCAGCCGACAACGGCGACCGGCTCATCGAGCTGGGCTGCGTGGAGATGGTCAACCGCAAGCTGACCGGCAACAACCTGCATCTGTATTTCAATGCGGGGCGCGACAGCCATCCGGACGCGCTGCGCGTGCACGGCATCACCACCGAATTCCTCAAGGACAAGCCGCGCTTCGAGCACAAGGTCGAGGAGATCTGGGAGTACCTGCAGGGCGCCGAGCTCATCATCCACAACGCGCCCTTTGACCTGGGTTTCCTGAACAAGGAGCTGGAGCTCGCCAACCGCCCGCCGATCCGCCAGTGCGTGAGCGGGGTCATCGACACCCTGGTCATGGCCAAGGAGATGTTCCCTGGCAAGCGCAACTCGCTCGATTCGCTGTGCGATCGTCTGGAGGTGGACAACTCCGGGCGCACGCTGCACGGCGCCTTGCTGGATGCGGAGCTGCTGGCCGATGTCTACATCAACCTCACGCGGGGCCAGGAGGCCCTGTTGATGGCGGAAGAGCCTGTCCAGTCCGAGGGTGGGCTGGTCGTGGCGCAGGTGGATCTGGCCAGCTTCAAGCTGCGCGTGGTGCACGCCAATGATCAGGAGCTGGCCGCACATGAGGATGTGATGGTGCAGATGGACAAATCGAGCGGCGGCAAGACAATTTGGCGCGGCTTCGAAAATCAGTCCTAGAAGTTATGACATAATCTAAGTCTTGTCGCAGTAACGACATATGGGTGATTAGCTCAGCGGTAGAGCACTGCCTTCACACGGCAGGGGTCACATGTTCGATCCATGTATCACCCACCATTTTTTCCAAAGAGGTTGGCCTAGCAGCCAGCTTCGCGGGTGATTAGCTCAGCGGTAGAGCACTGCCTTCACACGGCAGGGGTCACATGTTCGATCCATGTATCACCCACCAGTTTTTTCCAAAGAAGTTGGCCTAGCAGCCAGCTTCGCGGGTGATTAGCTCAGCGGTAGAGCACTGCCTTCACACGGCAGGGGTCACATGTTCGATCCATGTATCACCCACCAGTTTTTTCCAAAGAAGTTGGCCTTGCAGCCGGCTTCGCGGGTGATTAGCTCAGCGGTAGAGCACTGCCTTCACACGGCAGGGGTCACATGTTCGATCCATGTATCACCCACCAATCAAGCCCTCCTGAAATCTGTTCAGGAGGGCTTTTTCATTTCCGCTCGGTGCATGGTTTTCAGGCCCTGGAAATTCCAATGCGTCCAGATGATCTGTGGCGCATTCGTGTCTGACGCCGTCTGATAATCGGCTGCTGGACGGCGAAAGGGCAGACAAGATGAGCGAACAGGTCGATTGCGTGGTGGTGGGTGCGGGCGTGGTGGGGCTGGCGGTGGCCAGGGCGCTGGCGTTGCAGGGCAGGGAGGTCATGGTGCTGGAGGCGGCTGAAGCCATTGGCACGGGCACCAGCTCGCGCAACAGCGAGGTCATCCATGCCGGCATCTACTATCCCGAAGGTTCGTTGAAAGCCCGTTTGTGCGTCGAAGGCCGGCAGCGTCTCTACGCCTACTGCGGTGAACGCGGCATTGCCCATCAGCGCTGCGGCAAGCTCATCGTGGCAACGGATGAGGCGCAGCGCGGCCAGCTCCAGATCATTGCACGCAAGGCCGAAGCCAATGGCGTCCACGACCTGCGCTGGCTTGAAGGCGCCGAGGCACGTGCCATGGAGCCCGCGCTGCACTGTGCGGCGGCACTGCACTCCCCCAGCACCGGCATCATCGACAGCCACGCACTGATGCTGGCCCTGCAGGGCGATCTCGAAAACGCAGGCGGCATGGTGGTCTGCCATGCCGAGGTGCAGGAGGCAGCCATCCATCCAGGCGGCGTGTGGCTGCGCACGGCCGATGGGACGGAACTGACGGCCCGCACCCTGGTCAATGCGGCAGGTCTTCATGCGCCATTGCTGGCGGCCCGTTTGCAGGGGTTTCCGCAGCAGTTTGTGTCGCAGGCCTTCTATGCCAAGGGCAACTATTTCACGCTGTCCGGGCGGGCACCGTTCTCGCGCCTGATCTATCCCGTGCCCGAGGCGGCGGGCCTGGGCGTGCATCTCACGCTGGACATGGGTGGCCAGGCCAAGTTCGGCCCCGATGTGCAGTGGGTCGAGAGCCCAGGTGATCTGCAGGTCGATCCCGTACGCGCCGACGCCTTCTACGCAGAGATCCGCCGGTATTGGCCGGGTCTGGCCGATGGCGCGCTGGTGCCCGGCTACGCCGGCATCCGCCCCAAGATCAGCGGCCCCGGCGAGGCCGCCGCAGACTTCGTGATTCAGGGGCCTCAGACCCACGGCGTTGCGGGCGTGGTGCAACTGCTGGGCATCGAGTCACCGGGATTGACCAGCTGCCTGGCCATTGGCGCGCACGTGGCGCAATTGCTGGCCTGAGGATCTGCCGGTTCACGACACACGGCCATGGCAGGCCTTGTCTGACAAGGCTCAGGCCCCCTCGCTTCCCGGAAGCCCGGGAACAATTGGATAAGATGCTTGCATGTAACAAGGGCCTTGCCCATGTTGCGTGACAGGTATCGGGCGACATGATTGCCTGCTCCCCGCTGTATTTGTTTTCACCTCAATAGAAAGGCTCATCATGACGAAATCGATCACTGACACCGTCTCCACCGCACAAGCCGATCTTGAAAAACTGGTCGGCGACCTGCGTGGTCTGCTGTCTGCCAAGGAGCTGGATGCCGTGCCGGAAATCCATATGCTGCGCCAGCGTATCGATGATGGCATGTCCAATGTGCGTGAGTCCGCGGTGCGTGCGGCGCAGGAAGCGGCCCGCCAGGCCAAGGATGCCGCCTACGCTGCCGATCGCTACGCCCACGATGAGCCGTGGCGCGTCGCAGGCGCTGCCCTTGCCATGGGCGCCTTGCTGGGCTTCCTGCTGGGTCGTCGCTGATCAGCGGCATGCCTGACCAGAAAAGGATGCCTGTGAATTGGATTTCCCTTCTGGGTTTGGATGCCTGGGTGGCGCGCTGGCGCGCTTCCGTGATCGAGCTGGCCATTGCCGCAGAAGACCGCACGGACCTCGCGCGGCTTGAATGGGCCGAGCACAAGCGCAGCATGCAGACGGTGGTCGTGCTGCTGATTGCGCTTGCTGGACTCAGCGTCGTGGTCATGCTCACGCTGTCGGTGGCCTTGCTCGTGCAGTTCTGGGACACCGAGCACCGCGTGCTGGTGGGCTGGCTGGTGGGCGGTGGCTGGCTGGCGGTCTGGGCCATTGCCCTGTGGCAATTGCTTGCTGCCGTGCGCCGCCTGGCCCGCCCCTTCATCCTTACCCGCAACGAGCTGAGCCAGGACTGGCAGGCGCTGAAGAAGAGGCTGTAGCCATGGTCGATGCTTCCAACGCTTCCCCGTCCCGCAACGCTGTCACGCCACCCGCGCCCACGGGGCTCAACGCGGAGCTCTGGGTCACATCGACCGTTGAGCAGCAGCAGGTGATGCAACGCATTGCCCAGCAACGCGAGCGCCTCAAGGCGCGCTCTGCGGCCGTGGCCCAGGCCCGGGCATTGAGCCGCTCTGCCACCCATGTGCAGCCCGATGCACCGCTGGTGGAGCGTGCCATCACCTTTGCGCGCCTGCATCCCGTGGCCGTGGCCGTGGCGGCCGGTGCCGCACTGATGGTGGGCCCGCGCAAGCTGCTGCGATTCGGCACCACCGTCATGCCCTTGATCCTGCGCTGGCAGCAGCGCAGGGGTTGAGGGCCGAGAAGCCTGCTTCTCTCCCAAAGAAAACGCCCGGCATGCCGGGCGTTTTCGCGTTCTGCGTTCAGTGCGCTAGCACTGGCTATGTCTTGACTCAACTGCCTTGGGTCGAAACGCCAGGCAACCACCTGTCTGGCGCGAGCCTCAACGCAGCTGGGCTATGGCGCGTGCGGTCTCGGGCACCAGGGCAGGGCCTCGGTAGATCAGGCCGCTGTAGATCTGGACCACGTCGGCGCCTGCGCGGATTTTGCTGACGGCATCTTCGCCGCTGAGAATGCCGCCCACGCCGATGATGGGGTAGCGGCTGCCCAGGGCGGAACGCAACTGGCGAATGACTTGGTTGCTGGCCTCCAACACCGGCGCACCGGACAGGCCGCCCGTTTCCTGCGCGTGGGGCAGGCCCTTGACGGCTTCCCGGCTGATCGTGGTGTTGGTGGCGATCACACCATCCATGCCATGGCGCTGCAGCGTGGCGGCGATGACGCCGACCTGCTCTTCATCCAGGTCGGGTGCAATCTTCACGAACACCGGCACCCGCTTGCCATGCTGCGTGGCCAGCTGCTCACGGCGCTCGGCAATCGCACCCAGCAGGGCGTCCAGCGCTTCGTCGCTTTGCAGGGCGCGCAGGTTCTTGGTGTTGGGCGAACTGATGTTCACCGTCACGTAGTCGGCATGCGGGTACACGCCGTCCAGCGCCTTGAGATAGTCGCTGGTGGCATCTTCGATGGGAGTGGTCGCGTTCTTGCCGATGTTCAGCCCCAGCAGCATGGGCTTTCCCTGGGCGCGGGCCTGCGAGCGCTTGACGTTGCTCAGGAAGGCATCCAGGCCTTCGTTGTTGAAGCCCAGGCGGTTGATCAGCGCATTGCGTTCGGGAATGCGGAACATGCGCGGCTTGGGGTTGCCCGGCTGCGGGCGGGGTGTCACGGTGCCCACCTCGACGAAGCCGAAGCCCATGGCGGCCAGCGCGTCGATGCAACGTGCATTCTTGTCCAGACCCGCTGCCATGCCCACGCGGTTGGGGAACTTGAGGCCGGCAAGCTCGACGGGGTCACTCACCATGGGCTGTGCCCACGCCTGCTGCAAGAGCGTGTTCTGCCCCTTTGCCATCAGGTTCATCGTGAGATCGTGGGCGGATTCGGGGTCCATGCCGAAGAGAAAGGGACGGGTCAGGGCGTAGGGGATCAGAGACATGGGGATAATCAAAGGATTACCTGGATTTTCCCTCATGACGACATCTGCTGCCTCTTTTTCCCAAGATGAACTCAAAGCCCTGGTCGGGCAAGCCGCTCTGGCCTATGTGGTGCCCGGCGAAATCGTCGGCGTTGGCACCGGCTCCACGGTCAACAAGTTCATCGATGCACTGGCCACCATCAAGGACCAGATCCCGGGCGCCGTGTCCAGCTCCGAGGCCAGCACCGAGCGCCTGAAGGCGCTGGGCATCAAGGTGCTGGATGCCAACGAAGTCGCCAGCCTGTCGGTCTACATCGACGGAGCCGACGAGATTGACGGCCGCGGCTACATGGTCAAGGGCGGCGGCGCCGCGCTGACGCGCGAGAAGATCGTCGCTGCGCTGGCCGAGCGCTTTGTCTGCATTGCCGATGCCTCCAAGCGCGTCGAGGTGCTCGGAGACTTTCCACTGCCTGTGGAGGTGATTCCCATGGCGGCTGCCCAGATTGCGAACCGCTTCAAGGCCATGGGTGGCCGTGCCGAGATCCGCATGAAGGACGGCGCGCCCCTGGTGACGGACAACGGCCAGCACATTCTTGATGTGCGCGGCCTGAAGATCGCCGAGCCGCTGGCCTTCGAGTCCGACGTCAACCAATGGCCCGGCGTGGTCACCGTGGGAGTGTTTGCGCACCAGAAGGCATCGGTCTGCCTGCTGGGCACGCCCGAGGGCGTGCAGACGCTCAACTATTGAGCGAAGGCCCACCGGCCTCGGCTAGCCGAGGCTCTCGAACGCCACGGCGCCTGTGATCCAGGCGAGCAGGGCCAATGCACCCAGGCACAGCGCGCGCAACGAAGCTTGCGCGCGTTGTTTTTTGTGGCGCTGCATGAGCAAGGCGATGGCCGCCAGCCCCGTGTAGACGGCAAGGAACGCAGCCGTCGCCATATAGTAGGCCAGACGGTTGAGGCCATTGCCCAGGCCTCCGTCATGCATGAACCACAGCGTGATCAGGCAAGGCACCAGCGCCAGGCTGGCCAGCCTGAAAGGCTCGCGCCATGAAGGCCTTGCAACCAAGGTCCACGCGATGAGCGCGGGCAAGCCGACAAGCGTGGCAAGCCTTGCCATGGTCCAGACCACATCGGACAGCATGGAATCCACTGCCGGGCTCCTGATTGCGGCAGGCGCTTGCCTAGAAGCTCAGGCCTGCGGGGTTGTCGTTGGTGCGTGCACCAGGCGCTGGGGCGGGCATGGGGGTGCGCCGGCTGCCCGGGACCTCGGCGGCGGCGGGTGCTGCTGCGGGCGCCGATGCAGCGGGCGTAGGCGTGGTCAATGGCTGTGCCGATGGCCGCTTGTACTGGGCAGGCAGTTGCGAGGTCGCAGGATAGCCTGCGGCATCCAGGTATTGGGTCCATTCGCTGGATGAGAAGCCGCTCAGGAACTGCTTGCCAACAGTGGCAAACGGCAGGCTGTTCTGGCCGCTGAGCTTTTGCAGGGCAGCGGCGTCCGCCTCGGTCTGCACCAGGCGTTCGGCATAGGGAATGCCTCTGGATTGGAGCAACTGGCGCGCGCTGTCGCAGGGCGCGCAGTCGGATGAGGTGTACAGCGTCACCGGAAAGCGGCCTGTGATCTGGCGCAACGCATAGGGCAGGTTGGCATTGCTGTCAGCGGTGCCCGCGACTGACGGGGCGGCAGGGGCGGCAGGCGCTGCCTGCTGCTGGGCGCTTTGGGCCGGGCGGTCCGAGAAAGTGACTTTTCCATCGGGGCCGACGATGCGGTACACCTGCTGCGCACCGGCCGGCAGTGCGGCGGCAAGGCAGGCGAGGGCGAGGCATGGCATCAGGTGGCGCAGGGCGCCGCGGCCAAGGCTGGGAGAAGACTGCATGGACGATCTCGGTTTCGGAAGAAGGGTTTCGTGCCGGGGGCCACCACTCGTCGGATGGATGCCCGCACAGGAGTGCCTGCAAGCATAGCGTGCCATTCATCCTGGGCCATCTTCTGGAGCCACAGGATGTGGCTGCGCGCATCCGATGGAGTGGCCGGGCCAGGAAAAAGCGCCCCGTCGGGGCGCTGCAGACCTGGGGCCGGGCTCTCAGGCCTGGGCCATGCCCTGGTGGCGCAACAGCGCATCCAGCTGGGGTTCGCGGCCACGGAAGGCCTTGAACGACTCCATGGCCGGGCGTGCCCCTCCGGCCTCCAGAATCGCCTCACGGTAGCGGCGGCCTGTTTCGGGGTTGGGGGTTCCATCGGCCAGCATGGTTTCCTCGAAGGCCGCATAGGCATCTGCCGAGAGGACTTCAGCCCACTTGTAGCTGTAGTAGCCGGCTGCATAGCCGCCTGCAAAGATGTGGCTGAAGGTGTGGGCCGAGCGGCTGTAAGGGGGCGACGGCAGCACGGCCACCTCGGCGCGCACGCGGGCCAGCAGCGGCATGATGTCTGCCTTCGGATCGTGCTCGGTATGCAGCAGCATGTCGAACAGCGAGAACTCGATCTGGCGCAGCGTCTGCATGCCCGACTGGAAGTTCTTGGCCGCGATCATCTTGTCGTACAGGGCGCGCGGCAGCGGCTCGCCGCTGTCCACGTGGGCGGTCATGTGCTTGAGCACTTCCCATTCCCAGCAGAAGTTCTCCATGAACTGGCTTGGCAGCTCCACGGCATCCCATTCCACGCCCGCGATGCCTGAGACGTCGCGCTCGTTGACCTGGGTCAGCATGTGGTGCAGGCCGTGGCCGGTTTCATGGAACAGCGTGATCACGTCATCGTGCGTGAGCAGGGCCGGCTTGCCGTCAACGCCGGTGGCAAAGTTGCAGACCAGGTGAGCGACCGGCGTCTGCAGCCTGTGGTTGTCAGGGCGCAGCCAGCGGGTACGCACATCGTCCATCCAGGCGCCGCCACGCTTGCCCGACCGCGCCGGCTGGTCTAGGTAGAACTGGCCGACCAGCTCGGGGCCTTGCGGCGTGCTGCGCTCGATGCGGTAGAACTCGACGGCGGGATTCCAGACCGGCGCCGCGTCGCGGCGGATGGCCACGTCGAACAGCGTCTCGACGATCTTGAACAGGCCGGCCAGCACCTTGGGCGCAGGGAAGTACTGCTTGACCTCCTGCTCGCTGAAGGCATAGCGTGCCTCCTTGAGCTTTTCGGAGACATAGGCCCAGTCCCAGGGCTGGGGATCGGCCAGGCCCAGTTCATCGCGTGCGAAGGCGCGCAGGTCGGCGACATCCTTCTCGGCATAGGGGCGGGCCCGGTGCGCGAGATCGCGCAGAAAGTCGATCACCTGCTGTGGCGAATGCGCCATCTTGGGAACCAGCGAAATCTCGCCGAAATTGCGGTAACCCAGCAACTGCGCCTCTTCCTTGCGCAGGGCCAGGATCTCCGAGATGTTGGCCGTGTTGTCGAAGCGGATGGCATCGCCCTCGGCCTGGTCGGAGGCGCGTGTCACATAGGCGCGGTAGAGCTTCTCACGCAGCGCACTGCTGGTCGCGAACTGCATCACGGGCAGATAGCAGGGCATCTTCAGCGTGAGCTTGAAGCCTTGCTTGCCTTCGGCCTCGGCGGCGGAGCGGGCTGCCTGGCGCACATCCTGCGGCACGCCGTCCAGCTCCTCGGCCGTGGCGTAGTAGGCGAATGCATCGGTGGCGTCGAGCGCGTTCTCGCTGAACTTCTGCGTCAGTTCGGCCGAGCGTTCCTGGATCTTGGCAAAGCGCAGCTTTTCCTCGCCCCGCAGCTCGGCGCCGGAGAGCACGAAGTTGCGCATGGCATGGTCCCAGGCCGCACGCTGCTCGACATTGAGCGTGGCGGGGTCAATGGCCTTGTACTTGGCATACAGGCGCTCGTCTGCACCCAGGCGCGTCCAGAATTCGGTGACCTTGGGCAGGGACTCGTTGTAGGCGGCGCGCAGCTCGGGTGTATCGGCCACGCTGTTGAGGTGGCTGACGGCGCCCCAGGCCGTTCCCAGCTTCTCGGTGGCGACATCGAGCACGGCCGAGATCGAATCCCAGCGCGCCGGAAAGTCGGGTGCCGTGACGGTCTCCAGGGCCTCTGCGGCCCCGGTCAGCAGGATATCGATGGCCGGGCCCACATCGGCAGGGCGTATGCGATCGAACAGGGGCAGGTCGGAGGATTCGAGGAGGGGATTGCTCATGCGTGTCAGATGCCGTCGGGTGCATTGAAATCAAGCGGCTCCCCAGGGAGCCGCCCGATGCTTGTCAGCTCCTGGTCAGCCGGCGGCGCGCTCGGCCGCCTCCATGGTGTTGACCAGCAGCATGGTAATCGTCATGGGGCCGACACCGCCGGGTACGGGCGTGATGAAGCCGGCCACTTCCTTGACGCCGTCAAAGTCCACGTCGCCGCAGAGCTTGCCTTCGTCGTTGCGATTCATGCCCACGTCGATGACCACGGCGCCGGGCTTGCACATGTCGGCCGTCAGCACGTTGCGCTTGCCCACGGCGGCGACCACGATGTCGGCCTGGCGCGTCATGGCGGCGAGATCGGCCGTGCCGCTGTGGCAGATGGTGACGGTGGCATTGGCGGCCAGCAGCATCATGGCCATGGGCTTGCCGACGATGTTGGAGCGGCCGATGACCACGGCGTGCTTGCCGCGCAGGTCCTTCATGCCGATGGATTCGAGCATCTTCATGCAGCCGTAGGGGGTGCAGGCCTTGAAGCCGACTTCACCCACCATCAGCGCGCCTGCACTGGCCACGTGAAAGCCATCCACGTCCTTGAGCGGCGAAATGGTCTCGATGACCTTGTGGTCGTCGATGTGTGCGGGCAGCGGCAGCTGGACCAGGATGCCGTGGATGCTGGGGTCGTTGTTCAGCGCCTCGACGCGGGCCAGCAGTTCGGCCTCGGTCATCGAGGCATCGTACTTCTCCAGCACCGAATGAAAGCCCGCGTCCTCGCAGGCCTTGACCTTGTTGCGCACATAGACCTGGGAGGCAGGGTTGTCGCCGACCAGGACCACGGCCAGGCCGGGCGTGGTGCCGCGGGCCTTCAGGGCGGTGGCGCGCTGGGCGACTTCGGCACGCAGTTGGCGGGAGAGGGCGTTGCCGTCGATGAGTTGGGCTGTCATTGCAGTGAATACCAATAAAAATGCTGCTAGGGCTTGTTGATCAAGCGCTAGCAGCTCTTTGAAAAAAAGCGGTGGTGTCTTGGCTTATCCGGCGACGGCTGCCTTGGCCGCTGCAGCGGTCTGGCCCTGGCCCAGGGCGATCTTGAGCAGATCGGCCACGGTGTTGGCGTTGAGCTTTTCCATGATGTTGGCGCGGTGCGCCTCCACCGTCTTGATGCTGATGCCAAGATCGTCGGCGATCTGCTTGTTCAGCCGGCCGGCGACGATGCGCTCCAGCACCTGGGCTTCACGGCTGGTCAGCTTGGCCAGCAGCGCGTCGCGGCTGGCGGCCTGCTGGTGGCCGGCAAAGGCTTCGCGGGCATGGTCCAGCATGCGCTCGACCAGGTTCAGCAGTTCCTCTTCGTTGAACGGCTTCTGGATGAAGTCCAGTGCGCCCTTCTTCATGGTGTTCACCGCCATGGGCACGTCGCCGTGGCCGGTGATGAAGACGATGGGAAGGGGGGACTTGCGTTCGATCAGGCGGTCCTGCAGTTCCAGGCCCGTCATGCCGCCCATGCGGATGTCGACGATGAGGCAGGCGATCTCGCGTGGGTCGTAGCGCGAGAGGAAGGTCTCGGCCGAGTCGAAGCAGCGCACACGATAGTCCTTGCCCTCCAACAACCATTGCAACGAATCACGAACCGCTTCGTCGTCATCAACTACGTACACAGTGCCTTTTTTCGGGATCAAGCTCATGCAATCGTCCTTGTTGTGGGTTCAATGGTCGCTGCCGGCGTTGTCGCGTCGCCCGGCGGGGCCAGCGGCAGCCAGAATGAAAACCGGCAGCCGACAACCTCGGAACCATTGTAGAGGTTCTCGGCACGCATCCGGCCCTGGTGGGACTCGACAATGCTGCGGCACAGATTCAGCCCCATGCCCATGCCTTCGCTCTTGGTGGTGAAGAAGGCCTCGAAGAGGCGTTCCAGCACCTCGGGCGGCAGGCCCTTGCCGGTGTCCTGCACGTTGAATTCAATGACGCGCTGGTCCTCGATGGTGCGCGGCACCACGCGCAGCTCCACATTGCGCTGGTGGCTGGGGCGGCCCGACTGCTCGATGGATTCGGCGCCGTTCTTCATGAGGTTGACCAGCACCTGCTCGATGAGGATGGTGTCGGCCATGATGGCCGGCATGCGCTCGGCCACGTGGTAGGTCAGCTGCACATTGCGGCGGCGCAGCTCGATCCCGGCCAGCTCCACGGCCTCGCTGACCATATCGGTGACCTGGGCCAGGGTGCGGTTGGGCTCGCTGCGCTTGACGAAAGAGCGTATGCGCAAAATGATCTGCCCCGCGCGCTGCGCCTGGTGGGCGGTTTTCTCCAGCGCGAACTTCATCTGCTCTTCGGTCAGCGTGCCCTTTTCAAGCCGGGTGAGCATGCCGCTGCAGTAGTTGCTGATGGCGGTCAGCGGCTGGTTGAGCTCATGGGCGACGCTGGAGGCCATCTCGCCCATGGTGATCAGGCGGCTGACGGACTGGGCGTGCTCGGCCTGGCGATCGGCCTGCTCCTCGGCCAGGCGGCGCGGCGTGATGTCGGTGGCGATCACCATCTGGGCCAGGCGGCCGTCCACCCAGCTCAGGTAGCGCGATCGCACTTCCAGCCACTTGCCCAGTTCGGGCAGGTAGATCTCGGCGTTTTCGCTGCGTGCGCTGGTCAGCGAGTCGGTGGGCAGGCCCATGAGGCCGTCCTCGTCGTCCATGCCTTGCGGCTGCGAGCGCACGGGCAGCACGCCGGCCTGGGCGACGAGCTGCAGGTGGCCATCGGTCTGCGAGCCAAACCATTGCCGGTACAGCTTGTTGGCGAACAGCAGCTCGGCGCTGCCCAGCGGGGCGACGGACACCGAGGCGTCCAACGCCTCCAGCACGATGGTGAAGCGCTCATAGGAGGCGGACAGTTGCTCGCGGATGCGGTTGGGCTCGGTGATGTCGGTCATGGACGACATCCAGCCCGTGTGCTGGCCATGGGCGTCGATCAGCGGCGAGACATACAGGCGCGCATCGAACTGCGTGCCGTTCTTGCGCTGCACGCGCACCTGGAAGCCGCCGACGATGGTCTTGCCCGAAAGCTCTTCGCGCAGCTTGGAGTGCAGGTTGTCGTAGTCGTTGTCGGGCCAGTAGGAGTAGGGCGGCATCTGGCCGACCAGCTCTGATTCGCTCCAGCCCGTCATCTGGCAGAAGGCTGCATTCACATAGGTGATACGGCCTTGCAGGTCCAGCGCGCGCATGCCGGTGAGTACGGAGTTTTCCATGGCGCGGCGGAAGTTGGTTTCCGCGACCAGGGCCTCCTGGGCGCGCTGGCGGCGGCGCGTGTGGCGCCAGGTGGCCAGCAGCAGCCATGCCGTCATCGCACTGAGTGTGCCCACCAGCCAGAACAGGCCGCTGCCGACCACGCCCAGCGAGGTGCGATAGGCCTGGGCACGCAGCACCAGACTGTTGCCGACGGGAGCGACGGGGGCCTCGTCCTCGTTGGCAACGGTGCGCCAGCGCAGCAGTTCGGTGGCGGTCTGCTTGCGCGGTGTCAGCGGCGTGCCTGCCAGCACCTGGCCCCGGCTGTCGAGCATGGTCATGGCGTAGCGGGCCATGATTTCGGTGGGCGTTCCATAGCGCAGCAGGCTGTCGATGGAGTACTCGCCCAGCAGCTCGCCGATGTAGCGGCCGTCCTGTGCCAGCGGCACATGCAGTTGCAGCAGCGGCGCGGCTTCCCCCTTGTGGGCCAGTCCCTGCACGTAGATGGGTTGCTGCATCTCACGCGCGAGCTGGTAGGCCTCCAGCGCGTCTCCGGCGCGCAGCACTTCACGCGGGATGCGCAGCTGCTCGCTGCTCACTGTGGGGGCGGACTGGCTGGCCAGGATGCGCCGCTGTGCATCGATCCAGGTGATGGACTGCAGTTCGGGGTATTGGCTGATGAGTGCTTCGGCGCGGCTGGCAAAGTCGGACTCGCCCAGGTCGTGGTTGCCGATGTCGCGCGCCATGCGCATCAGTTGCTCCTGGCGCTCGAGCAGGCGCAGGCGCACGCGTTGCTGGGCATATTCCACGTCGCGGTGCAGCGCTTCCTTCTCGCGGTCGATCTCCTCCATGCGCAGGTACCAGAAGGAGGCCACGATGGCCGCCATGAACATCAGTACGGCCGCGAGGGGGGCGAGCGCCGCGAAGCGGTCCTGGCGCGTGGGGGAAAGACTGCGCCACCAGCTGCGCCACCAGCGCACTGGCGCGGCCACGCCTGCCATGGGGGCAGGGCTGTGCGTGCCGTGCTCGGAAGGGGAGGATTGCATGCGCCCAGTGTAGGGGAGAGTCTGACTGTTTTTAAGGAGTATTGGAGTCGCCGCCGAGGCGCTTCGGCGACGTTCTTTGGGGTCTTCACTGTATGTGCGTTTGCAGCAAAATTTCAAATTATGAAATCAAAAAGCACCATTTGAAATTCGAAAAAAGTATGCGACACTCGCCGAGCATTGAGGCAGTGAATCGGTATTTTCAAGTTCGCCAGACAGGGTCTGTGCCGCGCAAGGCGTGGTGAACTACCCGCCTGCGTTGGCGCGCTGCGCCGCTCACTGGTTCGACCCCAAGACGCTACCTTCTGCAAGGAGACATTCCCATGACAGCTCAGACTGACCCGCAAGGCAATGCAGGCGTTCCCGCCGGCCTGGACCAACAAGAATCGCGCGAATGGATGGACGCCCTGTCGGCCGTCATCGACCGTGAAGGCGCCGAATACGCGCACAAGCTGATCGAGGACCTGCTCGAACACGCACGCCAGAACAGCGTGGACATGCCTTTCTCGGCCAACACCGGCTATGTGAACACCATCGAGACCTCGCAGGAAGCCCGCTGTCCCGGCAACCTGGAAATCGAAGGCCGTCTGCGCGCCTACATGCGATGGAACGCCATGGCCATGGTGGTCAAGGCCAACCGCCTGCACCCGCCCGAAGGCGGTGACCTGGGCGGCCACATCGGCTCCTTCGCTTCGCTGGCCAACATGTTCGCGGCCGGCTTCAACCATTTCTGGCACGCCGAAAACGAGAACCACGGCGGCGACTGCCTGTACATCCAGGGCCACGTCTCGCCCGGCATCTATGCCCGCGCCTACCTGGAAGGCCGCATCTCCGAAGAGCAGCTGCTGAACTTCCGCCAGGAAGTGGACGGCAAGGGCCTGTCCAGCTACCCGCACCCCAAGCTGATGCCCGAGTTCTGGCAGTTCCCCACGGTGTCCATGGGCCTGGGCCCGCTGATGGCCATCTACCAGGCACGCTTCCTCAAGTACCTGCATGCCCGTGGCATTGCCGACACCGAAAGCCGCAAGGTCTGGGTGTTCTGCGGCGACGGCGAAATGGACGAGGTCGAGTCGCTGGGCGCGATCTCGCTGGCCGCCCGCGAAAAGCTGGACAACCTGATCTTCGTGATCAACTGCAACCTGCAGCGCCTGGACGGCCCGGTGCGCGGCAACGGCAAGATCATCCAGGAACTCGAAGGCGAGTTCCGCGGCTCCGGCTGGAACGTCATCAAGCTGCTGTGGGGCAAGGGCTGGGACGAGCTGCTGGCCAAGGACAAGGACGGCGTGCTCAAGAAGATCATGGCCGAGTGCAACGACGGCGACTACCAGTCGTTCAAGGCCAATGACGGCGCCTACGTGCGCAAGAACTTCTTCGGCCGCGATCCGCGCGCGCTGAAGATGGTCGAGCACATGAGCGACGACGAGATCTGGAACCTGCGCCGCGGCGGCCACGATTCGCAGAAGGTCTATGCGGCCTTCCACGCCGCCAATTCGCACAAGGGCCAGCCCACCGTGCTGCTGGTCAAGACCGTCAAGGGCTTCGGCATGGGCAAGATCGGTGAAGGCAAGAACACCGTTCACCAGACCAAGAAGCTGGGCGACGAGGACATCAAGGCCTTCCGCGACCGTTTCAACATTCCCATTCCCGACAGCCAGATCGCCGACCTGCCTTTCTACAAGCCGGCCGACGACACCCCGGAAATGCGCTACCTGCACGAGCGCCGCAAGGCCCTGGGCGGCTACCTGCCGCACCGCCGCGTGAAGGCCAGCGAGCAATTCACGGCGCCTGCGCTGGATACCTTCAAGGCCATTCTTGAAGCCACGCCCGAAGGCCGTGAGATCTCGACCACCCAGGCCTATGTGCGCTTCCTCACGCAGCTGCTGCGCGACAAGGAAATCGGCCCGCGCGTCGTGCCCATCCTGGTGGACGAGGCACGTACCTTCGGCATGGAAGGCCTGTTCCGCCAGATCGGCATCTACAACCCCGCTGGACAGCAGTACACCCCGGTCGACAAGGACCAGGTGATGTACTACCGCGAGGACAAGGCCGGCCAGATCCTGCAGGAAGGCATCAACGAAGCCGGCGGCATGAGCAGCTGGATCGCGGCAGCCACGAGCTACAGCACGAGCAACCGGATCATGATCCCGTTCTACGTGTACTACTCGATGTTCGGCTTCCAGCGCATCGGTGACCTGGCCTGGGCGGCCGGAGACATGCAGGCGCGCGGTTTCCTGCTGGGCGGCACTTCGGGCCGCACCACGCTGAACGGCGAAGGCCTGCAGCACGAAGACGGCCACAGCCACATCCTGGCCAACACCATTCCCAACTGCGTGAGCTACGACCCGACCTTCGCCCACGAAGTCGCCGTGATCATGCAGGACGGCCTGCGCCGCATGGTGCAGAACCAGGAAAACGTCTTCTACTACATCACGCTGCTCAACGAGAACTACGCCATGCCCGGCCTCACGCCCGGCACCGAGCAGCAGATCATCAAGGGCATGTACCTGTGCAAGCCCGGCCAGAAGGTGCCGGAAAGCGGCCTGCGCGTGCAACTGCTGGGTTCTGGCACCATCCTGCGCGAATCCTTCTTCGCCCAGGAACTGCTGCTGGCCGACTGGGGCATTGCCGCCGACGTGTGGAGCTGCCCGAGCTTCAACGAGCTCACCCGCGACGGCCAGGAGGCCGACCGCTGGAACCTGCTGCATCCGCTGGACACCCAGAAGGTGCCCTTCGTCACGCAGCAGCTGCAGTCGCACAATGGCCCGGTGATCGCATCCACCGACTACATGAAGGCCTACGCCGAGCAGATCCGCCCCTACATGCCCAAGGGCCGCACCTACAAGGTGCTGGGCACCGACGGCTTCGGCCGTTCGGACTTCCGCCGCAAGCTGCGCGAGCACTTCGAAGTGGATCGCCACTACATCGTGGTTGCCGCACTGCGTGCGCTGGCCGAAGAAGGCAAGATCAACGCCACCACCGTGGCCGAAGCGATCGCCAAGTACGGCATCAAGGCCGACAAGATCAACCCGCTGCACGCTTGAGTAAGAACGGGAGACACATATGGCATTGGTAGAAATTCAAGTCCCCGATATCGGTGATTTCGACGAAGTTGCTGTGATCGAAGTGCTGGTCAAGGCCGGCGATCAGATCAAGGCCGAGCAATCGCTGATCACCGTGGAGTCCGACAAGGCCTCCATGGAGATCCCCTCCAGCCACGCTGGCGTGCTGAAGGAGCTGCGCGTCAACATGGGCGACAAGGTCAAGCAGGGCAGCATCATTGCCGTGGTCGAGTCGGCGGAAGCCGCTGCCCCGGCACCTGCAGCCGCCGCACCGGCCCCCGCCGCTGCAGCCCCGGCCCCGGTGGCTGCGCCTGCGCCTGCGCCGGCCGCTGCTCCCGCTGCCGCGCCTGCGGCCTCGGGCGCCGCCACGCAGATCGACATCAAGATTCCCGACATTGGCGACTTCAAGGACGTGGCCGTGATCGAGATGCTGGTCAAGGTCGGCGACACCGTGACGGCCGAGCAATCGCTGTTCACCGTCGAGTCCGACAAGGCCTCGATGGAAATCCCGTCGCCAGCGGCCGGCACCATCACGGCGCTGACGCTCAAGATCGGTGACACGGTCAACGTGGGCGACGTGGTCGGCCAGATGAGCGTGCAGGGCGCTGCCGCGCCTGCAGCCCAGGCTGCGGCCCCGGCACCTGCTGCTGCAGCCCCTGCACCGGCAACTGCTGCCCCGGCCGCTGCAGCTCCGGTGGCTGCCGCTGCAGCGTCGGCTCCCGCCGCTGCACCTGCGCACAACCCCACCGTGGCGCCCACGGGCAAGCTGCCCCACGCGTCGCCCTCGGTACGCAAGTTCGCCCGCGAGCTGGGTGTGCCGCTGGACGAGGTCAAGGGCTCGGGCAACAAGGGCCGCATCACGGCCGACGACATCCAGGCTTTCACCAAGTCCGTCATGGCGGGCGCCGTGCAGACCAAGGCCCAGGCCGCGACCGCTCCCAAGGGTGGCTCCGGCGGCGGCGCAGGTCTGGACCTGCTGCCCTGGCCCAAGGTCGACTTCGCCAAGTTCGGCCCGGTCGAGCGCAAGGACCTGTCGCGCATCAAGAAGATCAGCGGCGCCAACCTGTCGCGCAACTGGGTCATGATCCCGCACGTCACCAACAATGACGAGGCCGACATCACCGACCTGGAAGCCTTCCGTGTCTCCACCAACAAGGAGAACGAGAAGAGCGGCGTCAAGGTGACCATGCTGGCCTTCGTGATCAAGGCGGTGGTTGCGGCCCTCAAGAAGTTCCCCGAGTTCAATGCCTCGCTGGACGGCGACACCCTGGTCTACAAGCAGTACTTCCACGTCGGCTTCGCGGCCGACACGCCCAACGGCCTGGTGGTCCCCGTGCTGCGCGATGCCGACAAGAAGGGCATCCTGCAGATCAGCCAGGAAATGGGCGAGCTGGCCAAGAAGGCCCGCGACGGCAAGCTCGGCGCTGCCGACATGCAGGGCGGCTGCTTCTCGATCTCGTCGCTGGGCGGCATCGGTGGCACGAACTTCACCCCCATCATCAACGCCCCTGAAGTGGCCATCCTCGGCCTGTCCAAGGGCCAGATGAAGCCGGTGTGGGATGGCAAGCAATTCGTGCCGCGCCTGACGCTGCCGCTGTCGCTGTCCTATGACCACCGTGTCATCGACGGTGCCTCGGCCGCGCGCTTCAATGCCTTCCTGGGCCAAGTGCTGGCGGACTACCGCCGCATCCTGCTGTAAACGGAGGCCCGACACATGGCAATCATCGATATCAAGGTGCCCGACATCGGCGACTTCGCCGAAGTGGGCGTGATCGAACTGCTGGTCCAGCCCGGTGACACCGTCGCCAAGGACCAGTCCCTGATCACCGTGGAGTCCGACAAGGCCTCCATGGAGATCCCCTCCAGCCATGCCGGCGTGGTCAAGGAACTCAAGGTCAAGATCGGCGACAAGATCGCCGAAGGCGGCCTGATCCTGACGCTGGAGGCCGCTGGCGAGGCGGCCGCCGCACCCCAGGCGGCAGCACCGGCCCCTGCAGCGGCGGCTCCAGCGCCTGCCGCTGCAGCGCCCGCAGCATCGGCTCCCGCTCCGGCCGCAGCCAGCTACGCTGGTGGCGCGGCCGATTACGACTGCGACGTGGTCGTGCTCGGCGGCGGTCCTGGCGGCTACTCGGCAGCCTTCCGTGCGGCCGATCTGGGCCTGAATGTGGTCATCGTCGAGCGCTACAAGAGCCTGGGCGGCGTCTGCCTGAACGTGGGCTGCATCCCGTCCAAGGCGCTGCTGCACGTGGCCGCCGTGGTGGACGAGGTCAAGCACCTGGAGGTGGCCGGCGTCAAGTTCGGCGCGCCCGAGGTCAACATCGACCAGCTGCGCGGACACAAGGACAAGGTCATCGGCAAGCTGACCGGCGGCCTGGGCCAGATGGCCAAGATGCGCAAGGTCACCGTGGTGCGCGGCTACGGCAACTTCGTCGGTGCCAACCACCTTGAGGTGGAAGAGACCACGGGCGACGGCCAGGAAAAGACTGGCAGCAAGAAGATCGTGCAGTTCAAGCGCGCCATCATTGCCGCCGGCAGCCAGGCCGTGCACCTGCCCTTCATGCCCAAGGACCCGCGCGTGGTGGACTCCACCGGCGCGCTGGACCTGGCCAGCGTGCCCAAACGCATGCTGATCCTGGGCGGCGGCATCATCGGCCTGGAAATGGGCACCGTCTACTCCACGCTGGGCGCACGCCTGGACGTGGTGGAGATGATGGACGGCCTCATGCAGGGCGCCGACCGCGACCTGGTCAAGGTCTGGCAGAAGATGAACGCGCCGCGCTTCGACAACATCATGGTCAACACCAAGACCGTGGGTGCCGAAGCCACGCCCGAAGGCATCAAGGTCAGCTTTGCGCCTGCCAAGGACGGCATCACCGTGCCCGAGCCCCAGGTCTACGACTTGGTGCTGCAGGCCGTGGGCCGCACGCCCAACGGCAAGAAGATCGCTGCCGAGAAGGCCGGCGTGGCCGTCACGGACCGCGGCTTCATCGAAGTCGATATCCAGATGCGCACCAATGTGCCCCACATCTTCGCCATTGGCGACGTGGTGGGCCAGCCCATGCTGGCGCACAAGGCCGTGCACGAGGCCCATGTGGCCGCCGAAGTCATCGCCGGTGAACTGCAGGGCAACAAGGAGCTGGCTGCCAGCGCCTTCAATGCCCGCGTGATCCCCAGCGTGGCCTACACCGACCCGGAAGTGGCGTGGGTGGGCCTGACCGAGGACCAGGCCAAGGCCCAGGGCATCAAGGTCAAGAAGGGTGTGTTCCCCTGGACGGCTTCGGGCCGCGCCATTGCCAATGGCCGCGACGAAGGCGTCACCAAGCTGCTGTTCGACGACAGCCCCGAGGCGCACGGCCATGGCCGCATCCTGGGTGGCGGCATCGTCGGCACGCATGCGGGCGACATGATCGGCGAGATTGCGCTGGCCATCGAAATGGGTGCCGACGCCGTGGACATCGGCAAGACCATCCATCCCCACCCCACGCTGGGCGAAAGCCTGGGCATGGCGGCCGAGGTGGCGCACGGCTCCTGCACGGACCTGCCGCCGCAGCGCAAGTAAGCGCAAGGCCGGGCGTTCAGGCCCGGCAAGAACAGAAAGGCAGCTTCGGCTGCCTTTCTGCTTTGGGAGATGCAGACAAGGACACAGACATCAGTCCGAACACCGGTCCAGACACAGGCACGGCAAAGGGGACAGAGCTGTTCAGGCCTGGGCGCGCAGCCACTGCAGCAATTGGTCGTGCACACCATCTGGCGTGGGCGGAGCGGGGGACAGCAGGCAGTAGCGCGAACCGTCCTCGACAAAGCCCATGGGCGCTGCCAGCACGCCGTTGGCGACGTCGTCGCGCACCAGTTGCCAGGGTCCGATGGCCAGTCCCATGCCTGCCACGGCGGCCTGCAGGCTGAAATAGAAATGGTCGAACTGCAGCTGGGATCCCGACGGCGGCGGCTGGCCGCTGTGCTCTGCCCATGTGGACCAGGCCCCCGGGCGGGTGCGGCTTTGCAGCAAGGGTGCCTCCGGGCGCAGCCCGGTGGCATGCCCCTCGTCGGAGCGCGTGCACCACTGCGCCAGCCGTTCGGGCCGGCAGACCGGGCCTATGCGCTCGGCAAACAGGGTCTCGGCATGACAGCCCGCTGGCGGAGAGAAGTCATCGCGTCGTATGGCCAGATCGATGCCGTCCGCGAAAGAGAAAGGCCCGCCGCCCGCCATCAGGTGCAGCTGCAACTCCGGGTGTTGTTCCTGGAACTGCGGCCAGCGCGGGATCAGCCAGCGCATGAGCAAGGTGGGCTCGCAGGACAGCACCCAGCGGCGCGCCTGCTGCGCGCGCGAGCGCAACTCCTGCGTGGCCTGGCGCATGCGCTCCAGGCCTTCGTGCACGGCCTGGGCCAGGTGGCGGCCCGCCTCGGTCAGGAAGACGCGGCGGCTGCGGCGGTCAAACAGGGTCACGCCCAGATCGTCCTCCAACAGGCGCACGGCCCGGCTGATGGCGCCATGGGTCAGGTGCAACTCTTCTGCCGCCTTGCTGAAGTTCTCCCGCCGGGCGGCCGCTTCGAAGCAGCGCAAGGCCTGCAGCGACGGCAGCCGCTTGCTCGGGGTATGTGAGTTGAGTTCACCAACTGTGTCAGAAAACATCGTTATGTATTTTCATGGAAGGCCAATACTATCCGGCGCGTTGCATTGAATCGAATGGATAACCGATGACCGAATGGATAGCTGTAGTCACCATTACCCTGCTGGCCGTCATCAGCCCAGGGGCGGATTTCGCCATGGTCACACGCAACAGCCTGCTGCGCTCGCGCCGCGCGGGCCTGCTCACGGCGCTGGGCATTGGCCTGGGGGTGCTGGTCCATGTCGGCTATACCTTGCTCGGGGTCGGACTGCTCATGCAGCAGTCCACCTGGTTGTTCGACGTGGTCAAGCTGCTGGGTGCAGCCTATCTGATCTATCTGGGCGTGACCATGCTGCGCAGCCGCCCGGAGGGCGATTTGCCCAGCCAGCCCGTGGCCGCGCTCTCCGACATGGCGGCACTGCGCACGGGCTTTCTGACGAATGCGCTCAATCCCAAGACCACGGTGTTCGTGGTCAGCCTGTTCCTGCAGATCGTGGGACAGGACACGCCGCTGGCCACGCAGCTGGCATATGGCGGATTCATCTCGCTGGCCCATGTGGCGTGGTTCTGCATCGTGGCGCTGTGCTTTTCGGCCCAGCGGGTGCGTGCACGGCTGCTGGCCGTGCGGCATTGGATAGACAGGGCCTTTGGCGGCATGTTGGTGGGATTTGGTTTGCTGCTGGCAACGGCCAAGCTGCGGCTGTGACGTGGTGATGGTCTGACAGGAATTGGTGGGGGAGGACGGGCAGGCAGGCGGCTGCTGCCCGGCATGCGAGGCCTGCGGGGTGCCTTCTGGTACCTCGCAGGCCTGGCTGTTTCTGGCGAGTGTCAGGTTCGCCCGGCAAGCGGGCCGGCGTCCCAGTGGCTTGCGGTTCGACCTGGCACGGCAGGTGTTCATGGTGGGGGCGTGCCATCGTCTCCATGGTGAACGCCAAGGCCTGCTCCCATGCCTGTCTCTTATAGAAATCTGACGCTGCCGACGATCTGACGCGCGTAGATCGTGGTGTCTGCTGTGTC